>JAEKKK010000048.1 GCA_019510405.1 Gemmatimonadota bacterium | reverse complement strand
GACGCACGAGGTCGAGCGTGAAGTCTCCGGTGAGCACCAGCGTGAAGTTCGCCGCGTTGGCCATCCGTGCGTTCCAGAACGCGAGCGATCGGGAGAGGTCGACGTCGTCGTAAAAGCGCGAGCGAAGCGCGCGCTGGTGATGGCTGCCGACGACCGCCGCGACCGTGTCGCGGAAGACGGCGTCGGGATCGGACTGCCGGTGCGCGGCGAACGCGATCACTCGTTCCCGGTAGCGGCGGAACGCGGCGCTGTCGGCGCGGGGTGCGGTGAAGTGCAGGTGCAGGAGCTGAAAGATGGTCTCGACCTCGCGTGGCGCGCCGTACCCCCAGATGCGAACCGCATCGTCGCTGACCGACCGGTTGAAGTCGATCGACGAGCCGTCGAGCAGGCGTGCGAGCTGGCGCCCATTGACGGTGCCGACGCCGGTCGTGCGCACGATGTCGTCGGAGAGAAATGCCGAGGGATAGTCGGCATCGCTCGCGAGCGACGCGCCGCCGACGCCGACGAGGCGGAACTCGAGCTGCTCGCTCGCGAAGTTGGTCGGCTTGAGAATGACGCGCATCCCGTTGGCGAGCGTCCACTCGAACGCGTCGACCTCGGGGAGGATCCGCTCGGAGGTGATCACGCCCGGCGCAGGCTCCTCCGGCATCAGCCGCGTCGCTGCGAGTGACGCGTGCTTCCGGTCGACGTCGTGCGCGGAGGCGGCGCGCGCGCGCGAGATCAGGTCGCGCGGCGAGAGATCCAGCAGCGCCCCTGACCTCGGTGCGACGGCCACGACGAGCGCACCGCTGTCGAGCGACACGGCGCGGGCGGCCTGCATGATGTCGAGGATGCCGATCGTCGGCAGGAGCTCGGTGGCCAGCGCGTAGGACGTCTTGCGATCGATCGGCACGTTGCCGCGCAGGAACTCCGCGACGTAGGCATCGGCGAGATCGTCGGACTGGTCGGACCACTGCGCCGCTTCGGCCCGGCGATGGAGGATCGACTCGGTGATCTGATGCAGCTCGCGCGCGGTCGGGCCGTGTCGCGCGAGCCGCGTCAGCTCTTCGACCATCATGTCGAGTGACGTCGATGCGGTCCCGTCGACGATCGACGCCGAGATCACTTCGGCCTGCACCGGCCGAACGACGTCCTCGTACTCCACGCTCGCGCTGAGCAGCGGCGATCCCGGTTCCTCCGCCGCGGCCTGAAGCCGGTCCTCCAGGACCGCGCGCCAGAGCTGTCGGACGAGGTGCGCGCGGTAATCGCCGAGGTGGACGTTGTGCTCGGCCGCTCGCGGCAGCACGAGCGAGAGCCGGACGCCGGTCACCTCGGAGTCGGTGAGCGCGGCGGCGCGCAGCGCGTGGACGCGAGGCGCGCTCACGGCGGGGCGTGTGCGCGGCGTGGCACTCGGGCGGATCCCGTCGAAATAGCGCTTGACCGACAGCATCGTCGCGCGCGTGTCGACGTCGCCGACCACGATGATCGACATCAGCTCGGGGCGATACCAGTCGTCGTAGAAGCGCCGCATCGCGGCGACATCGAAGCGACGGAGCACGGCGGTGTCGCCGATGGTGTAGCGTCTCCCGTAGATCGAATGCTCCAGCAGGGTGGAGTCGCGCAGCTCCTCGATCCGGTCGCTCGCGTCGTGGCGCGATCGCCACTCCGACAGCACGATGCCGCCCTCGGTGCGTGCTTCGGCCGGATCGAAGGTCGCCCGGGACGCCATGTCGGCGAGCATGGCGAGCGCGCTGTCGAGCACCTCGGGCCGATCGGTCGGGACGGTGAACTGGTAGATCGTCTCGTCCGGGCCGGTGGTCGCGTTGATGTCCTCGCCCGCGCGCATGCCGATCGACTCGAGGTACTTCTCGATCGCCCGTCCAGGAAAGTGCTCGGTGCCGCGAAAGACCATGTGCTCGACGGCGTGGGCCAGGCCGCGCTGGTCCTCCATCTCGAGCACGGAGCCGGCATTGACGACGAGCCGCAGCTCGGCGCGCTTCTCCGGGTACTCGTTGGCCCGGACGACGAAGTGCAGCCCGTTGCTCAGCTCACCGGTGCGCCGCTCCCGGTCGGCCGAGAGCATCGCATCGAGCGGGCGGCGCGGCGGGCGCGCGCCTCGCTCCTCTGGAGCGGCATCGCGGCGGAGCCACGCGGTGGTACCGGCGGCGACGAGCGCGATGGCGACGAGCGCCGCGGCCAATTCTTCGCGGCGAGGGAGTTGACGCAACGACATGGGGACCAACATACCCCAGTCGTTGACGAGGCCGCCATTGGTGCGGGGATGCGGGGATGCGGGGATGGGGGAATGCGGAACGGCCTCGGGACGCTTCTGCTTCCCGAGGCCGTGGTCCAACTCACCAACTCACCAACTCACCAACTCACCAACTCACCGCGCTTTGGCGTGCTCCGCGTTGTCGACGATGGCGTGGGCGCCTTTCATGTGCGCGCAGTGCGCGCAGCAGTAGAAGGTGTCGTTCGCCTGGATGCCGTGGCCGATGATCTTGCACCCGCAGTGCGCGCAGATGGGGGCGAGCTTGTGGATGGCGCACTCGAAGCTGTCGAACGTATGGGTGACGCCGGCCGTGACGACCTGGAATGCCATGTCGTAATCGTTGCCGCAGACTTCGCACTTTGCCATTGGTTCTCCGGGTGCGCCCGAGGCGCGGTACGCTGTGATCGGTTGGCGGTTGACGAGGTTCGGCCGGCCCTGGGACGCTACTCGCTCCCGGGGCCGTTCCGCATTCCCCATTCCGTCGCGCACGAGTGCAGATCCCTCGAGGCTACTGGAGATCCCTCGGCTCTTGCGTCGCGAGTTGACGGGTACTATACTGAACCATATGGTTCAGTATTCATCAGACCTCGATTCCGTATTCGCCGCGGTCGCCGACGGGACGCGGCGCGGGATCCTCGAGCGACTGGGGCGCCGAGAGGCGTCGATCTCCGAGCTGGCCGAGCAGTTCGACATGACCCTCACCGGCATGAAGAAGCACGTGCAGCTGCTCGAGGAGGCGGGGCTGGTGCGCACGCAGAAGATCGGGCGCGTCCGGACCTGCACGCTCGGCACGCGACGGCTCACCGCCGAAGCCGCCTGGATCGCGAAGTACCACCAGATGCTCGAAGCCCAACTCGACAGCCTCGGGGCGTTCCTCGAGCGGACCAAGGGAGACCAGCCATGACCACCACCGCCACCAGGACCGGAACCACGATGCGGCACACACTCAGCACGCCGACGGACCGCACGATTCGCGTCGAGCGGATCTTCGACGCCACGCGAGACCGCGTGTGGCGCGCCTACACCGAGCCGGCGTTCATCGCGCAGTGGTGGGGACGCGGCAACAAGCTCGTGATCGAGAAGATGGACGTGGTGCGCGGCGGCCACTGGCGCTACGTGGAGCATACGCCCGACGGCGAGACGCACGGCTTCGAGGGACGCTACCGCGAGGTCACGCCGCAGGACCGGATCGTCCGCACCTTCGAGTGGGACGGGATGCCGGGCTACACGATCCTGGAGACCGCCGAGCTCACCGATCTGGGCGACGGACGCACGCGCCTCGTGGCGACGTCACTGTTCTTCACACCGGAGGAGCGCGACGGGATGCTCCACTCGGGAATGGAGGGCGGGATGGCGCAGAGCTTCGAGGCGCTGGACAAGCTGCTGGCAGAGGGACGCGATCGGTGAAGCTGTGATCGGTTCACGGTTTACGGTGAACGGCCGACCTCGGGGCGGTATTGCGTCCCGAGGCCGGCGTAAACTGATCACCGTGAACCGTTCACGCGGCGCCAACGGCGCCGCTAGTTCGCCAACGGACTCGGTCTCATTTGAACGTGCAGCACCTTGCTCGTCGTGCCCTTGCCGGTTTCCATGTGCCAGGGTGCGCGGGTGCTCACGGTGGCCCAGAGGCCGCGGCCTTTCCAGCCGGCGCTCGGATCGTCGATGCGGCCGTCCATCCACTTCGTGTAGAAGCCCATCGGATACGGCACGCGCAGCACGACGAACTTGCCGTCCTTCAGTGCGAGCAGCGCCTCGGACTCGTTCCCCGTGTTGATCGGCGTGTTCGCGCCAAGTCCGAGCGCATCGAACTGATCGACCCAGGTGTAGTAGCTCCCCTCGGCGCTGCCCGACTCGGTCACGCCCTTGAGCTGTGGGAGCGGCTCGGTGTAGAAGGTCCACCCTTCCGGGCAGTGCTGGCCGGTGGCGGTAGGGCCATTGAGCGGACCAGTGCACTTGCGGCGATCGAAGCTCGCCATGTGGCCGCTCGCGAGTGCGACCCACGCGACACCGTTGCGGTCGATGTCCATGCCGCGCGGCGAGAAGCCGGGGTCCTTCGCCTTCGGGTTGCCGTACGGCAGCTCGAAGTACTCGGCGAGCGCGGTCTCGGGCGGATGCGCACCCGGCGTGAGTCGGACGATGCCGCCGGGAAATCCGAGCGACGACCCCCAGATCGAACCGTCCGGCGCAGGCGACACCGCATAGAGCCCGTTGTTGATGCGGTGATCCTTCGTCGGGTCGATCGGCTGGTTCGGCTCCGTGTAGTCGTCGCGCTTCCCGTTGCCGTTCGCGTCGAGCACGAGCGCGGTCCATCCCTGCGACGCTTCCTCGTCGCCGGTCTCGTCGAATTTCTTCGTGTCGAGCCAGCCGACGACGGGACCGCCGCCGCTCGTCCACAACGTGCGATGCGCGTCTTCGGCGAACATGAGGTGATGCGTGCTGAAGCAGGTGCTGATGTGCGTCAGCTTCTTCGTCGCGGGATCGTACATCGCGAGCTGGCGTCCGGAGCGCGCGAGCGGGAACAGCTTCGCCGACGGATGCGACGAGCCGGCCTTGCAGACAGCGGGATTCTCGGCAGGGCGCACGGCCGAGGTGATCCACACGCGTCCCTTCTCGTCGATCATCGGATTGTGGACGTTGGTGCGGCTCGTCCAGAGCACGGTGTCGCCCCAGTACGCGGAGGGCGCGCCGGCAGGCGGGCCCGCGGCGATCGGCGTCGCGCTGTCGCGCACGGTGAGCGGCACGCGGCTGATCGTGTTGTGCACGGGGTCGAGCACGGGGAGATAGTCCGCGCTGAGCTCGAGCGATCCGTAGAGCAGCCCGTTCGCGTTGACGCGCGGGTTGCGCCGGTCGGTGGAGACGACGTCGTGCAGGTAGGCCTTCGGATCGGCCCAGTCCCACTCGGTGATGACGACGTTGCGCTCGATTCCCTCCGGACGACGCGGCGCCGTCGGCAGCTCACCCGCGGCGATGCGATCGGTCCAGTCGGCGAACATGGCGAGCGGCCCCTGATGACCGAGCATGCCGATCGCGGCGGTCATCTGTGCGCCCGCCTGGCCGGACTGCACGCGACGCTCCCACTGCGCGAAGCTGGACGGCAGTGATCTGAACGCGTCGGGAATTCGGCGGGTGCCGATGGAGCCGAGCTGATGGCAGGACATGCAGGTGCCCGACTTGATGGTGCGGATGAAATCGGCCTGCGACTTCACGTTCGGCGAGATGCCGTTCCCTTCGGGGCCGGTGCCGGGAAACTCCTTCTTGTCGGGCACCTTGAGCAGCGAGAACCAGTAGCCGGCGGGGTAGTACGCAGCGGCGGCGCGCGCGTCGGGCGCAGGTACGGCGGTGAGCGCGAGCGTGCTTCCCGGTGTCGACGCGGACCTGGGCGAGTCGACGAGCCCATAGCCGCGCACCCAGACCGAATAGCGCGCCTTGGGCAGCGCGGGGATGAGGTAGCGTCCCTGATCGTCGGTGACGACGATGCGCACGAAGCGCGTCGGGAGATCGTTCGTCTCGGCGATGACCCACACGCCGGCCTCGGGGCCGCGCGGGCCGGTGACGACACCGCCGATGTCGGTGGGCCCGACGGTGACGTCGGGGTGCGCATGGGGCAGCGCCGCGATCGCGAGCGCGACGAAGCCGGTGAGAAGGAGCAGACGGCGTGTGTGCATTGGCCCTCGGGAAGGAGGGAATGAGGGAATGCGGGGATGTCGGGATGCGAAACGGCCTCGGGAAGCTTCCGCTTCCGAGGCCGTTTCGCAATCCAACTCATCCAGAGTCAGGTACAGATCCCTCGACTCGCTTCGCTCGCTCGGGATGACAACCGGCTCGCTACCCTCGCTCGGGATGACATGATGTGCTAGCGCTTGCGATAGCGCTCGACGATGTCGGGCCCGTCGGCGGGATCGGGATACCTGATCGTGAACTCCGAGCCGAGCCACTGGCCAGACACCGGCCACACGAAGTCTGCCGGCTTATCGCTCGGCAGGAGCAGGAACGCGATCGAATCTCCGTCGATCCGGAAGCTGCCGATGAAATGCTGATCGAATGGGCTGCCGAGCGACGTGAAGTGCGCCTGACGGTCAGCGCCGCCGTT
>JAEKKK010000133.1 GCA_019510405.1 Gemmatimonadota bacterium | reverse complement strand
GCGCCCGCTTCCTCGAAGTAGAACGCCACCGCGCCGAGCACGCCGTCACCCGTCTGCAACGGCAGCGCGACGATCGCGCGGAACCCCAGCTCGTGCGCGACCTCCGCCCAATCCTCGAGCGACGGATCGGCCATCACGTCGGGCACTTCGATCACGCGTCGCTCCGCCGCTGCCTCCCCGCTCGGCCCGAAGCCGAGCCGCACACGCATCTCGCCGAGGAAGGGCGTGAACTTCTCCGGCCAGTTGTGCACGGCCGCGAGTCGCATCAGCTCCGACGCGCCGTCGACGAGATACACGCACGCGAAGCTCGCACCGACGAGTGGGCTCACCCGGTCGAGCGCGAACTGGAACACCTCCTCAGGCCGGTCGGCCGTGAGGAAGGCATGCACGATCTCTCTGATCGCGATCAGCTCACGCAGTCCCGCTTCCGTGCTCTCCGGGACGCTACGCGGCCGCTCGCTCGTGACGAGTGTAGGCCTGTTCACCTCGCCAATATGATGAGGGAACTCACGCAAGGCCAGATGTTTAGCGGCGGGCTCGGCCGTGCGGGACGGTCAGCGTGCGCACTTCGGCGCGGTGAACCAGTACGTTCGGTGGCGTACCCACGACGTACGAGACGGTGTCCGCCACGTCCGCCGCGCTCAGCTTCCACGCGTCGTCGTCGGACGGCACGTGGTCGTTGAAGTGGGTCGTCACGGAGCCCGGCATCACGACCGACACCTTCACGCCGTGCTCGCGCACCTCGAGCATGAGCGACTCGGACCACGACGTCACGAACGCCTTCGTCGCCGCGTAGCACGAACCGCCGACGAACGCGCTGCGTCCCGAGATCGAGCCGATCGTACATATGTGTCCGGCTTTCTTCTCGATCATCGACGGCAGGACGGCATGCGTCACGTGATACAGCGCATTCACGTTCACGTCGATCATGCGCTGCCATTCGGCGGCGGTCGTCTCCATGAACGGCTTCAGCGCGCCGATCCCCGCATTGTTGACGAGCACGTCCACGTCCGCGCCGAGGAGTGCCGCGGCCACCGACTGCGGATCGCTCACGTCCAGCACGAGTGGCTGGCACCGTCCGCCCGCGGCAGTGATCTCGGCGCACACTTCGTCCAGCTCCCTCTGGCCTCGTGCCGCGGCGACGACGTCGAAGCCGTCGCGCGCCAGCCGCTCCGCGATCGCGCGCCCGATCCCGCGCGACGCCCCGGTGACGAGTGCGCGCGGCATCAGCGTGCGACCCGTGCGACCGCGCCGTACACGAGCTTCGTCCCGAACTCGAGGCTCGCCAGCGGAATGCGTTCGTCGTTGCCGTGCATGCGCTCCTCGTCGTCCTGGTTCAGCGGGAAGGGCAGCAAGCCGAATGCCTGGATCCCCCACACGCGCAACCGCGCGCTGTCGGTGGCACCGGTGCTCAGATAGGGCACCGTGATGAGCGACGGGTCGAGCGCCCGCGCGCTCTCCTGGATCGCGGCGAACATCGGTGACGCAAAGTCCGACGCCGGCGCATCCGTGCCGCGCGACGTGACTGCGATGTCCACGAGCGAATCATTGACGACCTTCTTCAACCGCGCCACCACGCCGTCGATCGACTGGCCGGGCAGCGTCCGGATGTTGAGCGTCGCCGTCGCATCCGTGGGAATGACGTTGCTCCGGATCCCGCCCTGGAGGATCGTGGCCGAGATGCCGTTGCGCAGCACTGCGTCGAAGACCGCGGTGCGGCCGAGGATGCGCGCTCCACGCTGTATGCGCCGCGGATCGCTCGAGGCGACGTCCGCCATTGCGGCGCGCTCGTCGCGCGTCGGCCACACTGCACCGAGCCGCGCGAAGAACTCCCGCGTCGTCGCGTTCACCTGCACCGGCTCGCGGTAGTCGGAGATCTTCGCCAGCGCGCGCCCGAGCCGAAGGATCGCGTTCCCCGGGAGCGGGACCGACGCATGCCCGCCCGGTCCATGCGCCGTCACCGTCACCGTGTGCGGCACCTTCTCGGTGTTCTGCACCGCGACGTACAACCGCTTTCCGCCCACGATGCGAACGCGTCCCCCTTCGTTGAGCGCGAACTCGGCTTTGATCAGCTCGGGGTGGTGGGTGATCAGCCAACCCATCCCCCATTCCCCGCTCTGCTCCTCGTCCGCGTTCGCGACGAAGATCACGTCGCGCGACAGCGTGCCGCCCTTGTCGATCACGTTCCGCTTGAGCAGCAGCATCGTCTCGAGGTTCGCCGCGAGCATTCCCTTGTCGTCGATCGCGCCGCGACCATACAGGTAGTCGCCCTTGATCTCGGCGGCGAACGGATCCACCGACCAGTGCGCCCGCTCGACCCCGACGACGTCCATGTGCCCCATGATCAGCACGGGCTGCTTGCTCCCGTTGCCCTTGATGCGCGCCACCAGTGCGCCGCGGCCCGGCGTCGGCTCGAAGAGGTGCGTCTCGATCCCCGCCGCCTTGAACGTGCTGTCCAGATAGCGCGCCACCTGCAGCTCGTTGCCCGGCGGGTTGACCGTGTTCATCCGGATCATCGCCTGCAGGTGCTCCAGCGTCTCCTGGCGCGCGGCGCCCCAGTCGGGCTCCTGGGCGGCGGTCGAGGAAAGCGGAGCGGAGGCGAGTGTCATCAGAGCGGCGATGGTGGCGAATGGATGAAGGCGCATCGGTGGAAAGATAGTGCCCGTGGGGCGAAACCCACGGCCTGTCGCGATGCGTACGCCCGAGTGAGATTCCCGCTCGCCTCTCTCACCCGTTACCGGAATCGAGTATGTCCATCGCCCATCGATTCTCCGTCGCCGCACTGGCCGCTGCGCTCGTCGCCCTGCATCCCGCCACCGGACGCGCCCAGGAACAGGAGCAGGCGAAGCCCGCCGCGGGCCAGACCCCTCCTCCGGCTCCGCTCGTCGTATCCATCGCCGCGGAGGAGCAGCGCCGACTCGTCGGCGATTACGACATCAGCCTGCCCGACGGCCAGATCATGGGCGTCCGCGTCTTCGTCGAGGAAGGACAGCTCTTCGTCGCCCCCGAGGAGCAGGAGAAGACCCCGATGCGCTACTTCGGCAACAACACGTTCGGTCTCGACTTCGACCCGACGCTGCGGCTCACCTTCGACGTCGCGAACGGCAAGGTGACCGGGGGCAAGCTGGTGCAGCGCGGCATGACGATGCACGTGTTCCGACGCCCATGACGCACGGCGCATGACGATCGACGGCACCTTCCGCACGCGACTCCTCGCCGGCGAGTTCCTCACCGGCTTCTGGCTCAACCTCGGCTCTTCCGTCAGCGCGGAGATGGCGGGGCTCGCCGGCTTCGATTGGGTGCTGCTCGACCACGAGCACGGCCCCGGCGGCGAGGAGACGCTGCTGCACCAGCTCCAGGCAGTGAGCGCCACACCGGCGACCTGCCTCGTGCGCATCGCGGCCAACGAGGCACCGCGGTTCAAGCGCGTGCTCGACGCGGGCGCGCACGGCGTGATGGTGCCGTACGTCAGCACCGCCGCCGACGCACAGGCGGTGGTGCACGCGATGCGCTATCCGCCGCGCGGCATGCGAGGCGTCGCGAAGCTCACGCGTGCCTCCTCGTTCGGCGCGCGGTTCGACGAGTACTTCGCTCACGCGCACGAGTGGCTCGTCACGCTGACGCAGATCGAGACCACCGAGGCGCTCGACAACGCGGCGGAGATCGCGGCGGTGGATGGCGTGGACGTGCTGTTCGTCGGTCCGATGGATCTCACGACGAGCATGGGCATTCCCGGCCAGTACGGCGACGCGCGCTTCCACGATGCGCTCGGCGAGGTCGCCGACGCCGCGAAGAGCGCAGGGAAGGCGGCGGGGATATTACTGCTCGATCCGGCGAACCTGCCGCTCTGCCGCGAGCTGGGCTACACCGTCGTTGCCCTTGGGTCGGACGGAGGCTCGGTGCAGAGCGGGATGAAGGCGAGCCTGGGGACGCTGCGCGGCGATCGCTGACGCCGGTGTAGTGCGACAGCCGCCAGCGAAGCGGTGCCCCACGTCACCGGGTGGCGGAGAACTGATAGAAATCGGGGAAGGGCAGCGAGATGACCTCGCCCGTCGCCGCGTTGACGAGCAGCGGCCCACCGTATCCGCGCACGAGAAGCCAGCCGCCGTCGGGCGTCCACGCGAGCCCCGCGTCATCTTGCACCCGGCCCGCCGCGATCTTGATCGGCGACGTTCCGTCGACGTTGACGACGTTGATGTACCCGCCGCCAAGGTAGGCGACGCGTCTGCTGTCGGGTGAGAATTCGATGAAAGTTCCGCCCGCGCCGAGCGGGACCTTCGCGCCCGTGCTCACCTGCATGATGGTGAACTGGTAGTTCTCGGAGTAGGCGATCCGGCTGCCATCAGGCGCGATGCCGATGTTCACCGTGAGAGGCGCGTTGTTGAGGTCGACGACGCGTGTGAGCGACGTCCCGTCCGGATGGATGCGCCAGATCGCCGCGATCGAGTCGCCGACAGCGAGGCCGCTGAAGAACACCCACTGTCCGTCACCGCTGAAGTGGGGATAGTACGCCCAGGTCATCGTGGCCGGCGTGGTGAGCAGTCGCTTGTTGGCGCTCGCGTCGACCAGATTGATGACTGCACTCCCTGCCGGTTCCTGGTAGACGACGAGGCTCCCATCCGGTGAGATATTCGGGTAGGAGGGCGTGACAGTGCTGCCCAGCCGTTTCCTGCCGGACCCGTCCAGCTTCGCGGTCGAGACGGTCACCGTTCCCCCGGTGGCATCGAAGAATGCCATCGTGCCGGATGGCAGCACGGTGAAGCGCGCCGAGTCGAGGGCAGTGCCGGCGCGCACCGCCACGTTGCCGCGTCCGACTGTCGTGGCCACCGTCACGCGCCCCGACGGGTCCACCGACGCCGTGTTCGCACCAGGCGCGAAGGTCACCGGGTCGCTGCGGCGATTCAGGAACCGATCGCTCGCATAGGCGTCGATCGTGTACGTCGCTCCGGCGACGACCATGGTGTCGCGATTGCGCACGACGACGCGATCCAGCTTGCCGGGCAGCACGGTGAACTTCGCGGTATCGGCGAATCCGAGCTCGGGACAGGTCACGAGGATCCGCGCTTCGCCAGCGATGGTGCCGAGCTGCACGAGCACGCTCGCGCGACCCGAGGCGTTGGTCGTGTCGCTGATGAATGGACCGAAGAAGCTCGACGCCAGATTCGACACGACGATCGCCGGCTCGTAGGGTCGCGTCGAATCAGCGGGCAGACTCTGGAAGCGCACGACGAGTCCGGCCCGCGATCCACTGGTCGGGCGGACTTCCACGACGAGGGCCTGCACGGGACGTGACATCACCGTGTCGGTGACGCCTGCTCCGGCCACGATGCGCAACCCCGCGCCCGACGGACCTGTCGTACCGTCGGCGCCTCCTCCACAGCCTGCAAGAACGACGGCGATGAAGGCGGCGAGCGCGAGAGGTCGTGGCATGGATCGCTGTTGGGATGAGGGCGAGTGCGCCTGAAAATTTAGGCAGCCTCTGCCGTCTCGCAACGAGATCAAACGCCGAACGCCCTCGATGTGGAACCACCGACGCCGGCGTCTCCACACCGGGCCAATTTGTCTCAGGCGAGCATACGCTCGATGCTCCGCACCAACGGCGCGAAGCTCAACCCCTTCCCTGCCACTCGTTCCGCTTGCTCCTGCGCCAGCTCGCGCTGCGCTTCCCCGAACAGGGCCTGCACGATCCACGGCCCCGCGCGCGGGTTCCGCCACCAATCCGCGTCGTACCGCTCGACCAGCGTCTCCGTGATCAGCGCCTGCAGCTGCCACGCGCGCAGATACCGCGCGGCGTAGAACCGCGGATCGACGTCCACGAATGCATCGGCGCGCGAGTAGCGGAAGCTCGTCGCGCCGGTGAGCTGATCGACGTACAGATCGGGGAGCGCGTCCCACGACACGTCGCCGCCGTACAGGTGCGTCTCGTAGATCAGCTTCGCCGAATAGCGGCGGAGGAAATGCAGCTCCTCGAAGCCCGCCGCGCGCAGGTACACCGGTGTGATGCGCTTCTCGAGCCCCGTGTACCGCTCGAGCCATCCACGATCCTGCGTCAGATGGTCGAACAGCATCGCGTACCCTTCCGTCACGGAGTTGTCGCCCATCCAGCGGAACTCCATCGGATGGTCGGGACGCATGTTCGCGAAGTGCAGCGCATGCCCGAGCTCGTGCAGGAAAGTCTGCCAGTCGGTCTGTCCACCGTGCGGACGCAGCACGAGATACACCTCGTCCGGCACGCGCACCGGCGCACAGAACGCGCGCGACCGCTTCCCCTCACGCTCTCCCGTGTCGAACCGCACGCGCCCGCCCGCCTCGGGATCGACCCCCATCTCGCGCACCTGACGGCGGATCGACGGCTCCATGTCGGCAGCCGGAAAGTACTGGTCGAACTCGCGCGCGCGGAACAGGGCCAGCGCGTCGGCGCGCGTCACCTCGGCCATCGTCATGCCGAGTCCGCGCTTCACGAACTCGGGAGCGACCTCGTCCCACATCGCCTGGGTGTCGCGCAGGAACTGCGCGCACTCGTCGCGCAGCCCGGAGAGTGAGACGCCGTTCAGCAGCTCCCACGTCGGGATGTAGCCGTCGGCCAGGCCGAGCGACTCGGTGATGTCGCGCTCGCGCTGGAACCGCTCGCGCTTCATCGGCGCGAGCTCGTTCTGCACGAGCGTGCTGCGCGCCTTCTCGATCGTCGCGCGCTCGCGCTTGTCGGTCGTGTTGGCCAGCTCGATCGACGTGCGCTGGTAGGGAATCTGACGTCCGTCGTCGAGTCTCACGATCGCGTCCCCCTCCCACGCGATCTCCCGCTCGTCGAGCGAGGCCAGCTCGCGCGCGCTCTGCGACTCGACCTGCCAGTCGAGCAGCAGCCGCGCCGAGCGTCGCTCCTCACTCCCCTCGGCGCTGGCGAGGAAGTGCTCGCGCGTCAGGTCGAGCGCGTCGCGCCCAAGGATCTCACGATGCTTCGCGTAGACGGGCTGCAGCTCCGCCGACGCCTTGAGCCCCGCGTGCGCCTCGAAGTACTCGCGCGAGAGCTCCTGCATGAACTGCTCGCCTTCGCGGCGCAGGCGCTCGATCGACAGGCCGGCGCTCATCCCTGGAGCCGTTCCCTGAGGTAGCCGGACAGCGCGTCCGCGGCGATGCGATCCTGCTTGAGCGTATCGCGGTCGCGCACGGTCACCGTGCCGTCCTTCACGGAGTCGCCGTCCACCGTGATGCAGTACGGCGTCCCCACTTCGTCCTGTCGGCGATAGCGCTTGCCGATGCTCCCCGTTTCGTCGTAGTCCACCGGGAAGTGCGGGCGCAGGTCGTTCGCGATGCGATGCGCCATCTCGGGCATCCCATCCTTCTTCGTCAGCGCGAACACCGCCGCCTTGATCGGCGCGATCGAGGGATGGAAGCCGAGCACCGTGCGCCCTTCCTCCTCTCCCGCCACTTCTTCCTCGCGGTACGCGTTCACGAGCGCAGCGAGCGTCACGCGGTCCGCCCCGACCGACGTCTCGATCACGAACGGCACGTACCGCTTGTTCCTCGGCTGGTCGAAGTACTCGAGCTTCTTGCCGGAGTACTCCTGATGGCGACTGAGATCGTAGTCGGACCGATTGTGGATCCCCTCGATCTCCTGGAAGCCGAGCGTGCCGCCGAAATCGAACTCGATGTCGAACGCGGCGCGCGCGTAATGCGCGAGCTGCTCGTGCGCCTTGTAGCGGAGCCGGTCGGGGCTGAGCCCGATGGCGTGATGCCACTTCATCCGCGCGTCCTTCCAGTACTCGAAATGCTCGGCGTCCGTGCCCGGCTCGACGAAGAATTGCATCTCCATCTGCTCGAACTCGCGCGTGCGGAAGATGAAGTTCCCCGGCGTGATCTCGTTGCGGAACGCCTTGCCGATCTGCGCGATCCCGAACGGCACCTTCTGCCGGCTGCTCTGCTGCACGTTCAGGAAGTTCACGAAGATGCCCTGCGCCGTCTCCGGCCGGAGATAGACGACGGACGCCGTCTCCTCGAGGGGACCCATGAACGTGCGGAACATGAGATTGAACTGCCGCGCATCGGTGAGCTGGCAGGCGGTGTGCTCGCCTGGATGCTTCGACGGCTTCTGCGGGCACTGCGCGTCCTCGAGCTTGTCGGCGCGGAAGCGGCCCTTGCAGGTGCGGCAGTCGACGAGCGGGTCGACGAATCCCGCCACGTGCCCCGACGCTTCCCAGACGCGCGGGTGCATCAGGATCGCCGCGTCGATCCCCTCGATGTCGTCTCGCGAGCGGACCATCGCCCACCACCAGCGGTCCTTGAGATTCTTTTTCAGCTCGACGCCGAGTGGACCGTAGTCCCAGACGGAGCCCGTGCCTCCGTAAATCTCGGAGCTCTGGAAGATGAACCCGCGCCGCTTGCACAGCGACACGAGCTTGTCCATGACGTCGGGGTGGGACATGTGCGGTGATGGTGTGGGATCTACTGCTCTCGCCCGACACTGGATGTGTCGGCCGAACCTGCAAAGTAGTTCACGTATCCAGCTCTGCGCTCAGCCGCGGGGCCGCCGGGGCCGCCTGGCCCAGCAGGCGGGCGACGATTTGATCGCCGTGGAACCGTCCGTTCTCGATGAAGATCTTGTTCGCGTCGTAGCCCGCCACGACGACGCCGGCGATGAACAGACCGGGCAGCGTCGTCTCGAGCGTCGCGGGATCGTGCTCGGGGATCCCCGTCGCGGGATCGATCGGCACGCCGGCCTCGGCGAGCAGCGTGGTGTTCGGGGCGAAGCCGGTCATGACGTAGACGAACCGCGCCGGCAGACGCTCGGCGCCCATTGGCCCGTTGATCGTCACGACGCCCGGCTCGATCGACGCGACGCGGCTGTTCCAGCGCGCCGCGATCGCCCCCTCCTTCATCCGGTTCTCCACGTCGGGCAGGACCCACGGCTTGATCTTCTTGTCGAACGTGGGCCCGAAGTGCACCAGCGTGACGCGCGCACCCGTGCGCCAGAGATCCAGCGTCGCCTCGGCGGCCGAGTTGCCGCCGCCGACCACGACGACGTCCTGATCGTACGCGCCATGACCCTCGCGGTACACGTGCGCGACCTGCGGCAGCGACTCCCCGGGCACGCGGAGATAGTTCGGCGAGCCGAAGTACCCGGTGGCGACGCACACCGCGCGCGCCGCGGTGCGGTGGAGGCGCCCTTCCATCGACTCGGAGTGCACGATCCAGCCGCGCTCCCCCTGCTCGAGCCGCTGCACGCGCTCGTACTGCCGCACGTCGAGCCCGAAGTGGCGCACCACGGCGCGGTAATAGGTGAGCCCCTCGCGCCGCGTCGGCTTGTCGTCGGAGACGAGGAAGGGCATGCCGCCCAGCGCGAGCTTCTCGGCCGTCGAGAAGAACTTCACGTAGTAGGGATACTGCGTGATCGTGCTCGCGATCGCCCCGGAATCGAGCACGCGCGCCCGCAGCCCGGCGCGCTGCGCCGAGATCGCGGCGGCGAGCCCGCACGGGCCCGCGCCGACGATCAGCAGGTCGACGTCGTGCCTGTCCGAGTCGTCCGGTCGCGTGATCATCGGCTAGAGGCCGATGATCTGGTCGCGGCGCGTCCCGACGCTGACGTAGGTGATCGGCGCTTCGACGAGCGCTTCGATCCGATCGAGATAGCGCCGAGCCTCGGCGGGCAGATCGGCCAGGGTGCGCGCCGTCGCCGTGGAGCGCTTCCAGCCGTCGAACCACTCGTACTTCGGCTTCACGCAGTCGAGCTTCACCAGATCGCCCGGGAACTCGTCGTGCAGCTCGCCGTCGATCTCGTAGCCGACGCACACGCCGAGCCGGTCCAGTGTATCGAGCACGTCGAGTTTGGTGACCGCCAGATCGGAGAGTCCGTTCACCCGCGTCGCATAGCGCACGACGAGCGCATCGAACCATCCGCAGCGACGCGGACGTCCCGTCGTCGCGCCGAACTCGTTGCCGAGCGTGCGCACCTGGGTCTGGAGCGGCTCGTCCAGCTCCGTGGGAAGCGGGCCGTTGCCGACGCGCGTGGTGTATGCCTTCACGACACCCAGCACCCGATCGATCGCGTTCGGCCCGATGCCGACCCCGACGGCCGCACCGCCCGCGGTCGTGTTGCTCGACGTCACGAAGGGATACGTGCCGTGATCGATGTCGAGCAGCGAGCCCTGCGCCCCCTCGAGCAGGACGGCCGCACCCGCGCGCACCGCGCGGTGTATGGTGAGGCCGACGTCGTCCGCCAGCGGGAGCAGCCGCTCGCTGAGCCGGCCCAGCAGCGCGAGCACCGCGTCGACGTCCACCGTCTTGTCGGACCCGTCGCGCGAGAGCATGCCGCGCGCGTGCGCGGCACCCTTCTCGACGATCTCGCGTAGCTTCTCCGGATGTCGCAGGTCGAGGACGCGCACGCCGCGGCGCGCGATCTTGTCCTCGTACGCCGGCCCGATGCCGCGGCCCGTCGTGCCGATCGCCTTGCTCGACGCGCTCGCCCCATCCACCGCCTTGTGGTAAGGCAGCACGAGGTGCGCACGCTCGCTGACGTACAGCCTCCCCTCGACGTCCACCCCTGCCTTGACGAGACCGTCGATCTCGTCGAACAGCGTGTCGGGATCGAGCACGACGCCGTTGCCGATCGCGCACCGCACGCCGGGGTGGAGGATCCCGCTCGGGATCTGGTGCAGCACGAAGGAGCGGTCACCGAGGTCGACGGTGTGCCCCGCGTTCGCCCCGCCCTGGTAGCGCACCACCCAGTCGGCCCGCTCCGCGAGCACGTCGACGAGCTTGCCCTTCCCTTCGTCCCCCCACTGCGCCCCGACCACGACGACGACGCGCGATTCCGGACCGAACATGACACTCCCGAGCGGTGATTCCAGCACGCAAACACACAAAACGCCCCGCGAGGCGCGGGGCGTTGTTTGAATCTAGGTAGCGCAGGGGCAGAGTCAATCAGTCCTGCCCCGGTCGCTCATTTGACCTTCTTCGTCACCCTTGCGCCACCCGTGCGGTTCCACTCCTTGATCATGTCGAATTGGAGCCGCTGGAGCTTCTGAACGGCGGCCATGTCACCGGCGCCGGCCGCGAGACTGAGCTTCTCCGCCTCGGGCTGATACTTCATCGCCAACGCCTGCCACGCCTCGAGTCGTGCTCGTGCCGACATGTCGCCGCCACTCGCCGCGGTCGACAGCTGCATCATCTCCTGCTGGAAGGTCACCAGCGCATCGACGTCGGCCTGCGAATAGCCGGCCATCGCCGGGTTGGCACCGAGTGCGTTGGCCATCGCCGCCCGATTGGTCGTCGCTCCGGCATTCGCCATCGCCGCGCGCTGCATCGCCTGCATCTGCGCCGCGCTCATGCCCGCACTCGCCATTCCACTGGCTCCGCCGGCAAGTCCACCGCCGCCCACCTTCTGAATCGTACGCTGCTGTGCGGACATCTTCGCGTTGGCAATCGCCTGGGCGCCGATGCTCATCGGATCGAGGCCGAGCTTCTTCGCGACGAGATTGCTCGCGCCCAGGCCCGTCGCGGCGAGCGCTGCATCCTTCGCCGAGATCCCCGTCGCCGACTCGAGCGCGCCGTTCGCCGTGCTCACGACCGAGGCGCTCTTCTGCAGGAAACTCTTCCCGACCTTCACCGATTCGGGCTTCACCCCCGCGGCGATCTGCGCGAGACTGTCCTTGGCGCGCGCTGCGGAGTCCGGCGCCGAGAATTTCTCCTTGAGCTTCTTGAGTCGCCCGAACTGCGCGTGCGCAGTGGATGGCGACAGAGCGAAGATCATCGCTCCCGCGACGAGCCAGCGCGCCACGCTCGTCGTCTTGCTGCTCCATTTCATCTGGCCGGTCGCGCCGCGCCGGTCGGTGCCGTATCGCGTCATCGCGTCTCCCGCGTTGGCCGGAATGATCGTGCACACGGCGCGCACTCGCGCGTCCGACACGAGGGGATCCGGCGGGCATCAACCTTAGCAGCGCCCGGGTCTGGGCGCCATCTCCCGCAACGCCCTGCGCAAGGCGCCGCCTCCCGGCTCTGGTGAGCCTTCCTTACCGAGCCGAACCGCCGGCGAGCCTGGTCAGCGGCGAACGCCGCGCGGCGTTCGCCCTCAATAGACCGCCGCGAACAGGACCCACGCGGCCATCGCGATGCCGATCGCGATCTTCATCGCTGCCGCGACCGCGCGTCCGACCAACGCGCCCGTCGCGACGCGAGTCGCCGTCCCGCCTTCACCCGCGCGGGAGAACTCACCGACGAATGCGCCGGCGAACGCACCGGCGAACGCCCCCAGCACCGAGCCGACGACCGGCACGGGCACGCCCATGAACGCGCCGATCATCCCACCGATGATCGCACCCCAGCTCGCTCGCCGCGATCCGCCGTACTTCTTCGTGTATTTCGTCGTGAGCGAGAACTCGAGCAGCTCGCCGATCAGCGCGAGCACGATCACCGCGATCACGACGAACATCGAGATCGAGCCCGGCACCAGCAGCTGATAACCGAGCGCGGCCGCCGCGATGATCCACGTGCCGGGCAGACCGAACGGGATCATCACGAGGCCGAGCAGCATGACGGCGACGAGGATGAGGATGTTCATCGCGCCAGCGCCCCCGTCGCACGCGCGAGCACTCGCGCCGTTCGGGAGATGCCGTCGCCGCGCAGGCGCTGGAGCGAATCCGCTCGCGTGTGCACGCGTCGCAGCGAGGCGAACGAGCCGCGGCTCACCGTCACCGATCGCCACCCTCCTTCGGTGAGTGCCACCGAGTCGAGCAACAGGCCGAGCGGCATGCGCCGCACGCGCACCGGCTCTGCCGCAGAGTCTCGGATCGTGTCGATGATCTCGATCGAAGGCATTCCGGAATACATGATCGTGAGCGCTCCTCCGTCGTCCACACCGTCGCAGTTGATGGCGATCCCTCGTTCCCCTCGTCGCTCGCGCACCCACGCGCGTGCCCCGGCCAATCCCAACTCCTCGGCGCTCGGCAGCAACACCCCGTACCGCACGTCCTGCATCGACGATTGCGCCGCTTCGAGCACCGTCGCCACGCCGGACGCATTGTCCAGCGCGCCGTTCGAGTCGTTTCCCACCGTGCTGGCCAGCACCGGAACCGCCCCTACCGTGGCAAGCGCAGCGCCAAGCCACCACAGCGTACGCAGCGATACGCCGCCGAGTGTCAGCACTACCGCGGCGAGCGTGATGGCCAGCGCCGTCGCGAGCGCGACGAGTCCGGCGACGCGCAGCAGCGACGGGATCGGCTGCGACTTGCTGTCGAGGTGCGCCACGAGCCAGACGCGCGGCGCCGATCCACCGCGCGTCGCCACCAGGTTGACCGCCGTGGCTCGCCGCCAGGGTAGCGTGAGCACGCCGTCGCCAAGCAGCAGCCACGACCACATGCCGAGGATCGCGATGCCGACCAGACAGACGAGGGCCGAGAAGAACGCCGGCTTGCCCGTCGCACCGAGCCACGCGGTGGCAGCGATCGTGGCCCACGCGATCGCACCGCCGATCGGCGTGCCGTATCGCCCGGGCATCTGCGAGTAGTCGAACTCCTCCAGCGCGACGTCGAAGCCGGCGTCGCGGAGCACGCGCGCGCAGTACTCGCGCGCCTCGCGCTCGGCCTCGCTCCCAGCGGCACGCGGCGCACGCGCCAGCGCGGCGAGGTGCGCCGCGCCCTGTCCCAGCACGTCATGCGCCGCGATCTGGTCGGGATTTTCGTCGTGTGGCACGGGGTATCTGATCAGTGGCGGATCAAAGCGCGCGCCACGTTCCCACCGTGCAGCCGACAACGGAAGAGGGGCGCCGACATTCGCCGGCGCCCCTCCACGTACCAATGACCAGAACCGGCTACTGCTGGTAGAACTCGAACCCGCCCGCGCCGGTCGTCATCCCGGTCATCCCGGCGGCGGCCGGCTCGGGTGCCGGCACCGCCTCTACCTCGCCGGTCATCCTGGGCGCCGACGTGTCGCGGTTGAACATCCGCATCTTGAGCGCGAAGTCCGACGGATTCGTCGCCGCGGCCATCGCCGTCTCGAAGGTGACGGTACCCTCCTGTACCAGATCGGCCAGATGCTGATCGAAGGTCTGCATCCCGTACTGGTCCCGCCCGTCGGCGATGTAGTCGCGGATCTCGCCGATGCGTTTCCCGTCGGCGATCATGTCGCGCACCGCGGGCGTCACGACGAGCACCTCCGCCGCGACAGCGCGTCCCTTGCCATCGGCGCGCGGCAGCAGGCGCTGCGATACCACGGAGTGCAGCGACTCGCTCAAACGGATGCGCACCACCTCCTGCTCCTCCGGCGGGAACATCGCCATGATGCGGAGGATGGTACTCTGCGCGTCCGGGGTGTGCAGCGTCGAGATGAGCAGGTGGCCCGTCTCCGCCGCCTTGATCGCCGTGTCCACCGTCTCGGCGTCGCGCATCTCGCCGATCATGATCACGTCCGGATCCTGACGCAGCGCGGCGCGCAGTCCCATCTTGAAGTCCGGCGTGTCGCTGCCGATCTCGCGCTGCGTGATCGCGCTCTGGATGTCGCGGTGCAGGAACTCGATCGGGTTCTCCAGCGTGAGGATGTGGCGGTTCTCGTGCTGGTTGATGTAGTTCACCATCGCGGCCATCGTGCTCGACTTTCCGGAGCCGGTCACGCCCGTGACCAGCACCATCCCCCGCTCCGCCTGGCCGACCTTCTCCAGCACGTGCGGAAGGCGCAGCGACGCGAACGTCGGGATGTCGAACGGGATGACGCGCATCACGATCATGAAGCTCGATCGCTGCCGCATGATGTTGACGCGGAAGCGCCCGACCCCCGACGCGGACCACGAGCAGTCGTAGTCGGTGAGGGTGTCGATGCGGGCCTTGTCGTCCTCGTTCGGCATCAGGTGCAGCGCGATCGTGCGCGTCTGCTCCGGCGTGAGCGCCTGCTTGGTCAGCGGGACGAGCTTGCCGTGGATCCGCGCCCGGAACACGTCCCCTGCCTTGATGTGCAGGTCGGACGCCCCCCGATCGACCGCGGCCTTGATGATCTTCTCCATGAAATCAGTATCCTGCGTGCTTGTCGACGAGGTTGCGGAGAGGCTGGCCGGCGTCGTAGCGGTGCCAGTTGTCGAGGAACAGCTCGAGCGACCGGGGCCAGAACCGCCCCGGCGACACCGGGGAGACGTGCGGCACCACGAGCACCGAGCGGAGCCCCCACAGCCGGCTATCCGGCCTCAACGGCTCCTCCTGGAAGACGTCGAGTACAGCCCCGCGTAACCGATCTGTTTCCACGAGATCGGCCACGGCCTCCTCGTCGATCAGCGCGCCGCGCGCCACGTTGACGACGATCGCCCGGCGCGGCAGGCGCTCCAACCGCTCCCGCGTCATCAGCCGCGCGGTCTGACCGGTGAGCGGCGCGGCGAGGACCAGCACGTCCGCCTCCGGCAGCTCGTCGTCGAGCTGGTCGGGCCCGACTACCCGCTCGAAGCCGGCCGGCGCGCCCTGCTCGGGCCGCCGCCGCACGCCGATGCACTTGGCCCCGAACGCGGCCATCCGCACCGCCGTCGCCTGCCCGATCCCTCCCGTCCCGACGATCAGCACCCGGCTGTCGCCCAGCTCCCGCAGCGGCGAGTCGTCAGCGACGAAGAAGGCCTTGCTCCACTCCGCGCGCCGCTGCTGGTCGATCGCGACGTCCAGCCCGCGCAGGAAGTGCAGCACGGTGGCGACCACGAACTCCGCCATCGGGATCGCGTGGATCCCCGCCGCGTTCGTCAGCAGGATGTCGGTGTCGGTGATCCCCGACTTGAGCACGTTGCCGACCCCCGCCGCGGCGGAGTGCACCCAGCGCAGGCGCTTTCCGGCGGCCACGAGGTCGGGAGTGACCCCGAAGCCGAAGTAGGCCTCCGCCTCGCCGATCGCGGCCATCGCCTCGCCGCTGGCGCGCGGCGGGCCGTCGCCATCCGAGCTGGTCGGGGCACGCACGACGACGATCTCCCAGCCGGCCGGCGCGCCGGCGCGCAGCCGCGCCTCTCCGGCCGGCGTCAGCGCCCAGTTCTTCGATGTGGCGGCCAGATCGACGACGAGCCGCCGCGACGCGTCAGTCAAAGGTCACGGACAGGATGAAGTCACGCCCGAGCAGCTCCCCCTCGGCGATGTCGAACTGCCGCGACGGTCCGGCGAGCTTCACCTCGAAGGTGCGGTCCTCGGAGTGGTCGAAGATGCGTGCGCTCTCGATCATGATCCCGTAGGAGCGGAGGGCCTCGGCGAGCGCCTCCTGGGTGGTGCCGACGCGCGTCCGGACCGTCGCCGTCACGCGGCGACGGAGCCGCCGGACGTAGATCTCGAGGCGACCCAGCGCGGACAGCACGAAGGTGACCAGGAGGCCGGCACCGAGCGCCTCCACATAGTAGCCGCCCCCGATCGTCAGCCCGATCGCCGCCACCACCCAGATCGTCGCCGCGGAGGTCAGTCCAGTGACGACACCGGAGCCCTGCATGATCGTCCCCGCGCCGAGGAAGCCCACTCCGCTGACGACCTGGGCCGCGATGCGCGCCGGATCGCCGATGCGGTGGCCGTCCACGAACCCGATCCGGGTGGAGACGTCCATCAGCAGCGCCGCGCCGAGGCAGATCAGGATGTTGGTGCGGAGGCCGGCAGGCTTCCCGGATAGCTCCCGCTCGAAGCCAATGATCCCGCCGAGGAAGACGGCGAGCGACAGCTTGATGAGGAGGTCGAGGCGCAGGACGCGCGCGACCTCCACGATGTCCTTGATGTCCTGCGCCGGAGGTGCGGTGAGAATGGCGGGCTCCCGCCCGCCGTCGGCTACCTGGCGTCGAGGTCTCGCACGTCGGTTGGCGTCGTGTCCGGGGAGCTGTCCCCGTACGCCATGCTGCGTGCCTGCGCCTCGAGCGCGTCGATGGCCGCCTCGTCGGGCTCGGTCGGTGTAGCAAAAGTCCGGAAGACGGTGCTGCCGCACTGCTCGCAGCTCACCGCCGCCGGCACCTCACTCGTGAAGAACTTCTCCTTGCCGCAGGTGAGGCAGACCAGCGTCACGATGCCCCGGGGTCCGTCCGTCGTTGCCATCTCTCGCCCTCGCGTCGATTGTGCGAGGGCGAAAGTGCAAAACGCATGCGGAGTCCGGCCCATCCGTGAACGCGGGCTCGCGGAAGATGAGACTGCCTCGTGGCCGACGCCAGTGAGGGTTCCCACTCCGTGTTCCGCATCACCCCGAGCGCCACGTCCGCCGCCGCCTGCAATGCGATGAGCGCAGCACCCAGTATGACGATCACGCGGCGCAACTCGGCACGCTTCGGGACGCCGCGCGCGTAGATGGCGCACCCGATCGCCACGACGGTGGCCTCGAGGACGAAATCGGCGAGGGGCAGCTTGTACAGGTCGAGCCCGATCAGCGGCGTCGGGAAGATCAGCGGCTTGCGGCCCGTGAACAGGTCGGCGGGCCAGTGGAGGAGCCACCCCACGCCAAGCAGCGTCGCACCCGGCCGGCGCATCCACCGCCAGAGCAGCGTGACGAGTGCCGCACCGATGAGCAGGCCGGGGATCGAGTGCGTGTATGCCGCCATCACCGCCCGGGGATTGGGCGCCATCAGCACGACCTCGGCCCAATCCGGACCGTAGCACGCGAGGACGAGCGGGACGATCGGGAGGCGCGGCTCGCGCCATCGCAGTGCCAGCGCGACTGCGGCGTGTCCGGCGTACACTCAGCGGCGAGCGATCAACGACGGCGAATCCGCGGCAGCCGGCGCACCCGATCCTCCTCGGCTGCCACGACGGCGGCGAGACGACGGACGCGCCGGTCGGCGAGATAGACGATCAGCACGGGCACCGCGAGCGCGACGGCGATCTTCAGTGGGTGCAGCCCCCAGCGATACTGGGCCGCGATGAAGTCGATCAGACGCTCGAGGAGCGACACTCAGGCGTTGGGGGCAGAGCGGCTTCGTCGCTGTGCACAGCTCTCGCAGAGCGTCGCGCTCGCGGCGAGCTGCGCACCGCACCGACCGCACAGCGAGTACACGCGAACACCCTGCGCCGTCACCTCGCGCAGGATCGGCCGCTCCATCGTGACGAGGAACGGCAGTGAGCTCGCAGTCGGCACGGCTGGAGCGCGGCGGAACAGGCGCCATCCCGCCCACGAACGTACTCGGCTGATCAACTCACGAAGGGACTGCATGGCTCGCTCGCTGCAACGGTTCCCCATCCACGCGCCCGCCCCGCGACGGACGCTGATACTACCATGAGAGCAAGAGGTATGCGCGTCAAAGGACCCCCCGCCGACCATCACCGTCATCATCCGTCGAATCCCATCCGCTCGCGCACGCCTCGTATCGTCTCGCGCGCCAGTGCGCGACATTTGTCGGCGCCGGCGTCCAACGCCGACTGCACGCGCGCAGGATCCTCGCGCAGCGCCGCCGCCCGCGATCTGATCGGGACGAGCTCCGTCTCCATCGACTCCGCGAGCACTTTCTTGCAATCGATGCACCCCCAGCCCGCCGTGCTGCATTGTACCGCCACGTGCTCCACCGTCTCGGGCGGGCTGAATGCCTTGTGCAGGTGATAGATGTTACAGACTTCCGGAGTTCCCGGATCGGTCTTCTTGATCCGCTTCGGATCAGTCACCGCTGGTCTGAGCTTCGCCCAGATGGCCTCGCGCGTCTCGAGCAGTCCGATCGTGTTGCCCATCGACTTCGACATCTTGGACTGACCGTCGAGTCCCATGATCCGCCGCGTCGGCGTGAGCACGGGCTGCGGCTCGGGGAAATACGCCTCGTCGGCAGCGAACTCGGCGTTCCACCGTCGCGCGATCACGCGCGACAGCTCGAGGTGCTGCAGCTGATCCTCGCCCACCGGGACGCGATCGGCGCGATACAGCAGAATGTCCGCCGCCTGCAGGATGGGATAGTTGAGCAGCCCCGCGCTCACACTCTCCATCCGCTGTGACTTGTCCTTGAACTGCGTCTGTCGCTCGAGCTCACCGAGTGGCGTGACCGTGTTGAAGATCCACGCAAGCTCGGTATGTTCCGGCACGTCCGACTGGACGAACAGCGTGGACACCGTCGGGTCGATTCCCGCCGCGAGCAGCCCGAGCGCCATCTCGTGGCGGCGAATGCGGAGCTGGGCCGGCTCGTACGCGGCGATGATCGCGTGGTAGTCCACGATGCAGAAGATCGATTCCGCCGTGTGCTGCAGCGCCACCCAGTTCTTCACCGCTCCGAGGTAGTTGCCGATGTGGAGCTCCCCGGAGGGCTGGATGCCGCTGAAGATACGTGCCATGCCCCGAACGTAATGAGCGCGTCTGACGCGTCGCAAGGAATGGAGAACAGCGTCGGCGCCTCGCGCGCGACGATCGGTCGTGCGGATGCGCGCGCGCTGCTCACGACGTGCGTCGCCGCGGCGGCGCGCGGCGCGGAGATCGTGCGGCAGGGCGCCGAGCGGCGCGCCTCCCTCGTGTGGGAGTCCAAGGGTGCCAACGACTTCGTCAGCGAGGTCGATCGCGCGAGCGAGGCGGCCATCGCCGAGCTGGTCGCCGGCCGCCACCCGGACGGGACGCTCCTCGCCGAGGAGGGCTCGCCCAACGTGAGCAGCTCGCGCGGGCTCGTCTTCGTCGCCGATCCGCTCGACGGCACGACCAACTTTCTGCACGGGCTGCCGTGGTACGCGGTGACGATCGCCGCGCTCGTCGACGGCGAGGTCCAGGCGGGCGCGACGATCAACGTCGCGACCGGCGAGCTGTTCACCGCCACCCGCGGCGGCGGCGCGCGGCGCGCCGGCGCACCGATGCGCGTCAGTGAGATCACCGATCCGGCCCGCGCTCTCATCGCCACGGGGCTGCCCTGGTCCGGCGACCGGGACATCGCGCGCTACCTGCCGGCGCTGCCCACCGTCATGAGCGCGACGGCCGGGATCCGCCGCTGCGGGGCGGCCGCGCTCGATCTCGCGGACGTCGCCTGCGGACGCTACGACGCCTTCTGGGAACTGCGCCTCAACGCGTGGGACATGGCCGCCGGCGCACTCCTCATTCAGGAGGCAGGCGGCGTCGTCACCACGGCGGAGGGCGAACCCTGCCCCGTCGCCGAAACCTCCCTCGTCTGCGGCAATCCGACGATGCACGCCTGGCTCCTCGACACTCTGCGCGCCGCATGAAGCTCATCGAGTGCGTCCCCAACTTCTCCGAGGGGCGCCGCCCCGAGGTCGTCGCGAAGATCCGCGACGCCATCGCGCACGCGCCCGGCGTGCACCTGCTCGACGCCAGCTCGGACGCGAGCCACAACCGGAGCGTCATCACCTTCGTCGCCTCGATCGACGTCGTCGTCGAAGCCGCCTTCGCCGGTATCCGGGAAGCGCAGCGGCTGATCGACCTCACCGCCCACACCGGCGAGCACCCGCGCATGGGCGCCGCCGACGTCGTGCCGTTCATTCCGCTCGAGGGCGCGACGATGGAGGACTGCATCGCTCTCGCGCGCCAGCTCGGTGAGCGCGTCGGGACGGAGCTCGGAATCCCGGTCTTCCTCTACGAGCGCGCCGCCACGCGCCCCGACCGCGAGAACCTCGCCGACGTGCGTCGTGGTGAGTTCGAGGGGCTGCGCGACGACATCGGCTCGACCCCGCAGCGCATCCCGGACTACGGGCCCTCCGCCGTGCACGCGACCGCCGGCGCGGTGGCGATCGGCGCGCGGCCCTTCCTCGTCGCGTACAACGTCTACCTCGGCCCCGCGTACAACCTCCCGGTTGCCAAGGAGGTCGCGAAGGCCGTGCGCGGGTCGTCCGGCGGGCTGCGATACGTGAAGGCGATGGGTTTCGAGGTGGACGGGCAGGCGCAGGTCTCGATGAACCTCGTCGACACCGAGCGCACGCCGCTGCACGTGGCGTTCGACATGGTGCGCACCGAGGCCGAGGCGCGCGGCGTGACTCCCACCTGGAGCGAGATCGTCGGCCTCGTCCCGGAGCGGTGCCTCCTCGACGCGGCGGTCCGGCACATTCGCCTGCGCAACTTCACCAGCGACATGGTGCTCGAGCACCGGGTGCGCCGCGCGATCAGCGGCGGCGAGTCGCTGAGCGGATTCGTCGCGTCCGTCGCGTCGCCGACGCCCGTACCGGGGGGCGGCAGCGTCTCGGCCCACGCCGGCGCGCTCGGCGCCGCCCTCGCCCAGATGGTCGCCGGACTCACCGCCGGCAAGAAGAAGTACGCCGCCGTGGACGCCGAGATGCGCGCGCGCTCGTCGCCCGCGACGCCGAGGCGTACGCCGCCGTCGCCGCCACCTACAAGCTGCCGGCGGAGACGCCCGCCCTCGAGGCGGAGAAGAAAGCCAGGATCGACCAGGCGCTCCTGGCAGCGGCGGCCGTCCCGCTGGAGACCGCCGCCGCCTGCGCCGCCGTCGCCGAGCTCGCGCTCGCGGTGGCCGAGCGTGGAAACACCAACGCCGCAAGCGACGCGGGCATCGCCGCGCTTCTCGCCGAAGCGGGATGCATCGGGGCGAGCTACAACGTCCGGATCAACGTCGTGGCACTCAGCGACCGGACACTCGGCGCGACGCTCGACCTCGAAGCCCGGCAGCTCGTCGAACGGGCGCGTGATTTCGCCCGCCGCGCCGATGCCGCCGTCGAGCGAGCCCTCGCCGGCTGAACCGGGCGTGACCGAGCATCGCGTCGTCGTCATCGGCTCGGGAAATCTCGCTCGACGCATCCAGACCCTCGCCGGCTCGCGCGGCATGCGCGTGCTCCACCTGAGCCAACGCTCGGCCCGCGCTCGGGATCACGCCAGCTCGGAGTTCGGTGCGATCGGGGAAACACTGGATGACCTGGATCTCTCGGACGTGCGCGCCGTCTTCGTCGTCGACGACCACGACGAGCGGAACCTCGAGGTGCTCGTCGCCCTGTTGTCGGCCCGCCGCACGTTCACCATCGTCGCGTCGCTGTTCAACGAGCACGTCGCGCCGCACCTGCGTGCGGCGCATCCCAACATCCACGTGCTGAACCCGGCGCGCATCGCCGCGCCCGCGTTCATCGCGGCGCTCGACGTTCCCCTCGCCCACTCCCTGCGCTACGTCCCATCGCGAATCGAGGAGGACGCCGTTCCGGTGAGCCGCGACCGGTTCATGCGGAACCTCATCCTCGGCTTCGTCGTGCTGCTCATCGGCGCCGTCTCCTACTTTCACGCCGCCGAAGGCCTCGCGTGGATCGACGCGCTGTACTTCGTCGTCGTGAGCGTCACCACCGTGGGATACGGCGACGTCAGCCTCCTGCACGCGTCGACGCTGAGCAAGATCGTGGGCATCCTGCTGCTGCTCGCGTCGACCGCCTTCATCTGGATGATCTTCTCGCTCACGATCGACCGGATCATCAAGCAGCGCGTGCAGCTCGCGCTCGGACGGCGGCGCTACGAGCATCGTGGCCACGTGATCCTCTGCGGCCTCGGGCGACTCGGCCAGTTCGTGGCCGAGGGACTCGTCGAGCGCGGCGAGCAGGTCGTGATCATCGAGAAGCGCGAGGATGCGTCGTCCGTACACCACCTGCGCTCACTCGGCGCCGACGTCTACATCGGCGATGCACGCATCCCGCGCGTCCTGGCCGACGTCGGCGTACGACGCGCCAAGGCGCTCTACTCGCTGGTCGACGACGACTACGCCAACCTCGAGATCGGGCTCAACGCCCGCTCCTTCGCCCCCGACCTCCGACTCATCCTGCGCATGTTCGACGAGGCGATGTCGTCCCGGATCAAGGAGCATCTCGACATCCATCTCACCATGAGCATGACGGCCATCGCCGACGAGCGATTCCTCGACGCGGTGAGCGGGTGACGAGCGATCCGCCGCATCGCTCCGGTCGCTCGTCGGTCACCGCCTCACTCCCCGCCTCCGCCGCACCCGCCACCACCGCATCCTGACGAGCAGCCGCTCCCGCCGCTGTCTCCGCCCCCGCCATCCGAGCCTGAGTCGGTGGCACTGTCGGTCGACGAGGAATCCGACGCGCTGTCGCCCCACGAGCTGCCTCCGCCGCCGCCGGAGAATCCGCCCCCGCCACCGAACTCCGGCATCGAATCGGAGGAGAGCCCGTCGCTGTCGGCGCTTCCGTCGAAGTAGCTGTAGAGCGGCGCGTCGTTGCTCGACAGCCAGATCGGGTCGACCGAACTCCGCGTGCGCTTCGCGCGCGGCGTATGCCTGGGCCTGGGCGCGAACTTCGTGGTCGACCAGATGTCCGGCGGCGGAGTGGTGTCGAACTCCTTCTCGTACAGGTCGAGCGTCGCCTCATACTGCGACGCGAACGTCGACGTCTGCTCGCCGGTCGGCACGAGCTCCGGGAAATGGTCGAACGGCCGGCCGAGTACCTCCTGGCAGAACTGATCGTAGGCGCGCGTGAACAGCAGGTGCTCGTGCCACACCTGGTCGATCACCTTCGACGGCGTGACGCCGAAGTCGGCGACCACGCCGAGGTAGAGGAACTTGCGATACTCGTCGATCGCGCGGCGGGCGAACCGCGACGACCAGTTCAGCTTCTTCTGGAGCTTGGTCGCGAACGCGCGCGTCGCCGCATCGGGTCCGCCAAAACACGCGGCGATGTGATCGCTCAGATGCGGCGGCACGAGATGCTCGAAGTGGTACTGCCGGAGCCGGAGCCAGAGATCCTTCTTGGCAGGGGAGACGGTGGTCATACGCGGCTGGCGAGGGTGAGGATCGAGGGCGGCGAGTGGCCGTCGGCGGAGAATCTGGTCGTTCGCGGCGTCAAGAAAAAGAGAGGGCGTCCCAACAATCGGGACGCCCGGCCAACCCTGATTCACCAGTTCGCCACCCAACTCACCAACTCACCAACTCACCACAGCTACGCTGCCGTCAGCACCCGGTGCCCGCTCTCCGTGATCGCCACGGTGTGCTCGAAGTGCGCCGAACGCGAGCCGTCCACGGTCACGATCGTCCACTTGTCCGGCAGGGTACGCGTCGTCGGGCCGCCGATGTTCACCATCGGCTCGATGGCGAGCGTGAGGCCGGGCACGAGCTTGAGGCCGCGCTTCGGCTTGCCGTAGTTCGGCACCTGCGGCTCCTCGTGGAACTCCACGCCGATCCCGTGGCCGACGAGGTCGCGCACGACGCTGAAGCCCGCTTCTTCCACCACCTGCTGGACCGCCGCGCCGATGTCGCCCAGATGGACCGTCGTCGCCGAGTCCGTATAGTAGCCCTCGTAGCCGACGCCGACGTCGATCGAGATGATGTCGCCCTCCTTGAGGACGCGCTTCCGTGAGGGGATGCCGTGCACGATCTCGTTGTTGATCGACGTGCAGAGCGTGCCGGGAAAGCCGTAGAGTCCCTTGAACGCCGGCGTCGCGCCGCGGTGGCTGCGGATGAACGACTCGGCCAGGGTGTCGAGATCCAGCGTCGACATCCCCGGCTTCACCTCGCGGCGCAGCATCGCCACGGTGGCCGCGAGGATCCTGCCTCCGTCGGCCATCAGTTCGATCTCGCGCGTGCTCTTGAGCTGGATCACGTCCCCTCTCCCTCGCCTCCGCTAGCGGGCCAGCGCACCGAGTGCGCGAGCCGTCACGTCCTGCACCGATCCTACCGCGTCGATGATCGCCACGCGAGTGCCGTGCTCGCGATACCAGCGCAGCACGGGCGCCGTCTGCTGCTCGTAGACGGCGAGCCGGTTGCGGATCGCGTCGGGCTCATCGTCCTTCCGGCGGACGAGCGTGCCGCCGTCCTTGTCGCACTTGGAGCCCGGCTCGCGCCCGGTGTACGGCGTCTGGCAGGTCTCGCAGACCGTACGGCCGGCCAGCCGCCGCACGATCTCCTCGTCGTCGATGTCGAAGCAGAGCACGGCGTCCACCTGCCGCCCCAGCTCCGCCGTCACCGTGGCGAGCCCCTCCGCCTGCGGCACGGTACGCACGACGCCGTCCAGCAGCACCCCGTTCGCGTGGCGCGGCTCGGCGAGCGCCGCCTTGATGATGCCAAGGATGACCGCGTCGGGGACGAGATCCCCCCGGTCCATGTATGCCTGCGCTTCGAGCCCGAGCGGGGTTCCGTTCCGGCGCGCCGCGCGAAGCTCGTCGCCCGTGGCCAGCGTGGGAACGCCAAGCGCCGCTGCGAGCAGCGGCGCCTGCGTTCCCTTTCCGGCCCCCGGCTTTCCGAAGAGAACGATGATCATCGGTGGGGGAGAATCGTGGAGAGCTGCGTGCTCAGAACCCTCCGGGCGCCGACTGACGCCCGCGGATCTTGAGACGCCCCTTCTTCATGAAGCCGTCGTACTTCCGCAGCAGCAGGTGCTGCTGCATCTGCGCCAGAGTATCGAGCGCCACGCCGACCACGATCAGCAGCGAGGTGCCGCCGAACGCGAACGGAACGTTGATCGCGCGCGAGATGACGACCGGGAGGAGGGCGATCAGGGTGAGGAAGATCGCGCCCGGGAAGGTGATCCGGCTGACGACCTGATCGATGTACTCCGCCGTCTTCGCCCCCGGCTTCACGCCCGGGATGAAGCCGCCCTGCTTCTTCAGGTTCTCCGACAGGTCGATCGGGTTGAAGATGATCGAGGTGTAGAAGTAGGTGAAGAACAGGATCAGCACCGCCTGCGACGCGATGTACCAGAAGCTGCCTGGCGCGAAGATGTCGGCGATGCGACGGGCGAACTCGTACTGCGGGAAGAACTGCGCGAAAGCGCCCGGCACGACGATGATCGACTGGGCGAACACGATCGGCATCACCCCGGCCGTGTTGATGCGGAGCGGGATGAAGCTTCGCGCCGCTTCTCGCATTCGCCCGCGCGCCATCGTGCGCTGCGGGATCTGGATGAGGATGCGCCGCGCCGCCATCGTCATCGCGACGACCGCCGCCACGACCGCGACCATGATCGCCGCGAGCACGACGAGCGAGAACGCGCCGATGGCGCCCGTCGTTACGAAGCGGAAGGTCGTCCCGATGCCCGGCCAGATGCGCTCGACGATCGAGAAGAAGATGATCAGCGACGCCCCGTTGCCGAGCCCGCGCTCCGTGATCTGCTCGCCCAACCACATCACGAACACGGCGCCCGTCGTGAGGAAGAACGCCATCTCCAGCTTGAACGCGAAGCCGGGATACGCCACCGCGCCCTGGAGCGACTCGGTGAACAGGGCGAAGCCCCAGCCTTCCACCGCGGCGAGGAACACCGTGGCGTAGCGCGTCCACTGGTTGATCTTTTTCCGGCCCTCCTCGTCCTTCTGCATCTTCTCCACCTGCGGGACGACCGCTCCCGCGATCTGGAGGAAGATGCTGGCCGAGATGTACGGCATGATCCCGAGCGCGAACACGGTCGCGCGCGAGAGCTGACCGCCGGTGAACAGATCGTACAGGCCGAGCAGACCGCCGCTGTTCTGCTGATTGCGGAAGAAGTCTGTCAGGGCGAGGACGTCCACCCCCGGCGCCGTGATGTGCGCACCGATCCGATAGATGAACAGGCACAGGAGCGTGAAGAGGATCTTGTCCTTCAGCTCCGGCGTGTTCATCACGCTCTTGACCGCTTGCGCGGCTTGGTTCTGGGCCATGATGGCTCCTGGGGGTGCGGCGTTACTCCTCGACCGTGCCACCGGCGGCGACGATCGCCTCACGCGCCTTGGCGCTGACCTTGAGGCCGCGCACCGAGACCGCCGTGGAGACTTCGCCGTTCGCCAGCACCTTCACCGGACCGTTGCGTCGCACGAGCCCAGCGGCGCGCAGGCTGTCGGGCGTCACGACGCCCTCGACCTTCGCGAGCTGGTCGAGGCGAACGACGCTCGCCTCTTCGCGGAACGGGTTGGTGAACCCGCGCTTCGGCAGCCGGCGCGTGAGCGGCATCTGACCGCCCTCGAAGCCCGGCTTGCCGCCGCCCGGGCCGTGATGCCCTGCGCGCGCCTTGATACCCTTGTGGCCCTTGCCAGACGTCTTACCCGTGCCGGAGCCGGGACCGCGCCCGAGGCGCTTGCGGTCCCGGTTGCTCCCCGGCATGGGGGAGAGGTTGTGGAGGCCGATCTTTTCCGTCGCCACTGTCTTACTCCTCGACGGGCTCCACCTCGATGAGGTGGCGCACCTGCTTGAGTTGTCCACGCAGCGACGGTGAATCCTGCTTGATCACCTCGTCCTGGTGGTGCTTGAGGCCGATCGCCTCGAGCGTCCGGTTCATCCGCCACGAGTGCCCGATGCCGCTCCGGACCTGCCGGATGCGCACCTTGCCCGTGGTCAGCTCGTTCTTCGCGGTCTGCTTGGGCCCCCGACTCGGGTGCCAGACGAAAGTCCGTGGCATTGTTACACCGTCTCCTTCGACTTGGCGCGCGAGCGATAGCCGAGCTTCGACGGCTCGACGCCGCGCTCGCGAGCGACCTGGTCCACGGTGGTGAGCTGCGTCAGTCCGTCCATCGCCGCGCGCACCATGTTGTGCGGATTCGTCGAGCCAAGGCTCTTCGTCAGGATGTCGCTGATGCCGACACACTCCATCACGGCGCGAACCGCACCGCCGGCGATCACGCCGGCGCCGGGCGCCGCGGGCTTCATCCACACCTTCCCCGCGCCGTGCTCCCCGACGATCTCGTGCGGGATGGTCGATCCCGTGAGCGGCACCGCGACGAGGTTGCGCCGCGCGGCCTCGACCGCCTTGCGCACCGCCTCGGACACTTCGTTCGCCTTGCCCGACGCAAAGCCCACCTTCCCCTGGCCGTCGCCGACGGCGACGAGCGCGTTGAAGCTGAACCGGCGACCACCCTTCACGACCTTCGCGACGCGGTTGATCGCGACGACGTTCTCGATCAGATCGCTGCCTTCGCGCTCCTGACCGCCACGCTGGTCGCCGCCACGTCCACCGCCGCGGCCACCACGCTCGCCGCCGCCCTGACCGCCGCCCGGGCCGCCACGACCAGCGCCGCCGCCCGGACCGCCACGACCACGTCCGCCGCCGCCACCCGGACCGCCACGACCGCGTCCGCCGCCCGGGCCGCCACGGCCACCACCGCCGCCGCCGCTGCGCGCGCTACCACCGCCACGCGGACCGCCACCCTGCGACCCGCCCGATCCCTGATTGGATTCCATGTTAGAACTCCAGCCCGCCTTCGCGGGCTCCGTCGGCCACCGCCTTCACGCGGCCGTGATACTGATATCCACCGCGGTCGAACACGACCTTCGAGATCCCCTTGTCCTTGGCGATCGCGGCGATCTGCTTCCCGACCTCGAGCGACTTTTCCGACTTCTTCCCTTCGGCGACCTTCACCGACGTGACCGTCGCGAGCGTATGCGCCGCGACGTCGTCCACGAGCTGGGCGGTGATGTGCTTCAGCGAGCGGAACACCACCAGCCGCGGACGCTCGGCCGTCCCCTGCACCTTGTGGCGCACGCGCAGGTGGCGACGCACGCGCATCTCGGAGCGGTTCTTCGGAATACCAATGCGGCCCATGATTACTTACCCCCCGCCTTGCCGGCCTTACGGCGAATCTGCTCGCCCGCGTACTTGACGCCCTTCCCCTTGTACGGCTCGGGCGGACGCAGGCTGCGAATCT
>JAEKKK010000047.1:5632-12028 GCA_019510405.1 Gemmatimonadota bacterium | reverse complement strand
GATGGCAGCTCGAGCCGCGTGACATTCCCGGGATGGAGGAGACGCCGATCCGCTTCGCCGCGGTTCGCGAGGCAACCGGCGTCGCGGCAACCGATGGATTCATCCGCGGGACCGGCGACCTCGTCGTCCCGGCAAACGCGCGCGCCTCGCTCGTGCTCGACCACGGACGAACGACGAACGCGTACACGATCCTGGAATCGAGCGGGGGCGCCGGTGCGACCGTGACGCTGACCTATGCCGAAGCGGCGATCGATTCAGCAGGACGGAAGGGGAACCGGAACGATGTCGCCGGCCGCACCTTCCGCGGCATCCATGACGTGATCCGGCCCGGTGGCGGCGACCACCGGCGATTCCAGACGCTGTACTGGCGCTCGGGGCGCTACGTGAAGCTCGACATCGAGACGGGTGCCGAGTCGCTTCGGCTGCACGACGTCTCCGGCATCTTCACCGCGTATCCGTTCGTCGAGCGCGGACACTTCACGAGTGATCTCGGCTGGTTGACCGACGTGTGGCGGATCAACTGGAACGGTGCGCGTATCGGCGCGTTCGAGACGTACATGGACACGCCGTACTACGAGCAGCTTCAGTACATCGGCGACACGCGACTCCAGGCGCTCATCTCCCTGTACGTGGCCGGCGACGACCGGCTGGTGCGGCAGGCGATCGTCCACTTCGACGAATCCCGCATCCCCGAGGGGATCACGGCGAGCCGGTATCCGTCCGAGCTCCAGCAGCTCATCCCGCCGTTCTCGCTCATCTACGTCGCGATGGTGCATGACTATTTCATGCACCGCGACGATCCGGCGTTCGTGCGGCAGCGGCTGGATGGCATCCATGGAATCCTCGGCTGGTACGGCCGTCGCGTCGACGCGACCGGCATGCTCGGCCCGATGCCCCACTGGAACTTCGTCGACTGGGCGGACCGCTGGGGGCGCGGCGTCCCGGCGGGGGGAGACACCGGACACTCGGCGACGATCAGCCTCCTCTACGCGTACGCGCTCGACCGCGCCGCGGTGCTCGAGGGGGAGCTCGGTGTGCGCGCGCTCGCGGACAACTATCGCGCCCGCGCCGACTCGCTGCGCCGCGCCGTGCGCGCGCGTGCGTGGGACCCGAGCCGGAAGCTCTTCCGCGACGCCCCCGACTCGGCGGTGTTCAGCCAGCAGACGAACGTGCTCGCCATCCTCGCCGACGCGGTGCCGGCCGCGGAGCAGCGTGCGCTCATGGAGCGCGTGCTCGCCGACTCCACGCTGATCCCCGCGTCGTACTACTTCGACTACTACGTCTTCGAGGCCCTTCGGAAGGCGGGACTCGGCGACCGATATATCGAGCAGCTCGCGCCGTGGCGGGGGATGCTCGCGCTCGGCCTCACGTCGGCGCCCGAGAAACCGGAGCCGACGCGCTCCGATACGCATGCATGGTCGGCACACCCCAACTACGGGATGCTCGCGACGGTCCTGGGCGTACGCCCTTCCGCACCCGGCTTTCGCACCGTGCTGATCGCGCCCGCGCTCGGTCCGCTGCGCACGGCGTCGGGACGCGTCCCGCATCCGCGCGGCGACATCGACGTCGCCTTCACGAGAATCGGCGACAGTGGGATCAGCGCCGAGATCACGCTGCCGGCAGGGGTGTCGGGCGCGTTCGAGTGGCGCGGGCGGCGCGTGCCGCTCCGCGCGGGACGTCAATCGGTGCGGCTGTAATCCATCGCACGTCAGTCGATCCGATACGCCTCGACCATGACGCCGAGCTGCTGGTCCGCACGGCCCCGGAACGAACCGCGCGTGGGCGAGACGTCGGCGTAGTCCCGGCCGACGGCGGCCTTCACGTGTCCGCCGCCCACCACGACGTCGTTCGTCGCGTCGAACCCGCGCCAGCCGTGCGTCGGGGTGTAGGCCTCGACCCAGGCGTGAGACGCCTGTGCGCGTAGCGGCGCATCGCCCAGCGGCAGGTCGGAGACGCTATAGCCGCTCACGTACCGAGCCGGTACACCCGCCGCGCGGCACAGCCCGATCAGCACGTGCGCAAAGTCCTGACAGACGCCGGAGCGGTGCCGCATCACTTCGGCGACCGTCGTTCCAACCGTGGTCACGTTCCGGTCGTACGTGAAGCGCTCGTGCACGAGGCGCGTGAGCGTAACCACACCGTCGAATGAAGTCGCGTGGCCGGTGAACCCCGCATCGGCCAGCAGAGCCCCGAATTCGGGGAGCGCGGGCACGAGCGGCGACGGCGAGAGAAAGTCGATCTGGTCCGATGGCGGCAGGGGCTGCGGCAGCTTCGAGGGCACCGCGCTGGGATTCTCCAGGGTCGTGGACAGCTCGCTCCGTGTCACGACCTCGAGCGTGCGGTGGGGCTTTCCCACCGTCACGAGGTGGGTGCGGTTGCCGAAGCCATCGACGTACTGCCGCACTGATCCCGTCGGCGTCACGCCGATGTGGAATCGATCCCATCGCTGCGTCGAGTCGGAGAAGGGTCCGAGCCGCACCTCCATCACTCCCTCCACGACGTCCGCGGAGTAGTCGAACCGCGTGACGTGTACGAGGCGGACTCTCACGATCCCCGTCGCTGCTGCTGCTGCTCGGCCATCAACCGGATGGCGCGAGCGACGCCGACGAGATGGCCCTCGTGCGGCTCGTCGCGCAGGTAGATCCGCGTCACGTGGTCGGTGACGCGCGCCAGATCGCGCTGCACGCCGTTCAGATATCCCTGCAGTCCACTCTCGATGATCTCGTCCACCGCGGCGTGCTCGAGCTGGGCGGAGAGGAGACCCAGCGCGCGGGTCGCCGCACTCGCGGAGTGGCGCGGTATCGGCGAGGCGTCGTCCGCGCTCAGCGCGCGCAGGGCCTTCCACGCCTGCTGAAGGCTGAATCGCACGCTCTGGGGAAAATGCGGATTGAGGAGCAGGAACTCCACGACGCGCGCCGGTTCGACTCTCAGTGAGTAGTAGCGCGCATACCCTTCCGCCGCACCACACGAGCGCAGGACGCTGATCCACCGGACCATGTCCGCCTCGTTGCGGCCGTCATCGCGCAGCAGGTGCGCCTGGAGTGCCAGCGTGTGCGCCACGTTGTCGGCGCGCTCCAGGAAGGTGCCGAGGCGCACGAAGTACCAGCATTCGTCGTGCGCGAGCGTCGCGTCCGCGAGCCCCTGGATGAGCTGCGCTTCGTTGCGTATGCGCTGGAAGAACGCGTGTGGGTTGCGCTCCGCGACGTCCGGCAGCGCCGGATTGCTCAGGAAGAGATGCAGCGAGTTGAGTGATTCCCACATCTCGCTCGATATTCGCTCGCGCACCTGCCGCGCCGCCGTACGCGCGCGGTCGATGCACGCGACGATCGAGCGCGGGTTGTCCTTGTGGAAGGCCAGCCACTGTCGCACCGTGCGCGCCGCCGCGCGCTCCTCCGCGACGTCCACGAGCAGCGACGGTAAGGGCCCGTCGTTCGGGCGCGGGGCAAGGAGCGGTGCCCACCGCGCGGCCCGAGCGGCCGGATCATCGTGTTCGTCGAACTCGAGATGCTGGCTGACCTCGATCAGCCGGCCGACGGCAAGCGACCGTTCGACGTAGCGGCTCATCCACAGTACGTCCTCGGCGACGCGGCAGAGCATCATGCCTCCGCCCTCGCCAGCACCCACGTGTCCTTTCCGCCCCCGCCCTGCGACGAGTTCACCACCAGCGATCCCGAGCGCAGCGCCACACGTGTCAGACCGCCCGGCGTGATGCGCACCTCGCGGCCAAAGAGCACGAAGGGACGCAGGTCCACGTGACGCCCCTCCAGATGATCCTCCACCCAGCAGGGATGGCGCGAGAGCGCCAGCGTAGGTTGAGCGACGTAGTTGCGGGGATCCGTGGTGATGCGGGCGCGGAACTCGGCGATCTCGGCGCGCGAGGCGTGCGGACCGATCATCATGCCGTAGCCGCCACTCTCGTTCACCGATTTCACCACCAGCTCGTCGAGATGGTCGAGCACGTATCGCAGGTCGTCGCGACGCGTTGGCAGATACGTCGGCACGTTCGCGAGGATGGGCTCTTCGCTCAGGTAGTAGCGGATGATCTCCGGTACGAGCGCGTAGACGGCCTTGTCATCCGCCACGCCCGTTCCGATCGAGTTGGCCAGACTCACCCGACCGAGCCGGTAGCAGGCGAGCAGGCCGGGCACCCCGAGCATCGAATCGGCGCGAAAGGCGAGCGGGTCGAGAAAGTCGTCGTCGATGCGCCGGTAGATGACGTCCACGCGGCGACGCCCCTGCGTCGTGCGCATGTACACGGCGCCGTCGTCGACGAAGAGGTCGGAACCCTGCACGAGCTCGACCCCCATCGCCTTCGCCAGCGCACAATGCTCGAAATAGGCGGAGTTGTACACGCCCGGCGTGAGCACGACGACCACAGGCTCCTCGGTTGTCGGCGGCGCGATCGCCTGGAGCACCTCGAGGAGATCCTGCGGGTAGCCTTCCACCGGTCGCACGTCGTAGTCGTGGAAGATCTGCGGCCAGACTCGCTCCAGGACGCGCCGGTTCTCGAGGACGTAGGATACGCCCGACGGCGTGCGCAGGTTGTCCTCGAGCACGCACAGCTCGCCGCTCGCGTCGCGCACGAGGTCACTCCCCATGACGTGTGTGTACACGCCGAGGGGAACGTCGACGCCACGCAGCTCGCGCCGATAACCGCGGGCTCCCAGCACCAGCGCCGGCGGCAACACGCCGGCACGGAGGATTCGCTGCCCGTGATAGACGTCGTCGAGGAAGAGATTGAGCGCGCGAATCCGTTGCTCGAGCCCGCGCGACACACGATCCCATTCTTCCGGCACGATCACCCGCGGAACGAGATCGAAGGGCATGATCTTCTCCACCCCTTCCGCCCCTTGATTCACGGCGAAGGTGATCCCACCCACACGGAACGACAGGTCGGCGGCACGACACCGAGCCTCCACCTCCTCTGGACTCAGCGTGGCGAGGCGGCGCGAGAGCGCCGCGTAGTGCGGCCGCGGCACGCCGGGACGCTCGAACACTTCGTCCCAGAAGCCACCGAGGTCGTAAGACTCGAGCGCCGAGCGCGGAACGCTCGGCACGAGAGGCATGGGCTCGATCACCGGGTGCGCGCTCATGCCAACTCCACGATCCATGCATTCTTGCGCGCCGTGAAGTGTCCACTCGCGCCCTGAAAGCTTCCACTGGTCGGTGCGATGTCCGTGTAGTCACGTCCCACGGCGACGGTGATGTAGTTCAGTCCTGGCGCGACCCGATGCGTCGGATCGTACGGCACGACACGCAGCGCGCCGGGCTCGTGGGGATCCGGAAGCAGCGCCTCGATCCACGCGTGCGGCGCTCCTTCGCCGAGGAGATGGCCCGAGACGTAGCGGGCCGGCACGCCGAGCTCGCGGAGCATGGCGAGCGCGATGTGCGCATAGTCCTGGCATACGCCGCGACCGAGATGTAGAGCCATCGCGGCGGGCGTCTGCACACCCGTCGTGCCGTGCTGATAGGTGATGGCCCGCGCCGCCCACAGCCCGCCGCACTGCGCCGCGGCCCATCGGCGCACGCCTTCGCCGTCGAGCGCCCCGGTCCCACTCGGCAGCACCTCGCGCGCGAGCTCCGACACCGGGGTTGCATGGATCTCGGCCGAGAGCGCGCGTGCCTCTTCGCGGATGCGCGTATCGGGCGCCGTCAGCGCGGTGCGAGCGAGATACTGGCTCACCCCCTCCTCCCCGGAGACACGCTGGGGCTCGCCGGCGGCGTAGCGCTCCACCGTGAACTCCGCCGTGAACTGCACGGCCTCCCGCACGGAGGGACTCGAGACATGGTAGACCACGTTCCCGAAGCGATCGGCCTGCGAGAGCATTCGCACGTCGTCCGCTCCCTCGACGACGAGCTCTCGTTGCAGGAGACGCTGTCCGCCGTGTTCCTCGGGCGGCAGCATCATCAGCCGCTGTCGCAAGTCGTGGATCGGTGTCGGATACGCGTATCGGTACTGCTGCCGGACGCGGAACGCAGCGCGTACCAGGCGGTCCCACGACGGCGGTGATCGGAGCACCAGAGTAGGCTCCACCACCGCTCCGCTCACCGGACCCCTCCGCCGAGGAGCTGCTCCTGGGTCATATGCGCTGGCAACGGCGGCTCCAGCGGTGCGAGCTCGAGGCGCGGCTGCTCCACGCCCGTGGTCACCTCGTCTGCCCAGACCGTCATCTGGCGAAGGTCGAGCGCGCCGTAGGACGTGGTCATCGCCACATCGGCCGCATCGCGCCCGAATCCCACCACGACGCGACCCACGCGCGGCATGTTGTGGCGCGCATCGAACGTGTACCACCGGTTGGCGATGTACACCTCGCTCCATGCGTGAAAGTCCATCGGCGTGTCGGGCGGATCGACGGCGGTGTCGGGCAGGTACCCGAAGGTGTAGCGGGCCGGGAT
>JAEKKK010000047.1:0-5593 GCA_019510405.1 Gemmatimonadota bacterium | reverse complement strand
GCCGGGATGTTCAGCGCGCGGCAGAAAGCCGTGACGAGCAACGCGAAGTCGCGACAGACCCCCGCGCGCCGATCGAGTAGTCCACGCGCCGTCCCGTGTGGGACAATGGCCGTGGGGTCATACCGAATGTTCTCGTGCACCCAGTCGCACACCGCCTGCACGCGCTCCCACGTCGGCGGGAGGTGGCCTAACGAACCGTGCTCTGCCCGGCGGGGATGTCGATCCTCCAGCAGCTGTTGGCGAACGCATCGCGGAAGTCGCGGATCGGCAGAGCGGGCTCGGCCCACCGCGACTCGTAGATCGTGCGGTGGGCGCCGTCGGCGCGCGTGCCTACGAGCATCACCGTGGTCACCGGATGCGCGCTCTCGAAACGGAACTCACAGCCCACGCGCACCCGCATCGCGCCTCCATGCATCAACCGGGCTCGGCGGCTAGAGGAGATTTGGCCTCTGCGCCAGCCAGCTGGGCAATTCCAGGGAGCCGAGCGCCCCCGCTCGTCTCGCGCCACCGACGGTAGTATGCCGTCGATGGGCAGTACTGTCAACGGTTTTGTGCGGTTTTTACACAACTTGCGTGTCACTTCCTCAAAATTGCCGGAAAGTTGCGAGATATGTCATAATATTTGTGCCCGATTGACAAAATGTCTGACACATCAGCCAACGCTCGCTCCAGTATTGCGCTTGCCAGGTACCGGGCACATTTTCGCTGCGTGGTGTAACATACGTCACAGTTTTCGGCGTTTCTTTTATTGCGCCGGCTCGTCGAACAAACTGAACGGGGCGCGCTGCTGCTCGGCTCGAACCGTCGCTGAATAGAGCACGTCCCTCCCTCCCCTGACGTCGGCCGCCGACCGATCGCACCTCGGATCGGTCTCTCACCCGCGGCCTCCGTCCCCCGCCTATCACGGCGTCCCCCGGGGCGTCGACAAAGTGGTAGCCGATGCCGCCTCATCTGTCTCGATCGATCCGCCGTGTGATCGGCCCAGCCGCTGTCCTGTTCGCTGCGCTGCCGGTCTCGTCGGTCGTCCATCCTCCCCACGCGCGGACGAACGTCGCGAGCGAGGGCTCGGTCGGGCGCGAGCTCACCCCCGAAGCCCGCGCAGCCGTCCGGCGTCAGCTTCGCGAGCGAGGCCAGGGCACCTACATCGCCGAGATGCTCGCGGAACGGGACAGTGCCCTCGCACGCTGGCATGACCTGAAGGGAAAGCCGCTGAGCGTCTGGATCCAGCCCACGTCCGACATCAGCGAGTTCCGCCCCGAGTTCACCACCGGCGTCCGCGATGCGTTCCTCGACTGGGACGCGTTGCGTCTGCCCGTCCGCTTCGCCTTCACACCGGACTCGGCCGCGGCCGACGTGCACGTCACCTTCATCGATCATTTCGACGAGCCGATCAGCGGACGCACCAAGTGGTCGCGCGACGACGACTGGTGGATCATCGGCGCTGACATCATCCTCGCCGTGCATCACAGCAGCGGCAGCGCGCTCGACGACGATTCAATGAAGGCGATGGCGCTCCACGAGATCGGGCACCTGCTCGGACTCGATCACACGTCAGACTCGACGAGCATCATGGCGCCGAAGGTGCGCGTGCGCGACCTGTCGCCCGCCGACCGAGCCACTGTGCGCCTGCTCTACACGCTCCCGCCGGGAGCGGTCCGCTAACGCGCCTTCGTATCGAGCTCGTCCCGCTCGCCCTGGTCGTGCTGCTTGGTGGCTTCGTCGCCGGCAGCGCGACCAGACGGGCCACACTCCGCCGTAATCGGATGGAGCGCGAGGAAGCCGCCGTCGAAGCGGCATTCCACGCCGGAGCGACGGTCGATGGTCCGGTCCGACACGCCGTCGTTTTCGGGGGGCGCGAGCAGGACACTCCACCCACAGAGTTGCGGCAGCGCGTCGAGAGCCTGAAATCCGGCACCTACATCGACGACATCATCACCGCGCAGGACAGCGCACTCTATCGTTGGCGCTCACCTTCCGGCGAGGGGATGCGGGTGTGGATCGAGCCGACGTCGCTCGCCCATGGCTGGGAGCCCGCCTATCCCGAGATGGCGCGAGGCGCGATCGGTGAATGGAGCGATGCCGGCTTCCCGATCCCGTTCGTGTTCGTTGGCGACTCGGCGGTCGCTGATCTCACCATCCGCTGGCGGGAGCGCTTCCCCGACGAGGACGGCCAGCGCATCGGCGTGACGGAACGCATCCAGACGAGCCAGTTCTGGATCAAGTCGGCGCGGATTCAGATCGCGAATCACGACTCGGCAGGACGGCTGCTCCCACCACGCACGGTCGCCGGCATCCTGCGCCATGAGATCGGGCACGCGCTCGGCCTCAATCACGCCGACGACGCAACCAGTGTGATGTACCGTGAGGCCGCGACGAGCACCATCTCGCCGTCCGACCGCGCGACGCTTCGCCTCATCTACCTCCTGCCACCGGGCTCACTGCGCTGACCGACTCGCGACGCGCGCATGGAGTAGGGAACCGTTTTTGCCCTTCCCGGTGCCGACGTGCGACTCCTGGGAGGCCGAGTGGGAACGAGCAAAACACAGCAGACCGGTCGACGCTACGACGTGGCGATCATCGGCGGCGGCCCGGCCGGATTGAGCGCGGGTATCTGGCTGGCGCGCTATCTCCACGACGTCGTCCTCGTCGATTCGGGCGATCCGCGCAACTGGGAGACACGCGGGGTCAACGGATTTCTCGGCCATCCCGGCATCCGGCCTGCCGAGCTTCGCGGCGCGGGCCGCGATGAGGCGCGCGAGCGCGGCGTCGAGCTACGCGACGCGGTCTGTGACCGCGTCGTTTGCCATGACGAGGAATCGTTCGAGCTTGCGCTCGAGAACGGCGACGTGATCCACTCACGCCGTCTGCTGCTCGCGATCGGCCTCAAGGACGTCTGGCCCGACATACCGGGCCTCGATCGCGTCTACGGCGACACGGCGCACGTCTGCCCGGACTGCGACGGCCGCGAGTGCGTCGACAAGAAAGTCGCCGTCATCGGCTCGGGACGAAAGGCGGTGGGGATGGCACTCAACCTCACCACGTGGACGAGCGACATCGTCATCTGCACCAACGGCGAGCCGGCGAACTTCGACCTTCAGGAGTACTGCGACAAGCTCGACGCACTGAACATCCCCGTGATCGAGTTCCCGATCCGCTGCGTGGATCACAAGGGTTCACGCGTGCACTCACTCACCTTCGAGGGTGGTCTCGCGCTGGACACCGACGAGATCTTCTTCGCCATCGGCCAGTATCCGGCGGACGATCTCGGCGCTCAGCTCGGGTGCGACCGCGATGTGGGAGGCCACATCATCGTGGACGAGGCGTATCACACCTCGGTGCGCAACTGCTTCGCCGCGGGCGACATCGTTCCCGGTCCACAGCTGGCCATCGCGGCCGCTTCCGATGGCGCGATCGCCGCGCTGGCGATTCACAAGTCGCTTGTTCCGGCAGAGCGAAAGCTGGAGAAGCTCGAGAGCGCCGAAGACTGACGCCTTCGCAGCTCGCCCGCTACCAGCGCAGCGTGATCGAGCGCGCCCGTTTCGCGCGAATCAGCTCGAGGTCGACAGCGCGCGCGCCATCTTCTGCTGCCCGCGTGACGATCTCCCACACCTGTACGACGCTCTGCACCGGCTGGCGCTCGACGCGAATGATGACGTCGCCCTCCTTCAGCCCCGACTCGTCCGCCGGCGTGCCGACGGGCACCACTGTGACCAGCACGCCCGACTGCAGCCCGAGGCTCCGCTTCAACCCGTCCGAGATCGTCACGAGCTGCGCACCTGCTACCCCGCTCGGCGAGGATTCGAAAGGGCGCGGCAGCGACATGATGACGGGAGCCGGCCGCGTCGCGAACGCCGGCGGGACGGTCGGCATGGGGGTGCGAGGTACCATGGGAGCCATCGGCGCGGGCGCAGGGACTGGCGCGACGTCCGGCGGCGTCGTGAACGTCCACGTCTGTCCTGCACCGCGAATCTCGTCGCCGCGCCGGATCATGATGCGCGATGGCGCCTCGGCAACGACGACCGGCAGCTCCTTGACGCGCCCATCGCGCCGGACACGGACGCTGATCCTGGCGTTCGGCCGGAGGAGCCGCGTCATGGAGATGTCCGCGCCGCGCACGTCCTGTCCGTCGTAGGCGATCAGCGTATCGCCCGGGGCGAGGCCGGCGCGCTGGGCGGGCGAGCTCGGGTCCACCGAGACGATCTCGGGATAGGAGAGGAAGCGCATCATGAGCTCGTTGCGCTCGGTGTGCATCTCCCTCGGCGCTCCGCTCACGACGATCCCGATCCATCCGCGCGCCATGGCCGGTGGCGTCGGGGCCGAGAATGACCGCCTCATGTCCACCCACGCGCTTGGTCCGCCCGGCAACTCCGGCGCGTGCGGAATGTAGGGACCATCGATCTTCACCGCCGTGCTCGGGCCATCGAGCTGCATGCGCTGCGCGTTGAACTGCGCGGTGAGCGCGTCGATCGTGCGGCCGATGCGGAAGCGCTCCGCCGCGTTCAAGTCACCCGCCTCGAAGGCGCGTACGAGGGAATCGATCGTGCGCGCCATGCGACGCAGTTGACGCTCCGACGAATCGCTCACCGTGACGCGCACGGTGCGGCGCACCGGCGTCTCGGAGCGCTGCGCAGCCAGCGGCGCCGCTCCCGCGGCGAGGGCCAGGGTGACGGTGAGAAACAGAGGAGCGTGAGCGGCGGAGCGAGACATCGACAAATTCACCTTGAATACCGAGAGAAGCGACTCAGAAGCTGTTGTTGCCCAGACTCGCGGGCAGCACCGTATTGAGTTGCCGCAGCGTGGCTTCGCGCTGGCCGAGCGTCGTGAGGTAGTAGCCGTTGATGACCGGATCGTGCGGCGCCTGGCGCATCGCTTCGCGAGTCGTGGAGATCACCTGGTCGAGCGCGGCGAGCCGCGAGCGATAGGCCACCGGGCTGCCGTCGCCGGAGCCGGTGGTATCGTGCTCGGCGAGGTAGGCTGCCGCCTGTTGATACAGCGCCTCCGAGTGGAGCTGCGCGACGCGCGCCTCAGCGGTCGACGCGAAGCCCGCAGAATCCGTCCGTGTGGCCGGGCTGGCGGGGCTCGGCGAAACCGAAGCAACGCTGTTTCCCAGGAACGGGAGTGGCGGCGCGCCTGCACTCACGCGGCCCGCCACAACGCCGCCCGCCAGAAGGAGGAAGCCTGCAGCAGCGCGCATCGGCATGCGCAGGACGCTGGGCGCCTTCGGACGGCGGACCACGATGCGCGCAGCGGGTGCCACAGCGCCCTGGTCTTCGGCGAGCGCGTTGGCGATCGCCTCGAAGCGCGTGAGCGGGATACCGATCGCGCCGCGCTCCTCGTGCGCCATCGTGACGAGGGTGCGATACGCCGCATGTTCGCGTGCGCACACCTCGCACGTGGCGAGGTGCGCCGCCTCGACGGGCGTCGGCGCCTCGTCTCCGAGTGCGGCAAGTCGGTCAGTAGAGAGGTGCGACATGAGAGCTCTCGGGCTGGAACCTGGTGTTCGCGGGTGCATCGACGAGATGGGCCAGCAAGACACGCAACTTTGCGCGCGCCTTGAACAGCTGCGACTTGGAGCCACCAGCGGTGATCCCGA
>JAEKKK010000046.1 GCA_019510405.1 Gemmatimonadota bacterium | reverse complement strand
GGACGAAGTTCACCCCTCTCGCTCGTACGAGGCAGCAACGGTACAGCCCACGGCAGCGACGGAACAGATCCCCGCTGATGATGCACCCCTCGCGCGCCATGCCTGGCGACGACATGTTATCTGCCCCGTCCCACTGCGAGAGGTCCCCAATGTTTCTGAAGACCGTTCCCGTCATACTCTTCGTCGGCGCCGCCGCCTTCGTCACTTCTTCGACGGTGCACGACACGCACGCCGCCAAGATTCCACTCGTCACGGTGCATGCGAAGGACTTTGCCTTCGACGCACCGAAGACGATCTCCGCCGGCATGACGACGTTCAAGCTGGTGAACGACGGCAAGATGTTGCACCACATGTCGATCATGAAGCTGGAGCAGGGGAAGACGTTCGCCGATCTCCAGGCGGCGATGAAGGATCCCAATGCTCCGCCGCCGGCGTGGCTCGTCTCCGTCGGTGGTCCGAACGCCGCGATTCCCGGCAACACGATCGAGGCGACGCTGAACCTCGAGGCAGGGAACTACGTGATCGCCTGCTTCATCCCGTCGCCGGGCGATCCGACGCCGCACTTCGCGAAGGGGATGATCCAGCCGCTCACCGTGTCCGCGGCGAGTGGGGTCGCGCAGGCCGGTGCCGCCATGGTCGACGCGCCGACGCCGACCGTCCACCTGGAGCTGAAGGACTACGGATTCACACTCTCGAAGCCGTTGCACGCCGGCAAGAACGTCATTCACGTCATGAACGACGGACCGCAGGATCACGAAGCGATCTTCGTGAAGCTCGCGCCGGGCAAGCACATTGCCGACGTCAACAAGTGGGTGACGCAGGAAGGGATGAAGGGTCCGCCGCCGGGCGCGCCGATCGACGGCATGGCCGGCCTGGCGAAGGGGCGCACGGGCATCTTCACCGTCGACCTGACGCCCGGCACGTACGGCCTGATCTGCTTCGCCCCCGATGCGAAGGACCATAAGGAGCATTCGCTGCACGGGATGACGTCGGAGTTCACCGTGCGGTAATGCGGGGATGAGGTGATGCGAGAATGCGGAACGGCCTCGGGAAGCAATCGCCTCCCGAGGCCGTTCCACATCCCCGATTGCCGCATCTCTTCTCAATAGAACTGTCGAAGCTCCACCCTCGAGCTGTTCAGATACACTCCGGCGATCCGCACGCTGTCGCCCTGGCGCAGGTTCTGGAATCGCTTCATGTCGGCGCGGTTCGGCGAATAGGGCATCGACACCATCACGCGCGCTCCCGCCTCGACGTCCAGTGAGAAGAGGCCGTTCTGCGTGTCGACGTCGTGAACCGTGCCCCTGATCGTCTGCACGTTGCTCGACGACGCGGAGCCACTCGAACCCCGGACCGGCTGATCGACCTGGACGAGGTCCGTGTAGTAGCCACTTCTCGTGCTCTGGACACGGACCGTCACCTGGTCGCCGCGATCGAGCGACGTCACCGGATAGCTCTGGTTGTTGAACACGACCTTCGTGTCGCCGTCGAATCGAATGTCCATCGACTGGCCGTTCGACGACTGCAGTGAGATGCGCTGCGACTGTGTATCGACTCCCTGCACGAGGCCGGAGACCTGAGTCGCAACCAGGGCACTCCCGAGCACGCTCCCCAGACCGCGGGAGTTGGCACACGCCGCAAGCGCGAAGCACGTCGAGAGCGCAGCCGCGCCGTGCAAGAGCTTTTTCATGCTCATGAGACTGCGTCGCATTCCCGCACCACCATGCTCACGGCGGCGCCTCTTTCGTGTACCTCACGTCGCGGATCACGAGCGCCTGCTGCGACCAGTTGGTCGAGACCGACGCCGAGCCGTTCGATATCCACCGCGCGACGGTCGAGTCGGGGCGCGCGATGTACGGCGATGGGGTCGTGAACACCGTGTACCCTTCGAACCGTCGCGGGCCGCCGTAGTCGCGCAGGTTGGTCAGGCGAAACTCGATGCGGGCGAGCACGCTCGCGGCCGAGTCGATCAAGGCCGTGCCTTCCCATTCCGCGTCGTTGACGTCGCGCGCGGGGGAGAAGTCCAGTCGGATGACACGGCGGCCGTCGTGCTCCTCCACCCCGCGAGCGACGAAGCAGTGCCGCGCCCAGAACGCCGAGTCGGCAAGGGCCGAGACGAAGAGCAGCGGCACGAACAGGGTCCGCGATCCCGTGCGCTGCAACACGTTGCCGGGAAAGTAGCGATCGCCCCACTCGTTGGAGTTCGTCAGCTCCTCGGTGCTGTCGGGCTTCGGGGCGTGGTGGTAGGGATTGCGATAGGGGTCGAACACCTCCGTACGTCGCTCGATCCGAAGCGCGAAGGGGTAGCGGCTCCGGAAGGCTCCATACTGCTCGGCGCCGAACCGCAGCAACTCCATCGCCGACTGGGTGAGCGGCGTCGGCGGCGCGTTGGCGTCGTCGTCGCGGCACCGCGCGTGCGCGACCGCCACGACCTGGGGCAGCGCGAATGCGGCCCGCTGCATCACGATGTCGAGGGTGTCCTCGGTGGCCGTCGGCGACGTGCGCTGCACCGTACGCTGCACGTAGCGGAAGCCGAGCTGTCGCACGCGGACGGTGAGCACTCCTTCCGTCGGCCAGAGGATGCGCACCTGCCCCTTGGGACCCGTGAGTGACTTCTGGCCGATCGCCATAACCTCCGCGTTCGGCAGCGGCGCTCCCGAGAGCGAATCGCGAACGCGCACGAGGAGCATGGCGGGTGCCTGCGCGCGCAACGTCGTGCTCGACGCCGCCGAGCCGAGCGTCGAGATGAGGAGGCGGAGGGCGACTGATACGAGCGGGCGCCGGCGCATGGGGCAATCATACGCCCTGTCTCGGACCTACGAAACCGGTGCGGAGCGCGACCGATCCTGCGCTCAGCGTTCCAGCAGCATCCCGAACTGTCGCAGCTCCGCCGCGTTCAGGTCCGACACGACCCAGCGTTCCACTCCGCCCGATCGCCAGTGCAGCAGGTTGTAGCCGTGGCTCGTCGTCAGCGTGCGGGCGGCGTCGCCGCTCGCATCGGTGGGCCAGGTGAAGACGTTGATCACGTGCTGTCGGCGGCCGTACACCACCACGGCGACCGGACGTCCGCGCACGTAGTCGAGTCGCCCGCCGAGCAGCGGGAACCCGGCGTCCTCCAACCGGGGCACGCTCGGCGAGAAGTCGAGACGCCCATTGAACCAGGGCTTCACGTTGTGCTGGTCGTTCGACGCGACGTCGGTGAGATGCGCGGGCATCAGCGAGCGAATGTGGCTCGTCAGCACCTCCTCGCCGATCGACGACTCCGCCGAGGGGCGATCGCGCGTCGCGACGAAGGTGATCCCGCTGCTCGCCACGACGAGGATCGCCGCGGCGGCGAGGGAGCGCCATGGCACGCGCAGTCCGCGCCGGACGCGCGGCGTGGGTCGCGCGACGACCGGCCGCTCCTCCTCACGCAGCGCCGAGCGCACCCGGGCGCGCAGCAGATCGGGCGCGCGGTACTTCACCAGGCCCTCGCGCAGGGTGCGCACCGTCGCCAGCAATTCCTCGTAGATGCCGGCGCACTCGGCGCAGGTCGTCAGGTGCTCGGAGAGCTCCATCGCCTGGTCGGGCGGCAGCTCACCGTCGATGTATCCGCTCAGCAGCTCGCGGGTCTGGGCGCAGTTCATCGGCCTCCCTCCTTCGCGCGGGCGCCGAGCCCGAGCGTTTCCTGCAGGCGCTGCCGCGCGCGCGACAGGCGCGACATCACCGTGCCGATGGGCGTGCCCGTGACCGCGGCGATCTCCTTGTACGACAGCCCCTCGATCTCGCGCAGCACGATCGCTTCGCGGTGCTCGAGGGGGAGCTGGTCGAGCGCGTCGCGCAGCTCGGCGCGGTCGGACGCGGCGAGGGCGGCGGCGTCGGTGGCGTGGTGGCTCTCGTCGCCAATGCCGTGCTCGTCCTCGACGTACGCCACCGACTCGCGCTGGACGCGGGTACCGCGGCGCCAGGTGTAGCCGCAGTTGCGCACGATGGCGAGCAGCCAGGGGCGCGCGTCGCCACCATGGAAGCTGCCATAGTGCCGCCACGCGCGCAGATACGCCTCCTGCACGACATCCTGCGCGTCATGCTCGTCGCGCATGAGATGGCGCGCGAGCGTGTATGCATCGTCGAGCAGGGGCACGACGATTCGCTCGAAGGACTCGAGCGCGCTGTCCGACACGGACGCCTCGACCCGGGCAGGTGATCTCACGCCTACTAGACTCGGGCTGCGTACGGAATATTCCAAAGAAGTGGGGATGGGGGAATGGGGGTATGAGGGAATGGGTATGAGGAACGGCCTCGGGAAGCTCTGCCTCCCGAGGCCGTCCGCACTTCCTCATTCCCCCATTCCCCCCATTTCCTCACTCCCTCACCTCAACACCCCCGTCACGTCATTCAGCCTGGCGTTCGCCGCGGCGGGGAGGACGACGATGGTGCCCGTCATCGCCGCGCCGTGGACGGAGCAATCGTACTTGTAGGTGCCCGGCGTCGTGAACGTGACCGAGTAGCTGCCGGCACCCGTCTGTACCCCGCTGCTCGTGAACGCGGGCGTGCCGGTGGAACGGACGCTGTGGGGCAGGGTGCCGGACCAGGTCCAGGTCATCGCCGAGCCGGCGGTGATCGTGTCCACGGCGGGATTGCTCGTTGCGTTGTGGCTGCTGACGAACTGGATCCCGGTGCCGACGTTGACCGCACCCGCCTGTCCGCCGCCAGTCCCACCGTCGCCCCCGTTGCCCCCGTTGCTTCCGCCACCGTAGGTGCCGCCGGGGGCTGCGTATCCAAGTCCGCCCGAGCAGGCGATCAGCCCGGTGGCCGCGAGAACGAGGAGGGAGACAGGTACACCAAGTCTGGTCGTGCGCATGAGAGCTCCTTGGCATCGCGCGGTGCGCGGTGCTCGTTGATCGTGAGATTGTCGATCGGCGGCGGGCCGCGACGTCTTTCGTCGAGCGGCAAGTGGCCGAGGCACGGCGTGCGGTGTGCGAGGATTCGTCACGCGTCGCCGTTGCAGACATACAGACTGTGCGACCGCTCGGACTATTCCATCATCGCTGCGCTCATCCGCGCACCACGACAGTCCCGGTCATCGTCGGGTGCAGGGAGCAGAAATACGGGAACGTCCCGGCGCGATCGAAGGTGCGTTGATAGCTCTGTCCCGTGTCGAGCACCGACGACGGAGTGAACTTCTTGTCGGCGCTCACGATCTGGTGCGGGACGTCGTCGTGATTGCGCCAGGTCACCGTCTCTCCCACCGCGATCGACAGCTCGCGCGGTGTGAAGCTGAAGTTGTCGATGCCGATCTCGCCCGGGACGACGCGTGCCGCGCGCTTCTCCGTGCCGCGCTTCATGTCGTCCATCGCATGCGCCGCCTGCACGCCGGCGACGCCCGAGAGCGTGGAGTCGACGAGCGCGAGCGAGTGCTGCTTCGGGACGATCGTCACGCTCGTGACGCCGAGGAAGTTGCGCAGCTGCTCGGCGGGCACGGTGAGCGGGCCGGGTGACGGCGCCGTGCCGGGCGCCGGCTGCGGAAAGGCCGTCGACATCGCGGTGTGGAAGCGGACGTTGCCCTCGATCTTCTGCACGACCTGGTGAATGTGGCCATTGAGCACCGTCACCGATCCGAAGCGGCGGAGATACGTCAGCGCGAGCGCGCCGTCGTCCGTCCCCCACCCCCACTCGGGGTACACGGCCCACAGCGGCACGTGCGCGAACACGACGATCGGTGTACTGCTCGACAACCGCTTCACGTCGCGCTCGAGCCACTCGAGCTGCTCGCGGCCGAGGTTGCCCAGTCCGCCCGGCTTGAGATCGAGCACGTTGACGAGCGCGATGAAGTGCACGCCCTGATGGTCGAAGCTGTACCAGCCGCCGCCCTGCGTCCCCTTGCCGTAGTGCTGCAGGTACTTCGCGCCGGCGTCGCCGATCACGTCGTGCTCGCCCGGCACGAAGAAGGTGCGCCCGGACGTCGTGCGCGCCGACGTGATGAGCTGCTGTGCGGTGTCGAACTCGTTCGGCGCCGAGAGCTGGGTGATGTCGCCGGTGTGCAGGAGGAACGCCGGCTGCTTCGGGAGCGCATTGATCCGGTCGATCGACTCGCGCAGCGTCGCGGTGACGTCCTGATTGGCCGCCTTGTTGAAGCCGATGTGGCTATCGCTGATCTGAACGAAGAAGAGATCATTCGCGGCGATGTCGCCGCCTCCGCCGAGCAGGTTGCGGCCGAGCGCGGCGGACATGGGCACGCCGCCCTTGATCGTCCACAGCATGCCTGTGCCCGCCCAGGCCATGCATTTGAGGAAGCCACGCCGGTCGATGCCGTCGTCGCTGTGATCGTGCGTGATGAAGTCCGACATCGTAGCTCCATGTATGTGACACGGAGCTGTACCGACGCTCAGCGCAGAATATTCCGTACACGATCCAATGGCTTTCCAACGACGGAACGCGGATCTGGAACGGCGATCCCGCGGAAACGGCAGGA
>JAEKKK010000045.1 GCA_019510405.1 Gemmatimonadota bacterium | reverse complement strand
CACCGCCGGCACCCACATCCATGTCGCCAGCCACGCGTACGTCGTCAGTGATTGCAGGTCGCTCCACGCGGTGATCGCGTTGTTGAGACGCCTCGACGCCATGAACGCGAGCGCGACACACGCCCAGGCGATCCACGGTCGATACGTCGTGCGAGACGCGGACAGGAGCGCCAGAGCGATGAGCGCGAACATCGCCATCGGCTCGACCGCATCGGCGATGTACCCCGCAACCGTTCGCGCCCACTGGGCGCGATGCAGCCCGGCAGCGACCGGCCGCGGCGCGAGGATCGGCGCGCTGTGCATGCCGCCGCCGTCCGCGCTCGCGCCGGACGACGGGCGCATGAAGACCCGAACCGCCAGCACGCCGCGCGTGCCCGCGGCGCTGTCGGGAAGCGCGAACCGCATCGGCCGCGTGCCGACGACGCGCGGATCGGCGTCGATCCGGCCGGATCTGCCCAGCAACTGCCCATTCCAATAGAGCTCGTAGCCCTCGTCGACGAGGGTGGGTCCAAGGATGTCCCACGACGGATCGGTCGCGGGCACGGTCACCGCCCGGCGGTACCATGCGTAGCCGCGATAGTCGGGGTGACCGTGCGCCATCCAGCCCCCGACGTAATCCGGGAGCCCCACGTCGCCGTCGTGGCTGCCCGGCGACGCGGTCAGGTCGATCGTCTCCCAGTCGTGATCGTCCGTCGCGACGTCCGCCCAGTGCGGGTCATCGCCCGTGCGAAAACGCCAGACGCCATCGAGTAGCGTTGCAGCGGCGCGCAGGGGCGGCGGGTCGGGACGCCCACCGGTCGCGAGGTCGGCAACCACGCCGCCGAGGATGACGAGCGTTGTGACGAGGATGACGACGATGCGTCGCCGTTGTGGAGCGTCGAGCGAAGTGTCCATCGGTATTGGGTTGTCCCTACTGGCCACGAGCGTAATGACTTTGCAGCTTAGCTGGAGCGTCACACGCGACGTGCAAACCGTCCATTCGAGCCGAATCCGTTCCCTCCCGAAATGAGCCTCCGGCTTCTCTGCACGGTCGCACTGGCGTCGGTGGCGCGCATCCTCGGCGCGCAGGTCACGCCGGATTCGGCGCAGTGTCGCGTCGTCCTGATCCAGCAGCCGTTCGACTTCCATCTCGACCGGTAGTACGGGCCGACGTGAACCGACTCAGAGGCTGGGCCGGCGCGCACCCGATTGCGGCGTTCGTCCTGCTCGCGTTCGGGATATCGTATCTCGTCGGCTGGCCCACGCTCATGGTCGGCACGGGCGCGATGCCACCGAGTGCGCCGCTCCTGCGGGGGTACCTTCCGCGCATCCTCGTGGTCTACGGCCCGGCGCTCGCGGCGCTCCTGCTGGCGCGCAACGCAGAGGCGAGTGGACCGACGCTTCTGCTGCGCCGCGTGCTGCCGACGCGGCGTGATGTTCCGATCGCCATCGCCGTCTTCCTCGCGAGTGGAATCGGATCGGCGATCGCGCTGCGAGTCGCGGGGGTGGGGCTGGCGGAGATGTCGCGTACCGTCGGCGCACACGCGGGGCTGCTCGTCGCGCACTTCGCGTTGCAGCTCGCCGTCGTGGCGCTCGGCGAGGAGCTGGGGTGGCGCGGATGGCTCCTGCCGCACCTCGCGGCACGAACGAGCCGGTTGCGCGCGGCGTTGGGGACCGGGATCATCTGGGGCGTGTGGCACGTGCCGCTGCTGCTCAGCGGGGTGGCGGCGGCCGTCAGATTTCTGCTCTTCGTGATTGGCGTGAGCATGCTCTTCACCTGGCTGTGGTCTCAGGCGCGCGCGCGTCTGTTCACGGTGATCGTCGCGCACGCGTCTCTGAACGCGCCGCTCTTCTTCTGGGAGCAGGTGAGTGGCGGCACCCCGGCGGGCGACGAGCGTATCCGGCGGGCGTGGCTGGTGCTTCAGGTCATGTATATGGCGGCCGCACTCGTGCTGGTACTCGCGCGGTGGCGGTGGTGGATCAGCGCCGAATTACATCCCGGAGCGTTGCGCGGTGATCGCAAACTTGCGGCTTGACCTCACACGCCAGGTGACCGGATGCGTCTCGACCTGTTGAGCGTCGGCGCGCTCGCCGCGGTACTCGCCGTAGGGCGCGCCGAGGGCCAGTCGCCGAGCGCCGCGATTCCGCAGGCCCTTCGTGCGCTCACCAGAGGATTCGGCGGCTGCCTGGGCGACGTCGCCTCGAGGGATGTCCAGCTGTCGTTCTTCCCAGACGTGCATTTCGTCCGGGGGACATGCGTGCTCGAGCACGGCGACACCACGACGGCACTCGTTGGCCTCGACAGGGACAGCGTTCTCTATCTGGCGTCATCCGTGCAAACACTGAAGTTCCTCGTGCTCCGGCATCCGCCCACGAAGCTGGACGGCACGAACGTCGTTGCCTACGCACAGCAGGCACTCGAGGTAGCAGGCCTCGCAAGCGGCGAGGCGCGTCTCCTTCGCGCGCCGGAGGACGTTCCCGATTACGCCAGACGGTCCATGCCGAGGAAGGCCACGCCGCTCATCTCGGTGACTCCGCAGTTCGGCGGTAAGGCCTGGGATGTTCGGCTGACGTTTCGGGAACCGGGCGGCTATTACAGAGCCGCGATCGTCCAGCACTCGTTCTGGCTGTTCTCGAGCGGAGAGATCGAAGCAGCGTCGTCCGAGGTGGTCTGGTCGGATCCACGGCATCAGTGATTGGTAGAGCATGACGCGCGATATCCGTCCCCTTCGGCGAACGTCCATCGACGAGCTGGAGGGCGTCTCGATGCGTCCGGTATGGCGCGACGGCGGAGCACGCGAGCGCGCCCTCGTACGATGCGCGCGCGGAACGTACCTTGAGCATCCCTGTCTCACCGAGTGGAGGGGTTGACCGATGACGGCAACTCAGCTCGCTGACTTCTACGAGATCCTTCAACTGTCGCCGCGCGCCGATCAGGACACCATCGAGCGCGTGTTCCGGTATCTCGCCAAGCGCTACCACCCGGACAATCAGGACAGCGGGAACGCCGACACGTTCACGCGGATCGCCGAGGCGTACCGGGTGCTGAGCGATCCGGAGCAGCGCGCGCGGTACGACATCGTGTACGAGCAGGTGAAGGCGACGCAATGGCGGATCTTCGACCAGGAGACGACGCGCAGCGAAGTCGTCGCCGACGCCCGCATCCGCAGCGCCATTCTCGCGCTGACCTACGCTGCGCGCCGCAATGACAACGCGAACCCGGGGATCGGCGCGGTGGAGCTCGAGACGACGCTCGGCTGCCCCGAGTCGCTCATGGCGTTTCATCTCTGGTACCTGCGCGAGCAGGGACTCATTCTGCGCGACCACTCCGGCCGCTTTGCCATCACGGCCGCCGGCGTGTCTCAGGTGCTCGACGGCGGCGGCCCGGCGAAGCCCGCGGCCTATCGTCTCCCGGCGGGCGAGATGGCCGAAGAGCAACCGATGCCCGCCGACTGACCCGGGTCATTGGGGCGTGAATTGCAGCCCGCGCAGCACATCGAGGAAGTCTTCCCGATTCGCCTCGAAGGTGCCGGGCACTCCGATGTACTCCACGACCATCACGACCGGCCCGCGCTGCAGCGTCACGATCTCCTTGTCCATCGCGTCGGTCGTGTCGTACTGGCGGTAGTGCCGGCTATCGCGAACGAGGGTATCCGGGAGCGCATCCTTGTCCGTGATGTGAAGCTCGTCGAGCCAGAACCGGACGAATCGATCGGCGCCATCGGCGTCCGCCGGTGAGGCCGCGGCGATCAGCAGCGTCGCCTGAGAGCCGCCGCGTCGTTCGCGATGCTTGCCGTAGAGAGTCGAGAGCATCGCCACGTCCGTCTCGACGTCGTTCTTCGGCGTGGTAGTCTCGGCGTGGCTGATCATGAAGTAGTACGGGAAGCGCACCGACCAGCCGCGCTCGGAGCGCAGCGTGAAGGCGGGCGCGTCGAACGAGAGGGTGAGCTTGCCGCTCGCTCCGATCGGCGAAGGTGATCCCTTCGTCGCCGGCGCAAGCGCCCGCGCAACGAGCCCGCTCCCCTGGAGGCCGAGACGCGTGGCGTAGTCGAACAACTCGGCGAGCTCCAGCGTGTCACGCGCGGGAAATGAGCGGCCGGACTCGGCGTGATAGGCACGCGCGACGGAGCCGATCAGCAGGTAGATGCGCTCCCGGGCAACCTGCAGTTCCTCCTCCGACAGTCGCGTGGCATTCGAGTCGACCCATGGGAGAAACTCGCGGCGGCGCTCGCGCACCTCGTCGATCGAGAGCGCACGGGCACTGCTCAGCGGAGCCATCCTGAGCTCCTGCGCATCGAGTCGTGCGGCGGAGCTCAGCAGAACGAGGGCAGCCGCGTAACGGACGGACAGGCTCGGCATGAACATGGAAGGGGAGCTGGCCCGTCAGCCGGCGTCCGCGCCGCGGATCGCGCGCTTGAGCAGCGCGATCTGCCCCGCGTGATAGAGGTCGTGCTGGGTCAGCCCGATGAATTGCTCGTACGCGGTGTACGGCGGCTCGGGGACGAGCGGCGCGGAGAGGTTCGTCGGGTCGAAGCGCAGCACGGCGACGCGCGTCGCCTCGTTCCGTCCGCGCAGCGCGGCGATCGCCTCCTGCCAGTTGGCGTCGGTGGGCTTCGCCATCGGCGGAAAGTTCTCGGCGGGGGTGAGCGCCTTCCTGTCGCCGCGCAGCCGGCGCAACACGAGATCGTAGGTCGCGGTGAGGTGCAGCACGAGCTCCCAGATCGTATGCGCGCCGGCGATGGGACGCGCGGCCGCTTCTACAGGAGTGACGTCGCGCAACAGCTCGAGGACGGCGGGGCCGTGCCATGCCGGCCCCTCGAATGCGGCGCGCAGTTGGGACTCGAGCCGAGTGATCTCGTTCGAGTGCACGCGCGCATGAGCCGACGGAAGTGTTCGCGCCATGGGATCACGACTCGCTTTCGGGAGTGCTCAACTTGGCAAAGGGCCGACGCGGCCACCAGCTATGGAAAGAGCGGCGGAGGGTGACGCCGCTTCGTCGCCTGCTCGAACGCGTACGCGAGCGCGATCAGCTTCGGCTCGCTGCACGCCGTGCCGGTGAAGCTCACGTTGAACGGCTGCGGCTTCGGGTCGAACCCGGCAGGGAACGCCGTCGGCCCTTCGCCCGGCGGCGCGGGCAGGAGTGCCCACGGTACCGTCACCGTCGGATAGCCCGGCCGCGCGGCGATCCCCGCGCTGCTCACGCCGGGGAAGAAGAGGGCGTCCAATCGGTTCGCCTGTAGCGCGGCGTCGAGGCCGTTCGTCGCCGAGAGCCGGACGTCCTTCCGCCGATCGGCCAGATAGCGCTCGCGGTCGGCCTGGACGTTCATCTCGTCGGAGATGTCGAGGAGCGCCTGGCCGTACTTGATCGCGCCCGCACGCTGATGCGCGATGTTCCAGGCGCGCAGCTCGGCCAGCGTCTTCACCGGCGCGCGGTCGCCCAACGAGGCGAGCCAGCTGTTGAAGTCCCGCTTCATGCCGTACTTGAAGGCGATCGAGCAATTCGCGTCGAGCCCCTTCGCGTTGTCCAGCCCACCGCATATCCCCCAGTTGAGATAGTTCTCGGCGGAATCCGTCGCGGTGATGCTCGGGATGTCGGCAGGATCGACGATGACGGCGCCCTGCGCCTTCAGCACGGTGATCGCCTCGTCCATGACCTTCTTCTGCGCGTCGGTCAGGCCGCCGCGCGGTGCGCTGCTGCCGGCGGACGATTTCTCATAGAAGAACGCGCGCGGGATGCCGATCCGTGCACCCTGCAATCCGTTCGGATTCAGGAAGCGGGTGTAGTCGCGTCCCGCCGGGGGCGGGCACTTCGTCGTCGCCGAGTCGCGCGGGTCGGGCGACGCACTCTCCATGGCGCCGAGCATGATCGCCGCGTCGCTGACCGTGCGCGCCATCGGGCCGGGCGTGTCCTGATCGGCGGTGATCGGGATGACGCCGTAGCGGCTGACGCGTCCCACCGTCGGCTTGATGCCGACGAGGAAGTTCTGGTTCGACGGACTGAGGATCGAGCCCGACGTCTCGGTGCCCACGTTGGCGGCCCAGAAGCTGACGTTCGTGCCGACGCCGGAGCTCGAGCCGCCGGTGCTGAGGACGGGGCGACCATCGAAGGTGCTCTCGCGCGGGTCGCGGCGCGGGTCCCACGGGTTCATCCCGTAGCCAGTGAGCCCGTTGTAGTTGCCGGGCATGCCCGTCGCGACCCAGTTCGCGAGCTCGGTGAGCTGGGTCTTCGCGATGACGATCGCGCCGGCCGCCTCGAGGTTCTTCGCCAGCGTCGCGTCATAGGGTGGGACGAGGTCGCGGAAGGCGAGCGCGCCGCCCGTCGTTCGTATCGTTGAGGTGTTGATGTTGTCCTTGAGTGCGATGGGGATGCCGTGCAGCGGACCAAGCACGTGTCCACGCGCCCGTTCACGATCGAGCGAATCGGCGATGGCGAGGGCGCGGGGGTTGACCGTGACGATCGCGTGCAGCTGGTCCTCGTACGTCGCGATACGAACGAGGTACTGCTGCACGAGCTCGTGCGAGGTCGTGCGCTTCTGCTCGAGTGCTCGGCGCAGCTC
>JAEKKK010000044.1 GCA_019510405.1 Gemmatimonadota bacterium | reverse complement strand
GTTCACCGTCAACCGATCACGTCGATCACGTATGCAGCAGTGCTTCGATTCTGCCCGCGATCCTCTCCGCATCCGGCAACACCGCGTCCAGCAGCACCGGATGATACGGCATCGGGACGTCATCCACCGCGAGCCGCTCGATCGGTGCGTCGAGGAACCAGAAGCATTCGCGCGCCAGCACCGCCGCGACCTCCGCGCCGAAACCGGCCGTCGACGTATCCTCGTGCACGATCAGGCAGCGCCCGGTGCGACGCACCGACTCGAGCACCGCCTCCCTGTCCCACGGTGCGATCGTGCGCAGATCGAGCAGATGCACGTCGCCGTCGAATCGGTTCGCCGCGTCGCGGCAGCGATGCACCATCGCGCCCCAGCTCACCACGGTGATCTTGTCTCCCTCCACCACCGTGCGCGCCTTGCCGAATGGGAGCACGTACTCGTCGCCGGGATAGCGCGCGCTCCCCTCGCTCGTCATGAGCAGGGAGCGATGCTCGAAGAAGATCGTCGGATTCGCGCTCCGCATCGCGGCCCGTAATAGTCCTACGGCGTCGGAGGCATTCGATGGCATCGCGACCTGCCAGCCGATGGCGTGCGCCCAGAGCACCTCGCCGGTCACCGAGTGCCACGGGTCGCCTACGTCCTTGCCGAATCCGCCCGGCATGCGCACCACGATCGGCGCCGCGAACTGGTTCGCCGTCCGCCAGCGCAGCGTGCCACAGTTGTTGAGCTGTTCCTGTGCCGGGTCCGCGTACTTGCGGAACTGGATCTCCGCCACCGGCATCAGGCCGGCCAGCGCCATGCCCACCGCGCGGCCGATGATCCCTTCCTCGGAGAGGCTCGTGTCGAACACGCGGTCGGCGCCGAATCGTTTCTGCAGCCCCTCCGTGACGAGGTGGACGCCACCCTTCTTGCCGACGTCCTCGCCGAACACGAGCACCTTCGGGTTCACTGCGAGCTCACGCGCCAGCGTGCGCCGCACCCCTTCGGCGAGGCGAATGAAGTCGCCCTCCGTCTCCGCCTCATCGGTGCCGCCGAGCGAGGCACGCTCGGCGTCGCTGAGTCCCCCCTGTGCGACGGGATCCGTCTCGCGTGGCGTCTCGGCGTAGATGAATCGCTTCACGTCCGCCGGCTCCGGCGCGGGCCGCCCGCGTGCCGCGGCGGCGGCGGCCTGGACGTCGCGCGTCACCCTCGCCTCGAGCTCGGCCCAGTCGTCCTCCGACATCAACGCGGGCACGAGATACTGCCGCAGCCGCGGCAGCGGATCGCGCGCGTTGTCCGCCGCGATCTCTTCTTCCGTGCGATAGCCCTTCTGGTTGTCCGGTCCCGAATGACTGCTCAGTCGTGGCACGGTGAGCCGTACCAGCGCCGGCCCTTCGCCACGTCGCACGTGGTCGACGCACTCGGCGAGCAGCGCGGCCGCCTCGCCCGGACTGCATCCGTCGCCATCGCGGACGAACAGGTTCGTGAACGACGCGAGATTCTTCGCGATGTTCGCGCCCGGCGTCTGCAGGTCGCTCTTCACCGAGATGCCGAGCCCGTTGTCGTCGATGTAGAACAGCATCGGCAGCTTCAGCGTCGTCGCGATCGTGAGCGACGACCAGAAGCCGTTCGTCGCCGCCGACGCCTCGCCGCCGAGCACGACGGCAATCGCGCCGTCCCACGAGCGATTCCGTAGCGTGTCCCGCTGATACACGATCGACTGCGCCCAGCCCGCCGTCGGCGTGTACTGCGACCCGACGTCGCCCGCCATCGGCAGCGCGACGGGCCCTTCGGCACTCGGCAGGTTGCCCACCACGCCGATATCACGGCCGTCGCTGAACCCCCCCGCGCGCCCGAGCGGGCTACCGAGCGCGTCCTCTAACGAAAGCCCCATCGTGACGAGCAGCGGACGGCACCGGTAGTACGCGCCGGCGGCATCGTGCGGATGGTCGAGCAGGGTGCCGAGGATCGTCTGGGCGAGGTCGTGGCCGCGCGAGGAGAATTGGTAGAGGATCAGATGCTCTCGCGGCACCGACGTCCGGTTCCGGTTCGTCACCTCTTCCAGGTCGTCCATCGCGCGCGACGCGAGCATGTTGTACGCGATCCGCCGCCAGTCGAACCGAGGGTCGACGGCGGGCTGGGAGGGCGTGCGGCGGGTCTTTGGTGGCGCGGCGTGCGTCATCGAGGCTCGCGGTGTCGGAGGAATAGTCCCGGGATCGGGGCGTCGCTCAATCTGGCGCCCCGACCGCGGGAAGGGGAGCCACCGCCGGTGCGATCCGTCCCGCCCTCGGGTACTTTGATGGTCACCATGACCTACCAGCACATCCAGGGCGGTCTGCAGGACGGGGTCCTCACGGTTGTGTTCGACCGGCCGGACGTCCTGAACAGCTTCAACGCGCGCATGGCCGAGGAAGTGGCCGCCGCGCTGCGCGAGGCGCGTGAGAACCCCGCCGCGCGCGCCGTCCTCGTCACAGGAAATGGCCGCGCGTTCTGTGCCGGCCAGGATCTCTCGGAGGTGCTGCCGCACGACGGTCACAGCCCCGATCTCGGCGACGTCGTGCAGCGGCAGTACTCACCGATCGTCCACGCGATCCGCACCCTCGAGAAGCCGGTCGTGTGCGCGGTGAACGGTGTCGCCGCGGGTGCAGGCGCCAACATCGCCTTCGCGTGTGATCTCGTGCTCGCCGCCGAGGACGCCACGTTCATCCAGTCGTTCGCCAGGATCGGCCTCATCCCCGACAGCGGTGGCACCTTCATCCTCCCGCGGCTCGTCGGCTATCAACGCGCGGCGGCGCTCGCGATGCTCGGCGACAAGCTGGATGCGCGGACGGCGAAGCAGTGGGGACTCGTGTACGACGTCGTCCCTCCCACGGTGCTCAGGGACACGAGCTTCGATCTCTCCAAGCGGCTCGCGGCGATGCCGACGCGTGCGCTCGGGCTCATCAAGCGCGGCTTCAACGCGGGGCTGCGCAATGATCTCGATTCGCAGCTCGCGCTCGAGGCGGAGCTTCAGCGCGAGGCGGGCAACACGGACGACTACGCGGAGGGTGTGCGTGCATTCGTCGAGAAGCGAAAGCCGAGGTTCCAGGGCCGGTAGCGTGGCGAGCGAACGGGAGCTGATCATCGGGGTGATCGGCGCAGGCGCGATGGGTCGTGGGATCGCACAGGTCGCCGCGTCGGCGGGCCACCACGTCGTGCTCGGCGATGCGCAGGCCGGTGCTGTCGATCGCGCGGTCGACACGATCAGGACCTCGCTCGAGCGCGAGGTGTCGAAGGGGCGGCTGGAGTCGTCGGCGGCCGACGACACGCTGGGGCGCATCTCCAATGGCGACGATGTCGCCGGTGGGCTGCGGGCGTACGCGCCCTGCGACGTCGTCATCGAGGCGGTCGTCGAGGAGCTGAGTGCCAAGCGCGAGCTCTTCGCCGCGCTGGAGGAGATCGTGCCGCGCGAATGCGTGCTCGCCTCGAATACGTCGTCGCTCTCCATCGCCGCGCTCGGCGGCGGCGTGGTGCACGCCGACCGCGTCGTCGGGATGCACTTCTTCAATCCGGCGCCGCTCATGCCGCTCGTCGAGATCGTCCCCGCGATCACGACGTCGCCGGAAGTGGCGCGACGGACGCGCACCCTCGCCGATTCCTGGGGTAAGACCACCGTGCTCGCGAGCGATACGCCCGGCTTCATCGTCAACCGCATCGCACGACCCTTTTACGGCGAGTCGCTCCGCCTCCTCGAGGAAGGGATCGCCGATGTGGCGACGATCGACTGGGCGATGCGCGAGATCGGCGGCTTCCGCATGGGACCCTTCGAGTTGATGGACTTCATCGGCAACGACGTGAACTTCGCCGTCACCTCGAGCGTGTTCGAGGCGACCTTCTTCGATCCGCGCTACCGCCCCGCGATCACGCAGCGGCGCCTCGTCGAGGCCGGATTGCTCGGCCGCAAGCGCGAGCGCGGCTACTACGACTATCGCGCCGGCGCCACCGCGCCGAGCCCGACCCAGGACCACGAGCTCGGCGGCGGCATCGTCGATCGCATCCTCGCGATGCTCGTCAACGAGGCGGTCGATGCCGTCCACCTCAGCATCGCCTCTCCCGCCGACGTCGAGCTGGCCATGACGAAGGGGGTCAACTATCCCCGCGGGCTGCTCGCGTGGGGCGACGAGATCGGCGCCCCCGAGATTCTCCGCCGGCTCGAGTGGCTGCACACCGAGTACGGCGAGGATCGCTACCGTCCGAGTCCGCTCCTGCGCCGCCGCGTGCGCGAGGGGCGCTCACTTCTCTCCACCACTGCATGACCACCGAAGCATTCATCCTCGATGGCGTTCGCTCCGCCGTCGGCAACATCGGCGGGCAGCTCTCCGAGGTACGCCCCGACGATCTGGCAGCACGCGTCATCGCCGCCCTCGTCGCGCGGCACCCGAAGCTCGATCCGATGCACGTCACCGACGTCATCCTCGGCTGCGCGAATCAGGCGGGCGAGGACAACCGCAACGTGGCGCGCATGGCCGCGCTGCTCGCCGGATTGCCGGTCGACGTGCCGGGTGAGACGGTGAATCGGCTCTGCGCCTCGGGGATGAGCGCGGTCGTCAACGCGTCGCGCGCCGTGCGGCTCGGCGACGGCGACATCTACATTGCCGGCGGCGTCGAGAGCATGACCCGTGCGCCGTACGTGCTGAGCAAGGCGAGCAAGCCGTTCGCCCGCGACGTCGAGCTGTTCGACACGAGCCTCGGCTGGCGCTTCATCAACCCCGTGCTGCGCGAGCGGTATGGCGTCGACTCGATGGGCCAGACCGCCGAGAACGTCGCCGAGCAGTACGGCGTGAGTCGGACCGACCAGGACGCGTTCGCGGTACGCTCGCAGAAGAAGGCCACGACGGCACGTGACGCGGGTCGCTTCGCGCTCGAGATCACGCCGATCGACGTCCCGCAGCGCAAGGGAGCGCCGGTGCGGGTCGAGCGCGACGAGTTCATTCGGCCCGACACCACGGCGGAGGTGCTCGCGAAGCTGCGTCCCGCCTTCCGCGCCGACGGCAAGGGAAGCGTCACGGCGGGCAATTCGTCGGGGCTCAACGACGGCGCCGCCGCGCTGCTCGTCGCCTCCGAGTGGGGCGCCCGTGAGATCGGCGCGGAGCCGATGGTCCGCATCGCGGCGAGCGCGGTGGCGGGGGTCGAGCCGCGCTCGATGGGAATCGGTCCGGTGCCGGCGTCGAAGAAGGCGCTCGAGCGCGCCGGCATCACGATGGACGACGTCGGCGTGATCGAGCTGAACGAAGCGTTCGCCGCGCAGGCGCTCGCGAGCCTGCGCGAGCTCGGCGTCGCGGACGACGATCCGCGCGTCAACCCGAACGGCGGCGCCATCGCCCTCGGTCACCCGCTTGGGATGAGCGGTGCGCGGCTTCTGCTCACCGCGGCGCACGAGTTGAAGCGCACCGGTGCGCGCTACGCACTCGCCACGATGTGCGTCGGCGTGGGGCAGGGGATGGCGACCGTGCTGGAGCGAATCTAGATGACACGCATTCAGAGCTACGCCGTCGGCGAGTGGGTCGACGGGGCCGGTACCGGCACCACGCTGTACGACGCCGTCACCGGGGAGGAGATCGGCGTCGCGTCGAGCGAAGGGCTCGACTTCGGCGCGATGCTCGACTTCGGTCGTCGCACCGGCGGGCCCGCGCTGCGCCGTCTGACCTTCCATCAGCGTGCGCGCATGCTGAAAGCGCTCGCGCAGTATCTCACGGCGCGGAAGGAAGAGTTTTATCGGGTGTCGAGTTTCACCGGAGCGACGAGGGGCGATTCCTGGATCGACATCGACGGCGGCATCGGAACGCTGTTCGCCTACGCGAGCCGCGGCCGTCGCGAGTTCCCCGACGAGACCTTCTACGTCGACGGCGGCCCGGAAGCGCTGAGCAAGGGCGGCAGCTTCATCGGCCGCCACATCTGCGTCCCGCTCGAGGGCGTGGCCGTTCAGATCAACGCATTCAACTTTCCCGTGTGGGGGATGCTCGAGAAGCTCTCGACGGCCTTCCTCGCCGGCATGCCAAGCCTCGTGAAGCCGGCGACGGTGACCTGCTTCCTCACCGAGGTCGTCGCGCGCGCCATCGTCGAGTCGAACATCCTTCCCGCGGGAAGCTTCCAGCTCGTGTGCGGCAGCGCGGGGGACCTGCTCGACCATCTCGGCGGCCAGGACACCCTCGCCTTCACCGGCTCCGCCGCCACGGCGCGCCAGCTCCGCTCCTCGCCGGCCATCCTCGAGCACAACGTGCGCTTCAATCAGGAAGCGGACTCGCTCAACTTCTCGATGCTCGGCCCCGATGCGGTCGCCGGCAGCGAGGAGTTCGACCTCTTCATCAAGGAGGTCGCGAAGGAGATGACGGTGAAGGCGGGGCAGAAGTGCACCGCCATCCGCCGCACGCTCGTTCCCGCCTCGCTCGTCGACGACGTCGCCAGGGCGCTCGGCAAGCGCCTCGCCGGCGTGAAGGTCGGCAATCCGTCGCTCGAGGGGGTGCGCATGGGCCCTCTCGCCGGTCGGAGTCAGCGGCGTAAAACGAACACCGAGAAGCTGCGCCGCGCCACGGAGCTGCTCTACGGTGGCGCCGATTCGCTCGACGTCGTCGGCGCGGATCCGGAAAAGGGCGCGTTCTTTCCCGCCACGCTGCTCTACACTGGCGCGCCGTTCGAGCACAGCGAGCCGCACGACATCGAGGCGTTCGGCCCGGTGAACACGGTGATGCCGTACGACACGCTCGACGAAGCCATCGAGCTCGCGAAGCTGGGGAAGGGCAGTCTCGTCGGCTCGCTGTTCACGGCGCGCGACGAGGTAGCGCGCGAGGTGGCACTCGGCACCGCCGCGTACCACGGACGGCTCATGATCGTGAACCGCCACAGCGCGAAGGAATCGACCGGACATGGCTCGCCCCTGCCGCACCTCGTGCACGGCGGCCCCGGTCGCGCCGGCGGCGGCGAGGAGATGGGCGGCGTGCGCGGCGTGCTGCACTACATGCAGCGCACCGCGCTCCAGGGCGCACCGCAGACGCTCACCGCGGTGACGAACGAGTGGAGCAAGGGGGCCGCCGAGCGCCTCGATCGCGTGCATCCCTTCCGGAAGTACTTCGAGGAGCTCGAGATCGGCGAGACGCTCGTGACGCATCGCCGCACCGTCACCGAGAGCGACGTCGTGAACTTCGCCGGCATCTCGGGCGACTTCTTCTACGCGCACATGGACGACGTCGCGGCCCGCGAGTCCCTCTTCGAGCGGCGCGTCGCTCACGGCTACTTCGTGCTCTCGGCGGCGGCGGGACTGTTCGTCGATCCCGCGCCCGGCCCCGTGCTCGCCAACTACGGGCTCGAGGGGCTGCGCTTCGTGAAGCCGGTCTACATCGGCGACACGATCCACGCGCGCCTCACCTGCAAGCAGAAGACGATCAAGGAGGATCGCGAAGGGCAGATCCCGCAGGGGGTCGTGCACTGGGACGTCGAGGTCCGCAATCAGGACAACGAGCCCGTCGCCGTCTACACGATCCTCACTCTCGTTCGGCAGCTGCGCGGCTTGGATCTGGCGTCGAGTGACCAGCAGCTCGAGCGCGCCCTCGTGAGCGAGGCGCCGGCCGAGCTCTCGCCGACGACGCGCGTCGCTCGCACCGAGCCCGGCTCGGCGCCAGTACGGGTGAACTGATTAAGGGCTACGGCTTCCGCGCAAAGAAGTACGCGTGCTGCCCGCCGTGCGCGCCGACCGTGAACGCCCGCAGCTCGCAGTCCACGTAGCCGATCCGCTCCAGCGCGCCGAGCACCCGCGACGCACGATGGAAGCGGTAGTCCATCACCTTGCGCCGGCCCAGCAGTCGCTCGAGCGTCGTGCGCACGGCGCGGAGCGCGTAGCGCGCGTGGTTCACCGGATGCATTCCCGTCACCGGCAGCTGGAAGCACGCCGTGCCGCCACTCGACAGCGCACGGAATCCGTCGCGAAGATACGCCTCGATCGGCGCGAAGCCGGAGAGATGCTGGAAGACCTCCGCCGTGAACAATCCGTCCGCCGATCCGTCGGCCACCGGGAACGCCGGCCGGTCCACCACCGCGAACGTCACACGCGCCGCATCGTCGCCGAGCAGCATGCGTGCGTTCGCCAGCTGCGCGGACGAGACGTCCACCGCGGTCACGCGCGCGAAAGTCGCCAGCAGTTGCTTGGTGAGCCGGCCGGACCCCGCACCGATCTCCAGGCAGTGGGACGAGCCCATCCCGTACTGCTCCCACTGGCGCCGCACGGGTGCGAAGTACGCCGCGCCCTCGGCGAGGAACTCGGCCGCCGTCCACGCGCGCCTACTCCCGCGCTCGCGGCCCGCCACCGACGAGACCGCCCACAGCGGATCGTGCTCGCCCCAGAAAATCCACTCTCTGTCGGTGCTCAGCATCGTCGTTCGTCGGGAATGGCTGTCGAGTTGGCGGGACGGCGCGCGAGCGGATCGGGCACGGCGCGCAGGGCAGGGACCGGATCATACCGCCCGGCGCGGTCCGGGCCAATGACGCCCGGGCATGCGCTGAGGTGACAGAAGGCACTCCCCGGCACCGTGACGGGCCGAGCGCCGCACTCGTCGATCAGGGATGACTTCTGTGCCCGCCGCCCCCTCCGGCAGGCCGGCCGCGACGACCGCGCGTTAGCTTTCGGCCGTCCACCCTTCGGTCACCCGCTCGTTCCTGAATGTCGCGAGTTCTGCTGTCCATCGGCGTGATCCAGTTGGCGATCATGCTGATCGCGCTCGTCCGAGCGAAGGTGCTCTCCGTGCTGCTGGGGCCCGCCGGCTACGGTGTCGCCAGCACCATCGATCAGACCGTGCTCAGCACGATGCAGCTCGCCCACCTGAGCCTGCCGTTCACCGCCATGAAGTTCATGGCGCGCCGGCACAGCGACGGGCACGACGCATTCGAAAAGACGTTCGCCACGTTCTTTCGCGCCCTCTCGGTGCAGGCGGTCGTCGCCGTCGCCGTCGTCGCGGCGCTGCTCATCTGGCGGCCCACGCTCTTCGGCTCCGACCTCGGCGCCTACCGGCCGTACTTCCTCATCGCCGTCCTGAGCGTGCCCGCGGCGATGCTCAACATCCTGTTCGTCAACGCGCTCGCTTCGGCGCAGCGTGGTGCGTCGAGCGCGATGCTCAACATGCTCGTGCTCCTCGCGCTTGCCGCGGCCGCGATCGTCGGTGTCGTGGTGAACGGGATCCCGGGGCTGTACGTCGCCACCGTCGCCACCGGCGTCGGCACGACCCTCGGCTCCATCTGGTATCTCCGTCGTTCCCTCGGCGTGCACGTCACCGCGCAGACCGCCGGGCTGCGCCGCGAGCTGCGCGAGAGCCCGGAGATCGTCCGCTACGCGATGCTGATCTACGTGGCGATGGCCGCGTACTCACTCACCATGCTCGGCACGCGCTACTTCGTCTTCGAGGGGCTCGGCGCCGTCGGCGCGGGGCTGCTCCAGTCGCTGCTCGGCATCGCCCTCACCGTCGGCAACGTCATGACGCCGATGAACGGGCTGTTCTTCACGCCGTACGTCAACCGCCAGCTCCCCGTCGCGACGAAGATCGCCGCCGCGGACGACTTCGCGGGCAAGATCACCCTCCTGCTGCTGCTGGCCGGCGTCGTCGTCGCGCTCTTCCCGCGCCTCGTCCTCACGGTGCTCTTCTCGCACCGCTTCGTCGCGGCGGCAGGCGCGCTGTCCTTGTTCGTCATCTGGCAGTGCCTCTACCAGATCGTGAACGTCTACCTCCAACTGCTCATCGGGCTGGACGACGTCGCCTTCTTCGCCATCGCGACCGTGCTCGGCTACGTCGTCGCGGCGGTGGCATTCCCCGTTCTGATCGAGCGCTTCGGCCTCGGCGGCGCGGCGCTCGCCCTCTCGGTTGCCATGCTGGTGGCGTTCGGCGCGACGCTGATCCGGCTGCGACGCAGGTTCGCCGCGACCGTGTCGTCGCTCGTCATGGCCCGCGCTGCGTTCTCCCTCGCCGCGATCTACTTTGCGGGGAGGCTGTTCGACCCTGCCACCGAGCTCACCCTGGGTGGCATCGGCACGCGCGGCGCCTATGGGGTGCTCGTCGTCGTTCTCGCGGCGCTCACCCTGAGCCGCGCCGAGCGTGCTCTGATCGCGTCCGGGCTGGCGAAGGGCCGCGTGCGCCTCATGTCCCGGAGCTGAGGAAGACACCGATGTCCACCGAGACCGAGCGCTGGAAGGCCCTCGACGCGGCGAGCTACGACGACGTCGCCGACCAGTTCGACGCGTTCAGCCACCGGCTCGCCTACCCCGTGGCGCGGCGGCTCGTGGAGCTCGCCGCCATCGCGGCGGGAGAGCGCGCACTC
>JAEKKK010000043.1 GCA_019510405.1 Gemmatimonadota bacterium | reverse complement strand
AAATGCGCGCACGGTCTGCTCGATCGACCCGTACACCTCCATCGACCGCCCGGCGGGACTCTGCGGCGTGAACCGGACCGTGGTGTCCGTCGGGTAAAATCGCCCGCCCTGGAACGAGCGCACGAACATGCTCGTCGAGTCGATTGGAAAGGTCGCGACGTTCTCGAAGAAGCGCTTCGCCTCGTCCCCCTGCTCGAAGAGATACTGCTCGACGTTGGAGATGTAGAACGTCGTCACCTTGTTCCTGTGGTCGCGCGCCCACGTGCCGACGGCGCGCAGGGTCTTGGGGCCGGCGAAGTCGCCGGTGAGGGGGACGATGAGGTTGCGCTCCTCCATGTCCTTGAGCGCGCGGAATGCGGCCTCGCTGCCGAGGTAGCTCCAGTTTTTCCCCGCGCTGTCGGTCTCGGTGAGCATGGCCTGATAGGTCGGCCCTCGAAACCCGCTCCGCCGAAGGCCACCGGTGCCGCCGACGGCGTAGCCGTACGGGCCGGGGTTGTTGCACTCGGAGGCGTAGCCGTACGTGAGGTCGGGGCCCTGAGTGAAGAAGGCGCCGTACACGCAGCCGAGCGAGACGCGCTCGCTGTCGCTCAACGCGAAGTGGTGCGCGTCGGTGAGCCGCGCGACGATCGCGCGCAGGTTGGCGCGATAGCGGGCGCTGTCGGCGCGCTGCCGCTCGAGCGCGTCGAACAATTGGGCCGCGGTGGAGCTGCTGTCGACGCCCTGCAGCGGCGCGCGTGAGAAGAGCTTGGCGAGGAAGTCGGCGCGGTCGGCCGAGGACTCGATGAGCGCCTTGTACATGAGGTGCTGCACGGCGTTCTGATGACGGATGTCGACGATGAACGCGATGTTCGGCTTGAGTGCAGTGATCAGCGTGAAGTTCTGATCGGGGGCGACGCCGATGTAGACGCCGCCCGGCGGCACGCGGCGCACGAGCTTGGGGATCACCCACTGCAGTGCGGTCTCGTTCGACACGAAGTTCTCGGAGCGAAAGGTGCCCCACGGCTCCGAGTACTCGGTCATCAGCCGCCAGAAGGTGCTGTCGGCGAGACGGGCGGGGACGCGTTGCGCCGATGCGCCGGGCGTTCCACCGCACGCGGCAAGCAGCGCAGCGACGACGAGCGCGCGTCCGGCGCGGCAGGCGAATCGAGTCATGCCCGAATTCTAACGGATAGGGTTGCCAGCGGATGTCGCGAGCTCGGCAGTGCACAGCGCGACGTTCGCAACCTCTACGCGCCGAATACGCCGAGCAAACGTCGCGCATGTATCGATTTCGTCTCCGGGGGCCGGGGCTTGGAATAGCCGCACGAGTGATCCTGTCCCTTGCGCTGCCGACGCGGTTCGTCAGGCCGCGCGATCGGCGGCGTGCTCACCCACCGTGGGAATGGCACGTCTTCACCAATGGGCCTGAGTACGTGGAGGTCGACCGATGCGTCGCTTCACCCCCATCATCGCCGCGGCTGCCATTGCCGCGATCCAGGTTGCCTGTTCCGGGACAGGCAGCGAACCGCTCGCACCCCCGACTGGGCCGGCGGCCTCACTCACCGGCGATGCGCGTCGCATCGAGATCCGCGACCAGTGCGACCCGGCCACATTCAACGCCGCACTCGGCGCGGGCACCTGCACGCGTCAGGGCAGCGTGACGTTCGCCAGGTTCATCGACCGGCTGACGCGGACGCGCACGATCAACGACTGGAAGTTCGCGCCGAACGCGATCGACATTCAGCTGGGACAGTCGTTCGGCGCGGTCAATCGCGGCGGCGAGGTGCACACGTTCACGGAAGTGGAGGAGTTCGGCGGCGGGGTCGTTCCGCTGCTCAACCACCTCTCGGGCAACGAACACGTCGCACCGGAATGCGCGGCGCTCAAGCCGGAAGACTTCCTCGCGCCCGGCGGGACGTTTCACGATACGCCGGACGCGGCGGGGACGGAGAAGTACCAGTGCTGCATCCATCCCTGGATGCGGGCGACGGTAACGATTCATGGCGCCTGAGGGCGCGGTGAGTGAGTGAGTTGGTGAGTTGGTGAGTTGGAGAACGGCCTCGGGAAGCAGCTGCCTCCCGAGGCCGTCGTCGTTACCAACTCACCAACTCACCAACTCACCAACTCACTGATGTGAAACTCCAATCACCTGGAACCACGACGCGAGCTTGCCGTCGCGATACGCACGCAGGGTCTCCTCGATCGAGCTCACGAGCTGCAGCGAGCGGCCCGCGGCGCTCTGCTGGCGCAGCTTCAGCGTGCTGTCCACGCCCATGAACCGCCCGCCGGCGAACGAGCGGATGAAGGTGCTCGCTGAATCGATCGGTAGTGTGGCCACATTCTCGTAGAAGCGCTGCGCCTCGTCCTGCTGGAAGAGGTACTGCTCGACGTTCGACAGATAGTACGTCGTCACCTTGGCGCCGTGGTCGCGCGCCCACTGGCCGACGGCGCGGACCGCTGTGGGACCGGCGAAGTTGCCGGTGAGCGGAACGATGAGGTTGCGCTCCTCCATCGACTTCAGTGCACGAAATGCGGATTCGCTGCCGAGGTAGCTCCAGTTCTTGCCGGCGCTGTCGGTCTCGGAGACCATCGCCTCGAAGGTGGGCATCCAGAATCCGCCGCGGCCGGGACCGGGGCCGCTGAAGCCGCCGTAGCCGTACCCGTACTGGCCGGGGCTCCGGCATTCGGAGCTGTAGCTGTAGTTGAGCTCCGGTCCCTGCGAGAAGAAGGCGCCGTACACGCAGCCGAGCGAGACGCGCTCACTGTCGCTCAACGCGAAGTGGTGCACGCCGACGAGGCGGTCGGTGATGGCGCGCAGGTTCTCTCTGTAGCGCGCGCTGTCGGGCGCCTGCTTGCGCAGCGCGTCGAACAGGTTGGACACCGACGACGCGGTGTCCACACCCTGGAGCGGGGCACGGCCGAAGAGCCTGGCGAGGAAGTCGGCGCGGTCCTTCGACGTCTCGATGAGCGCCTTGTACATCAGGTGCTGCATGGCGTTCTGGTGCCGGATGTCGACGATGAACGCGATGCTCGGCTGGAGCGCGGTGATGTAGGTGAAGTTCTGGTCGGGGGCGACACCCATGTATACGCCGCCGGTGGGCGCACGCCGCGCGAGCGCGGGGATCACCCACTGCAGCGACGTCTCGTTCGACACGAAGTTCTCGGATCGAAAGGTGCCCCACGGCTCCGAGTACTCGGTCATCAGCCGCCAGAAGGTGGAGTCCGCGAGGCGCGTCGGGATGCCGCTTGCCGTTGGATGCTGCGGCGCGGGCGTCCCGGCGCGCTGCACCGCTCGTTGCGGCGCGGGTGGCTCCGCGGTCGTCTGCTGCGCCGATGCGCACCCGCCTCCGGCGACGCAGAATGCGGCGGCGGTCAGCCAGTGGCGGGCGAGGAGCGCTGCGTGTCTCATCGAATCCTGAGATGAACTGGGGACGGGCCGCGTACGCGACCCATCCCCTGATACGGCGCCGCGGCGGACGGTGTTGGCGCTATCGTCGCACGGCGACGATGTGCGCCGACGAGGTAGCGAAGTCTTCCTCGGGGAGATCACGGAAGCGCGGCGCCGCCTTCTCGCGCGTGAGTCCCGGCTGCTCGACGCGCTTCACCGACACGACCTGGAAGTCGTACTCGTCGCAGAGCTGGAGGTAGACGGAGAGCGGCACGCGATTGACGAACGCCTGCCGATTGCCGCGCAGCACGCGCCACGCGGTCTCGGGATAGTGCCAGTGATGGTTCCACTCGGCGCCGAGTGGGAAGCTGAAGTCGATCTGGTGCGACATGATCCCGCCCTTGCGCAGCCAGCGCGACATCGCGGCGAAGGCGCCCGCGAGCTCGCTCGCGTCGGCGTCGTGCGCGAGCTCCTGCAGCGACGCCTGCGAGTAGACCAGATCGACGGACTGCCGGTCGAGGGTGCGCATCCCCCAAGGCGCGACGTAGCCGACGGGCACGTTGTCGTAGAGCACGTCCTGCCGGTCGAGCAGCGCCGCACGGATGGACTGCACGCGCTCCTCGTCGATGCGGATGTGCCGCGGGCCGTCGTCGGCGAAGAGGCGATTCGGGAAGTTGTACGCCGACAGCTTGGGCAGGAGGTGCGGGAAGACCCGCTCGTCGGGGATGGGCGCGTGATGGGCGTACATCGCCACCAGCTCGTCGAGCACCTGCACGTCGTGGCGCGCGTCGGCCCGTGTCACGTGATCGAGCCCGACGTACTGCTCCGCGCCGCTCAGCAGCGCCGCGCAGCCGACGCCGAGCGTCTCGCCCGGGCCGATCTCGACGACGGCGCGGGGGCGGAACGACGGGACGGCCTTGGTGACGATCGAGAGGTGCCGCATCCAGACGGAGTAGCAGTACGCTCCGGTGGGACGGCCGGACACACCCTTGTCACCCGTGTGAAGGGTGGGGAAATAGCTCTTCAGGCCGCCCAGGACGAGGCGCAGCGTCCTCGAATCCATCATTCCGCGGATCGGGTCGTAGGTTCGAATACAGTAACGTCAGCAATGCTCATGCCGATGCTGGCGCGAGCTCGTTCGCCGATGTTATCTCCAAGTATCCCCTGGCAGAAGAGCCGCCGTGTCGACTGCTGCACCCCGTCCCTCAACGGGACCCGTACACCAGATAAAGCCGCCGCACCTCGCCAATCCCGATCTCAATCCCTCGTTCACGAAGGGCATGTTCATGGGCGAGATCCGCGAGGACCTCGTCTTCCCCTTCCCCGCCCTCGCCGACGAGGAGCGCGAGTCGCTGCGGATGATCGTCGACTCGTTCCGCGCCTTCGCCGGCGACCACGTCGACAGCCGGCAGCTCGACCACGACGGGCGGTTCACCGATGCGATCCGCGCCGGGATGGCGGACCTCGGCCTGATGGGGCTGAACATCCCGGAAGCGTACGGCGGATTCGGCGCGTCGTCGAAGGTGTTCAACCGGGTGTTCGGCGAGATCGGCTCGACCGACCCGGCGCTGTGCGTCTACTTCGGCGCGCACCAGAGCATCGGGTGCAAGGGGATCGTGCTGTTCGGGACGGAAGCACAGAAGGAGCGCTGGCTGCCCGGCTGCGCGAGCGGGGAGACGATCGCCGCGTTCTGCCTCACCGAGCCCGGCTCGGGGTCGGACGCGCAGGCGATGACGACGACCGCCGTCCCCGACGCGGATGGCACGCACTACACCCTCACCGGGACGAAGATCTGGATCTCGAACGCGGGCTACGCCGGCCTGTTCACCGTCTTCGCCAAGGTCCCGGTCGAGATCGACGGGCAACGGAAGCAACGCGTGACGGCGTTCATCGTCGACGCGCATTCCCCCGGGATCTCACTCGGGCAGCCCGAGCAGAAGATGGGGATCAAGGCGAGCGACACGCGCACCGTGACGTTCGACAGTGTGCGGGTGCCGGTCGAGAATCGGCTCGGCGAGGTCGGCCAGGGGTTCAAGATCGCGCTCGAGATCCTCAACTCCGGACGGCTCGGGCTCGCCGCGGCCTCATCGCGCGGCGCGCGCACGATCATGGCCAACGCGCTCATTCACGCCAAGCAACGCGAGCAGTTCGGCCGTCCGATCGGCTCGTTCGAGATGATCCAGCACAAGATCGCGCTGAACGCGTCGGAGACCTACGCCTCCGACTCGGCGTGGATGCTCACCGCAGGGATGGTCGACCGCGGCAGCGTCGACTTCTCGCTCGAGACGGCGGCGTGCAAGATCTTCGCGAGCGAGCTCGCCTTCCGCGCCGCGAACGACGCACTCCAGATCGCCGGCGGGATCGGGTACTCGAAGGAGTATCCGTACGAGCAGGCGGTGCGCGACGCGCGCATCAACCTCATCTTCGAGGGGACGAACGAGATCCTGCGCGCGCTCATCGCGCTGATGGCGCTCCAGCAGCCGGGCGAGCGGCTGAAGGAGCTCGGCAAGTCGTTTCGCGACCCGATCCATTCGATCGGCGCGATCGGGTCGTACGTCGCCGGACGCGCGAAGCGTCAGGTGCAGCGCCCGAGCTTCACGCGCGTGCATCCGGCGCTGGCACACGAAGCGGCGCTCGTGGCGTCGATCATTCACTCGCTCGGGCTCGCCGTGGACGCGGTGCTCCGCAAGCACGGCAAGGCAATTCTGGAACGGCAGTTCCTTCAGCAGCGCTTCGCGAACATCTCGATCGACGTCTACATGTCGGTCGCGGTGCTCTCGCGCACGACGTGGGAGATCGAGCGCGCGGGAAGCACCGAGGGGGCGTCAGCGGAGCTGGACTGTGCGCGCGTCTTCGTCCTCGCCGCGATGCGCCGTGCGCGGCGGCACCTGCGTGCGCTGCGGGTGAACCAGGACCGGCGGATGAAGGCGATCGCCGAGCAGGCGATGGAGACGGGGGAGCTCGCGCCGGAGACGCCGACGGACAGGGGATGAGGGGATGCGCATCTCCGCAATTCAACCCACCGTCTCACCCAGCCACTCCCTCGCGCCGCTCACCTTTCCCACGAAGAACTCCCCGAACTCGGCGTACTGTGCGCTCACCTCGTCGAAGCGCATGTCGGTGACGATCCTTTTGAAGACGAGCGGGTCGGCGGCGAAGAGGGTGACGCCCCATTCCCAGGCGTCGAAGCCGATCGCGCGGCCGGCGTAGCCGCGGCCGGTCATGCCGTGGGCCATCATCAGGCGGCTGCGCTCCTCGAGGGGAAGCGCGTACCAGTTCTGGCCGACGTCGCGCCGCTTCGACATCGGATAGAAGCAGACGTACGGCAGGTCGCCGGGGAGCGGGGGGAAGAGGCGGCGCTGGACGTGCGGGTTCGCGCGCTCGGTCTCGACACGGGCGTCCATCGCGGCACGATGTGCGTCGTCGCCCACGGCCCCACCCCGCGCCGCCGCCTCCTGGGCGAGCTGCGCGCTCGCGTGGTAGAGACCTGCCTCGGTGACGCTGAGGAAGGAGTAGACGGGGCGGAGGAGATCGAACAGCTCGAGCCGAGCGAGGGAGCGCTGGACGTCGGCGATCCCGTCCAGGGTCGGACGGAAGTGCACGAGCATCACGTCCGCTTTCGAGCCGATGAGTGGGACGACGGCGCTCCACCCGCCCCGGGCGGGGGTGGCCGCTGCGTCGAGCGCGGTCTCGGCGTCGACGCGGAGGCGCGTGCGCTCGTCGCGCCAGAGCGCGCGCAGCGCGGTGCGGTCGAACGAGAGGATCTGGTGAAACGCGTACCACCCTTCGGTGGTCTCGGGGGGATGCGCGCGGGGCGCGGGGGTGGGGCGTGGTCCGGTCATCGTGTGCGAAAGATGACCCGTGCATCACCCCCGCGCGACCCAGCGCGATTCGAGGGCTTCAAGGGGGTTCAAGGGGTCAGACTCGGGGTTCAAGGGGTCAGACTCGTTGAACGGTTCAACGAGTCTGACCCCTTGAACAGTCCAACGAGTCTGACCCCTTGAACAGTCAGCCGTGCGAGCGGGCGTCGTGGAAAAGCTCGGCGGCGGTCGACGGGCGCGGGGCGCGCTTGGCTGCCTCGAGGAACCGCTCCAACTGGTCCGCGGGCACGCGCTGCCAGTCACTGGGGATCGGCGACAGGCGCCGCTTCTCGGCGCCCGATTCGAAGCAGAGCCACCCTCCGTCGAGTCCCGCCGAGAGCATCGGTCGCTTTCCATTGATGATGCGACGG
>JAEKKK010000042.1 GCA_019510405.1 Gemmatimonadota bacterium | reverse complement strand
CGGTCGAGGGGGTCGCCGGCGGCGCAACGTCCGCGCAGGTGTTCTTCACCTCGGCGTCGTCAGGGAAGCCGCGTCGCAGCTCCGCGCACTGGTCGGCCGCGTCGTCCTTGTAGTGGATCGCCTTGTACGCGTCCACCAGCCGGAGCTGCGCCATGCGCGCCGACGGCGTCGTCGGGTACCGCGCGACGACGTCCTTGAAGTAGATGATCGCCGAATCGTGCGCCTTCCGGCGCAGGTAGTACATCCCCGAGAGGTAGTTCTTCTGCGCGAACATCTCCTCGAGGTCGGCCAGCTCCTTCTTCCCGGTGTCGATCAGGGGCGAGTTCGGGAAGAGGCCGATGAGCGTGTTGTAGGCACTCTCGGCGCTCTCGCCGTACGTCGGATCCAGGCTCGGCTTGCGCCACAGCTTCTTGTACGACCGAGCGGCCTCCAGCGCGGCGTCGTCCGCCAGCGTGTCGTCCGGAAAGCTCTCGACGATGTGGTTGAAGCTCGTGCCCGCCAGCACCCACTCGTTGCGACGCTGATGCGACCGCCCCAGGTACCAGTGTGCCCGCGGCAGGAGGGTATCGCGCGCGGGCAGGTCGTTCGTGAGCTTCTCGAACACCGAAACGGCGTTCTCGTAGCGGCCGGCCTGGAACTCCACCATCCCGGCCTTGTACAGCGCCTCGTTGGTGGTGAAGGTGCCAATTTTGAAGTCGGGGTGGCATGCCGCGAGCGACAGCAGCAACACGGCGAAGAACACCCGGCGAGACGAAGTCATAGTAAAACAGGTACCCGCGAGAGACCGATCGGTTCGGTGAGAGCCTGGGAAAGATATAGCGGGCGGCCTCGACAACCCACCGTCGCGGTACATCTCGTCTGTCCGGGTGCGTTTTCGGCTCATCAGCGGGCTGCCGACGCCGGCCGCGGCCTGGGGGTCCGCGGCGCCATCATCGGCGTGCCCACGTGCTGCTTGAAGTACTCGATGGTCCGGGCCAGGCCGTCGCGCACGTGCACTTTCGGCTCCCAGCCCAGCATAGTGCGTGCGCGCGTGATGTCCGGCTTACGAACCTTCGGGTCGTCCTTCGGCAGCGGCTCGTACACGATCGGCGCCCGCGTCCCGGTCAGCTCCACGACGAGCTCGGCGAGCTGCTTGACCGTGTACTCGTCGGGATTGCCGATGTTGGTCGGGTTGCTGTCCCCGTTCATGAAGAGCTTGTAGATGCCGTCCACCTCGTCAGAGGCGTAGCAGAAGCTGCGCGTCTGCGACCCGTCGCCGTAGATCGTGATCGGCTCGTTGCTCAGCGCCTGGACGATGAAGTTCGACACGACACGCCCGTCGCGCGGGCGCATGCGCGGCCCGTAGGTATTGAAGATCCGCACGATGCGCGTGTCGAGGCCGTGCCAGGTGTGGTAGGCCATCGTGATGGCCTCGCCGAACCGCTTCGCCTCGTCATAGACACTGCGCGGCCCGACGGGGTTTACGTTGCCCCAGTACTCCTCCTTCTGGGGATGCACGAGGGGATCGCCGTACACCTCCGACGTGGAGGCGAGGAAGAACCGCGCACCTTTCGCCCTCGCCAGGCCGAGCGCGTTGTGCGTACCGAGCGATCCCACCTTGAGCGTCTCGATCGGCAGCTCGAGGTAGTCGATCGGACTCGCCGGCGACGCGAAGTGCAGCACGCCGTCGAGCGGTCCCTCGACATAGGTGTTCGTCGAGATGTCGTGGCGGATGAACTGAAAGCGATCGTTTCCGATCAGGTGCGCGATGTTGTCCGGGTGGCCCGTGACGAAGTTGTCGAGCCCCACGACGTCGTGCCCCTCGGCGAGAAAGCGGTCGCACAGGTGCGAGCCGAGAAAGCCCGCGGCGCCCGTGATGAGGATTCTCACGACTGACCTCCCCGCCCGATGGATGCGTACGTGAAGCCGAGCGCCGCCATCTTGCGCCGGTCGTAGAGGTTTCGGCCGTCGACGACGACGGGATTCTTCAGCGCGTTCTTGATCCGGGCGAAATCGGGATGCCGGTACTCGTTCCAGTCGGTGACGATGACGAGTGCGTCGGCGCCCGCCAGCGCGCCGTAGTTCGTCTCTGCGTACACGATCCGGTCGCCGACACGTCGCTGCGCTTCGTGCATCGCGACCGGATCGTGCGCGACCACCTCGGCGCCGGCGTCCAGCAGCGCGTCGATGAGCACGAGCGACGGTGCTTCCCGCATGTCGTCGGTGTTGGGCTTGAAGGCGAGTCCCCAGACGGCGATCCGCCGACCGCGCAGATCGCCCAGCACGTCCTTCAGCTTGTCGAACAGCCGGTGCTTCTGCACGTCGTTCGCTTCTTCCACCGAGGCCAGCACGCGGAGCGGCACGTCGCACTCCTTCGCCGTCCGGACGAGCGCCTTGACGTCCTTGGGAAAGCAGGAGCCGCCGTAGCCCGGACCGGGAAAGAGAAAGGCGGGCCCGATGCGCGCGTCCGAGCCGATGCCCTTTCGCACGTTGTCGACGTCGGCACCCACGCGCTCGCACAGGTTGGCGATCTCGTTCATGAACGAGATGCGCGTTGCCAGCATGGCGTTCGCCGCGTACTTCGTCATCTCCGCGGACGGGATGTCCATGAAGATGATCGGCTTCCCCGTGCGCACGAACGGCGCGTAGAGCTCGGCCATCGCGCCGCGCGCGTGGTCACTGTCCACGCCGATCACCACACGGTCGGGCTTCATGAAGTCGTCGATCGCCGCGCCTTCCTTGAGGAACTCCGGGTTGCTGCACATGTGGAAGGGAAAGCGAGCGTGCTTGCTCACCACCGCCGCCACCTTCGCCGCGGTGCCCACCGGCACGGTCGACTTCGTGACGATCACCAGCTCGCGCGTCATGTGGCGGCCGATCTGCTCCGCCACCGCGAGGACGTGGCGCAGATCCGCCGAGCCATCCTCGTCCGGGGGCGTGCCGACGGCGATGAACACGACGTCCGCCGTCGAGATGGCGGCGGAGACGTCGGTGGTGAACCGGAGCCGGCCCTGGCTCTGATTCCGCGCGACGTAGTCGTCGAGTCCCGGCTCGTAGATCGGCAGGACGTTCTGCTGCAGTCCGTCGATCTTCGCCTGATCGAGATCGGCGCACACGACAGGATTTCCGGTCTCGGCCAGACACGCGCCGACGACGAGGCCGACATAGCCGGTCCCGATCACGGTGATGTTCACGGAGTCCGATTCAGGTAGAGTGGGGCGGCGGCTGACCGGAGCGTCATGCGCGCACGGGGTCGACGGTGGCTACGGGCGTCACCGTCCGAAGAAGGCGCGCACCCCAGAAACGACCTCGCCGAGCTGCGCGTCACTCAGCTCGGGGAAGATCGGCAGGGAGAGCACCTCGGCCGCGGCGCGCTCGCTCTCCGGGCACTGGCCCTCGCGGTAGCCCAGGTAGGCGAAGCACGGCTGGAGGTGCAGCGGGAGCGGGTAGTAGACCGCGGTGCCGATCCCGCGCGCCTTGAGGAACGCCTGCAGCTCGTCCCGGCGGGGCACGCGAACCGTGTACTGGTTGAAGATCGACTCGTTCTCAGGGCGGACCACGGGGGTCCGGACGTCCGCCAGGTCGGCGAACGCGGCGTCATAGTACGCTGCGTTGGCACGGCGCCTCGCGCTCCACCCGGCGAGATGCGGCAGCTTCGCGCTGAGCACCGCCGCCTGCAGCGCGTCCAGGCGGGAGTTGTAGCCCACCTCGTCGTGGAAGTACTGCTTGGCGCCCCCGTGCACGCGCAGCCGCTTCAGTCGTTCGGCGAGGGCATCGTTCTGGGTGACGAGCATTCCGCCGTCGCCGTAGCCGCCGAGGTTCTTCGACGGGAAGAAGCTGAACGTGCCGATCGTCGCGACTTCACCCGCCATCCGCCATTCGCCGTCGATCATCCGGCGCGCGCCGATCGACTGTGCGGCGTCCTCGATGATCGGCAGGCCCGGCACCGCGGCGGCGATCGTCTCGATCGGGGCCATCTGCCCGAACAGGTCGACCGGCACCACCGCCTTCGTGGCCGGCCGGCGCGCCGCGGCGATCGCCGCGGGGAGGATGTTGAACGTGTCGGGCTCGATGTCGACGAACACCGGCGTAGCGCCCACGTTGTGGATCGTGCCGGCGGTCGCGAAGAAGGTGAACGGCGTCGTGATCACTTCGTCGCCCCGCCCGACGTCGAGCGCACGCAGCGCGAGCAGGAGCGCATCGGTGCCGTTGGCGCAGCCGATGGCGTGCCGCGCATGCGAGAGCGCAGCCACCTCGCGCTCCAGCTGCGCGACGGGCTCACCGAGGATGAACAGCTGCGAATCCACGACCCCCATCACCGCGGCGACGACGTCGTCGCGGATGGTGGCGTGCTGCGCCTTCAGGTCGAGCAGAGGGACGGACATGTGATGCCTGTATGGACTGGGTGCCGCGGCGCACCTCGCGCCGCAGCGACCGTCAGAGTTTCGTGCGGAGTGGAATCGGCACCTCTCGGCCGATCTTGGCCGATTCGTAGATGCCGAGGATGAGCTCGAGCGACTTGCGTCCGGCGCGCCCATCCGTGTCAGGGCGCGCCTCACCGTGCAGCACGCGCAGCACGTTGCGGTAGTAGCCCTCGTGCCCGAAGCCGTAGACGTTCGGCGGATTCGTGTTGGCCGCCTCGACGAGCTTGTCGTCGTCGTCGTACTCGGCGAACAGCCAGGTATCGACCCGATTCACCGCGGTGCCGCCGATCTTCACCGACCCCTTCTCGCCGAGGATCGTGATCGAGCCCTCGAGATTGCGCGGATACGTCAGCACGGTCACCTCGATCACGCCGAGCGCCCCCGAGCGGAACTTCAGGAGTGCGACGCCGGAGTCTTCCGCCTCGATGCGCCGTGCCTGCGTCGCCGTCTTGGCCATCACGCTCTCGACCGGCCCGACGAGCCATTGCATCAGGTCGACGTAGTGCGACGCCTGATTCATGATCGCGCCGCCATCGAACTCCCAGGTGCCGCGCCAGGGCTCGGCGTCGTAGTACTCCTGCGGCCGCGTCCAGCGAACCGTGACGTTCGCGGAGTAGATCCGGCCGAACCGCCCCTTGTCCACCGCACGGCGGAGGAGCTGGATCGGCGGATTGAGCCGGTTCTGCTTGACGACGAAGAGCTGCACGCCGGCATTGTCGCACGCCTGCACGAGCTCGTCGGCGCCGGCGAGCGAGATGGCCATCGGCTTCTCGGTCAGCACGTGGCGTCCCGCGCGCGCGGCAACCATCCCGTGCTGCGGGTGCAGCCCGGACGGTGTGCAGATCGACACGAGATCGCTCGGCACCGCCGCGAGCATCTCGTCCAGCGATCCAAAGGCGGGGACCCCCTGCTCCGCGCCCACGGCCTGCGCCCGCGCGAGATCGCTGTCCGCCACGGCGACGAGATCGAGCCCGTCGATGCGCTTGATCGCCTCGAAGTGATTGCGGCTGATCCGGCCGCAGCCGAGGAGCGCCACTCGCACCGGCCCCACGACGGTCGACGTGCTCATCCTGGTCCTCCGGTGCGACGGATCCCGTCGCCGTCCGGCTCGTAGGTCGATCCGCAGGCGGCGCAGGTCCCACGTCCGCTGTCCGGCAGGCGCTCGCCGCACTGACACATCCAGCCGATCCGCCGCGCGGGCACACCGATCATCAACGCATAGTCCTGGACGTCCTTCGCCACCACCGCGCCCGCGCCGATGAACGCGTATTCGCCGAGCGTCGTGCCCGCGACGATCGTGGCGTTCGCGCCGATGGTCGCGCCCCGGCGGACGTGGGTGCGCCGGTACTCGTTGCGTCGCGACACGTGGCTGCGCGGATTCAGCACGTTCGTGAAGACCATCGAGGGCCCGCAGAACACGTCGTCCTCCAGCTCCACGCCCTCGTAGATCGACACGTTGTTCTGGATCTTCACATTGTTGCCTATCCGGGTGCCGTTCATGACGACGACGTTCTGCCCGAGGGAACAGCGCTCGCCGATCACCGCGCCGCCGAGCACGTGGCAGAAGTGCCAGACCTTCGTGCCCGCGCCGATCGTCGCCCCGTCATCGACGTAGGCCGACTCGTGCACCACGGCAGTCGGATGGACGCTCACACTTCCACTGCCGCGGCGTCGAGGATGTCCTGCTGCCACTCCTGCAGCGAGCGCACGGCGGGGCGGCGCGACTTGAGTGCCAGGATCGCGTCCGACGCCGCGCTCGCCGCCGACATCGTCGTCGTGTACGCGATGCGCTGCCGGATCGCCGCCTGCCGCAGCGTGTAGTCGTCCCACTGCGCGTGCTTCCCGAGCGGCGTGTTGACCAGCAGCGCGACGTCGCCGTTCACGATCATGTCGAGGCAGTTCGGCCGGCCCTCGTGCACCTTGAACACCGCGCTCACCGGGATCCCGCGCGCGCGCAGATATGCCGCCGTGCCGTGCGTCGCGAACAGCTTGAATCCCATCTCCTGGAATCGGCGCGCGATCGGCGTCACCGTCTTCTTGTCGGAGTCGTTGACGGTGATCAGGATCGAGCCCTCGAGCGGCAGCCCGTTGGACGCCGCGAGCTGCGCCTTGGCAAAGGCGGCGCCGAACGAGTCGGAGATCCCCATCACCTCGCCGGTCGACTTCATCTCGGGGCCGAGCAC
>JAEKKK010000041.1 GCA_019510405.1 Gemmatimonadota bacterium | reverse complement strand
CTTCCGCCCACGACAATGCACTTCGAGTATCCGCCGCTCGAGCAGGCGGGCGGTGGTGGCGCGGAGCGACGCAAGCAGACGGTGGAAGGAATGCGCCGCGACCTCGCTCGCTTCCAGCAGCTGCTCGCCGCAGCACACTCGCCTGCCACATCGCCGAGGACGAAGTCATGACGCCGCATCGCACGCGCGAGCTGTCGCGCCGAGAGTTCCTCGCCGTCGCCGGCGCCGCCGCGGCGTTGCCGCTCGTCGATCGCGTCGCGCCAGGTGCGACCGCATCCAAGCTTCTACGACAGAGGGGTCAGACAGCCGAGGTATCCGGCGCCGCCAAGCAGATCCGCATCAAGAGCGTCGGCCTCGACTTCGAGCGCGAGCCGCTGATCCGGCCGACCGGATTCAAGGGCGGCTATCTCACGGAGCTCTGGCAACCGGTCGCGCGGCTCGACGGCGATTCGGGGCGCAGCCACATCGGCATCGGGACGCAGAGCGTGCTGTGGTGCGATCCGGCGGTGCTGGCGAAGCATTCGGAGAGCGCGGGCAACGCGCTGATGCTCTCGGTGACGGACCGCGCACTGCAGATGATCGTGGGCGAGACGTTCACGACGCCGGTCGAGCTGATCGACCGCATCTTCCCCGAGCTGTACCAGTTCGCCTGCAAGGTGACGGGGCTGCCGAATCTGCGCCGCACCTTCGCGCTCAATGCGCTCGTCCCCGTCGACAATGCGGCGTGGCTCCTCTACGCCGAGGAGAACGGGATCAAGACGTTCGACGAGATGATCCCGGCGGAGTATCGGTCCGGGCTGTCCTACAGACAGCGCACCCTCGCCGCGCTGCCGTCGGTCACGTACGGGTTACCGATCGAGGACGTCGTGCGCGCGACGCAGGACGGCTACTTCCTGATCAAGGTGAAGCTGGGCAGCCCGGCGGCGACGCCGGCCGAGATGATCGAGAAGGACATCGCGCGCTTCACGGCCATCCACACGGCGCTGGCGAATGCGCGGACGTCGAAGACGTCGGACGGGAAGATCCGCTACGACCTCGATCCGAACCAGCGCTATCAGAAGAAGGAACAACTACTGCAGCTCCTGGATGCGGCGAAGAAGATCGGCGCGCTGCCGCAGGTCGCGTTCCTGGAAGAACCGTTCGCCGACGAGAACGACGCAGACCTGCACGACGTCCCGGTACCGATCGTGGCGGACGAGAGTGTGACCCAGGTGGGCGACGCGACGCGCCGGATCCAGCAGGGCTACGCGGGCTTCGCGCTGAAGGGGATCGCGAAGACGCTGAGCGAGACGCTGAAGATCGCGCAGCTGGCGCACGAGCGCCGAATGGTGTGCATGGCAGCCGACCTTACCGTAAACCCCGTTCTCATCGACTGGAACAAGAACGTCGCCGCGCGGGTGCCCCCATTCCCGGGCTACAGCTGGGGAATGCTCGAGACGAACGGCCACCAGCAGTACCGCCGCTGGAGCGAGATGGTGAGCTGGCATCCCTGTGCCGACGCGCCGTGGCGCAAGGTGGAGCAGGGCGTCTTCGTGCTCGGCGACGACTTCTACGCGCGGAGCGGGTGCATCTTCGAGGAGCCGGCGCACTACCGGGGTCTCGTCTCGCCGACGCGGGGGAGTTGAGGGGATCTGCCCTCTCTCGGCGCGCGACGCATCGGTATCTTCCTCGGATGCCCCCCGCCGCCGCTGCCCATCCGAGCGCCGTCTCCGCGACCGCGGAACGGAGGCCCGTCGTGCAGGCCGAGGGGCTGGTCCGGACCTTCGGCGGGCGTCGCGCCGTGGACAGCGTGAGCTTCACCCTCCACGCCGGCGACTGCCTCGCGCTGTTCGGACCGAATGGAGCAGGGAAGACGACGCTGCTTCGCATGCTCGCGGGCCTGCTCGCGCCCGGGCAGGGAACGGTCCGCGTGAACGGGGTCCCGGTGAAGGAAGGTGCCGCGGCGCGGGCGCAGGTGGGACTCGTGAGTCACGCGAGCATGCTGTACGGCGTGCTCACCGCCCGTGAGAACGTCGAGTTCGCGGCGAAGCTCTATGGTCTGCCTGACCCGCGCGGCGCGGCGATGCGCGCCCTCGAGCTGATGCGCGTCGAAGACCGCGCCGACGCGCCGGCGCGCACGCTGAGCCGAGGGCTGCAGCAGCGCGTCTCGATCGCCAGAGCGATGGTGCATTCGCCGCGGCTCCTGCTCTGCGACGAGCCCTACACCGGGCTGGACGACGCCGGCAGCGCGGCGCTCACCGACGCGCTCACCGAGCGGCGCGAGGAGGGGGCGGCGCTGCTGCTCGTCACGCACAACATCTCCGAGGGGCTCGCGCTCGCGACGCAGGCGGCGATCATGCGCCGCGGGCGGTTCGTGCGGCACGAGGCGCGCGACCTGCTCGACGTCCGCGCCTACCAGACCCAGTACCGCGAGCTCGCGGCGATGCATGACTGACGTCGCCGCGTCGCCGCCGGGCATGCTCGCCGCCGCGTGGCTCGTGGCGCGCAAGGATCTCGCGATCGAGTTCCGTACGCGCACCGCGTTCCTCTCCGCGCTCGTCTTCGCCCTGCTCGGCGTGACGATCTTCTACTTCGCCTGGGACGCCACGGCCGTCGCCGCGTCCGATCTCGCACCGGGCGTGCTCTGGGTGATCTTCACCTTCGCCGGCCTGCTCGGCCTGCAGCGCTCCTTCGGGAGCGAGCTGGCCGACCGCGCGGTGGACGGCCTGCTCGGCGCGCCGATCTCGCGCGAGTCGATCTACCTCGGGAAGGCCCTGGCGAACCTCGTCTTCGTGTCCGGCATCCTGGCCGTGACGATCCCCGCCGTCGTGCTGTTCTACAACCTTCCGTTCGGCACCGGCATCGCGGCGCTGGCCGGCATCGCCGCGCTCGCGGCCGTCGGGCTCGTGGCGGTCGGCACGCTGTTCAGCGCGATGGCGGTGAACACGCGCATGGCCGAGCTGTTGCTTCCCATGCTCAGTCTTCCATTCTTCGTGCCGGTCGTGATGGCGGCGGCGCAGTCGTCGGCGCGGTTGATGGCCGGCCGGCCGGTGGCGGAAGCCTGGCCGTGGCTGCGCATCCTCGTCGCGTTCGACATCGTGTTCGTCACGGCGTGCACGCTGGCGTTCCCATTCACTCTCGACGAATGACCTCCGGACAGCCGTCCGCCCCGCTGACCATCCCGCCGCAGCGCGATCCGCTGCTCGGCGTCGCGCTGCTCGGCATCGCTGCGGTGTACGTGCGGGCGCTCGCCTTCACGCCGATCGAGGCGCGCCAGGGCGCGGCGCAGAAGATCATGTACGTCCACGCGACGTCGGCGTTCATCGCGCTGTACGTCGCCTTCGTGCTGATGGCGATCGCCAGCGCGCTCTACCTCTGGCTCAAGGACGAGAAGCTGGACCGCGTCGCCGAGAGCGCGGCGGAGGTGGGACTGTGCTTCACGACGGTGGTGCTCGCCACCGGACCGATCTGGGGAAAGACGATCTGGGGTGCATGGTGGACGTGGGACGCGCGGCTCACCGCGACGCTGTTCCTCTGGTTCATCATCATCGCGTACCTCCTGCTGCGCGGTGCGGTGGAGGAGCGTGGGCGGCGAGCGCGCTACTCGGCGGTGCTCGGCATCCTCGCGTCGTTCCTCGTGCCGTTCATCCATCTGAGCGTGTACCTCTTCCGCACGCTCCACCCGATGCCGATCCTGCTCAAGCCCAGCGCGCCGTCGCTGCCCAACGAGATGCTGGTGACCTTCCTGTTCTCCTTCGCGGCGTTCACGCTGCTGTTCATCGCGCTGCTCCGCGCGCGCTACCGCATGGCGACGCTGCGCGACTACCTCGCCGACCGCGAGCAGGAGCGCGCATGACACCGGACAATGGTGCGTTCACGACGGCGGCCTACACGATCGCGGCGATCATCTACCTCGCGTACGTGCTGAGCCTCAAGCTCCGGCTGCGCCGACTGCGCGAGCGCGCGATCACGCTCGAGGCGGCGGCGCGTCCGCGCTCCGACCGACCGGAAGGCGCGTGAGCGGCATCGTCTATCTCGTCGGCGCGGGTCCGGGCGACCCCGGGCTGCTGACCGTGCGTGCGCAGGAGCTGCTCGCGAGCTGCGACGCCATCGCCGCCGACGCGCTGGCGAACCCGGACATCGTCGCCGCCGCACGCGCGTACAATCCCACCGTCGAGCTGCACGACGTGGGCAAGCGCGGCGGGAGCGGCGAGTCGGCGCGGCAGGAGACGATCAATGCCCTCCTCGTCGAGCTGGGACGCGCGGGGAAGAAGGTAGTACGACTAAAGGGAGGAGATCCGCTCGTCTTCGGGCGCGGCAGCGAGGAGGCGCAAGCGCTCGCCGAAGCGGGGGTGCCGTTCGAGATCGTGCCTGGCGTGACGGCCGGTGTCGCCGCCGCGGCGTACGCCGGCATCCCGGTCACCCACCGCGGCGCGGCGACGTCGGTCACGTTCGTCACCGGCCACGAGGATCCCGCGAAGGAAGAGACCCAGACCGACTGGTCCGCGCTGGCGCGCACCGGCGGGACGATCGTGCTCTATATGGGAGTGAAGACGTTGCCGCGCATCGCCGACGCGCTCGTCGCCGGCGGGATGTCGCCCGACACGCCGGCCGCCGCGGTGCAGTGGGGCACCTACCCACGCCAGCGCACGGTGGTCGCCACGCTGACCACGCTGCACGACGCCGTGGTGCGCGAGGGGCTCGGTGCGCCGGTGATCACGGTGATCGGCAAGGTGGTCGCGTTGCGCGACGAGATCGGCTGGTTCGAACGCCAGCCACTGTTCGGCAAGCGCATCGTCGTGACGCGTGCGACGTCGCAGGCGGGCGCGCTGCGCGGCGCACTCGCCTCGCTCGGCGCCGAGGTGCTCGAGCTGCCGGCGCTGCGCGTCGTGCCGCTCGATCCCGCACCGCTGCGTGAAGCGCTCGACCGCGTGACCGAGTACGATTGGATCGTGTTCACGAGCCAGAATGCGGTCGCGCTCCTCTGGGAATCGCTGCGTGTCGCCGGACGCGACGCGCGCTGGCTCGCCGGCCGCAGGATCGCGTGCGTCGGACGCGCGACGGCGGATACCCTGCTCGCGCGCGGGCTCGCGGCGGACGTCGTCCCCGACCGCTTCGTCGCCGAGGGCGTGCTCGAGGCGCTCGACGAGCGCGACGACGTGCGCGGCACGCGCGTGCTGTACGTCGCCGCCGAGAATGCGCGCGACGTGCTGCCGGACGGACTCACGGAGCGCGGCTGCCGGGTGGACGTCGTCCCGGTGTACCGCACGTCGAGCGACGGTGCGGGCTCCGGCGCGCTGCGCGATGCGCTCGCGGCGGGGCGGGTCGATGCGGTGACCTTTGCGTCCGCGTCGGCCGTGCGCGGGTTCATCGAAGCCGTCGGCGCCGATCTGGCTCGGCGCGCGCCGGCCGTGTCGATCGGACCGGTGACGAGCGACGCGGTGAAGGCGGCCGGCATTCCGCTGGGGGTCGAGGCGGACGCGGCGTCGATCGACGCGCTGACCGACGCGACGATACGGCTCGTCCGCGAGGCGAAGTCCGCGTGAGCGACCTCCTTCGCATCGGCACGCGCTCCTCGGAGCTGGCGCTGCGGCAGGCGCGGCTGGTGCAGGCCGCGCTGCTGGAGCGTGGCGTCGAGAGCGAGCTGGTGACGTACAAGACCCTTGGCGACAAGCGGCTCGACGAGCCGCTGAGCGCGATCGGCGCGAAGGGGTTGTTCACGAAGGAGCTCGAGGTCGACCTCCGGAAGGGAAAGACCGACCTCGCCGTGCACTCGCTGAAGGATCTGCCGACCGATTCGCCGCCGGGGCTCGTCGTCGGCGCGGTGCTCGAGCGCGAAGATCCGCGCGACGCGCTCGTGCTGAACCGCGCCATCATGGGCCAGTCGCTCGACGATCTGCCGCGCGGCTCGCGCGTCGGGACGTCGAGCCTGCGGCGCCGCGCGCAGCTGCTCGCGCTGCGCCCCGATCTCGACGTCGCCGAGCTACGCGGCAACGTGCCGACGCGGTTGAAGAAGGTGGATGAAGGGCGCGTGCACGCCGCGATCCTCGCCGCGGCGGGGCTGCACCGGCTCGGCGCGCACCAGCACATCGCGTGTTATCTCGACGCGCCGGCGTGGCTGCCCGCGGCGGGGCAGGGGGCGATCGCGGTGCAGGTGCGCGAGGACGACGCCGGGATGCGCGCACACGCCGATGCGTTGAATGACGCACCAACGATGCTCGCCGTGCGCGCCGAGCGGGCGTTCCTCCAGGCGCTCGAGGGGGGCTGTCAGGTCCCGATCGGCGCCCTCGCCGTCCCGACGGATGGCGGGGCGCTGCTGCACGGCATGATCGCCGACGTGCGCGGTTCGCGTGTGGTGCGCGGTACGATCGCGCTGGATCTCGCCGAGCCGGAGCTGAGCGGCGTGCGGCTCGCGAACCAGCTCCGCAGCGAAGGCGCGACGGAGATTCTGGAAGGGTTGCGGCGGGCCAACCATCTCCCCGCACCGCAGCCCGAGTGAGAGGGTCGGATCGGGGCCACCAACTGGGGTCAGAGTTGGTGGGGTCAGAGTTGGTGGGGTCAGAGTTGGTGGGGTCAGAGTAGGCTTACTCTGACCCCGTGTACTCTGACC
>JAEKKK010000040.1 GCA_019510405.1 Gemmatimonadota bacterium | reverse complement strand
CGCGCCGAGCGATTGCGCGGTGAACATCGTGCCGGCCGGATTCTGCGGCGAGCAGAGTACCAGCAGGCGCGCCCCGCGCACCGCGTCCTGCAGCAGCTCGCGCGTCGGCATGAACCGGCTCTCTGGTCCGACGGGCACCGGCACGCCGACCGCGCCGACGAGCTGGACGTAGTACGGGTTGTTCCACGACGGCGTCGGATACACGACGCGATCGCCCGGATCGACCAGGGTGCGGTACGTCGCGTAGATGCCGGGCCGCGAGCCCGACGTGATGACTACCGACGCGAGCGCAGGATCGAGCTCGAGCTCGCGCTGATACAGCGTGCGCACCGCTTCGCGCAGCGCGAGGATCCCGTCAGCGGGCGGGTAGTTGGTCTCCCCCTTTCGCAGCCGGTCGATGATCCCCTGCTCGACCTCGCCCGGGATGCGGAACTCCGACGGCGCGAAGTCGCCGACGGTGAGGTTGCAGATCTCCAGCCCTTCCGCGCCGAGTGCCCGCACGTCCGCCGCGATCTTGAGGATCTCGGAGCCGAGCAGTGAACCGGTGAGACTGGAGAGGCGGGGGTGGGACATTTAAGGAAGATACGCGCTGGATCGGCGAGTAGCGGTGAACGGTTCACGGTGATCGGTTCACAGCCGGCCTCGGGACGCAAAAGCTTCCCGAGGCCGACCGTTCACCGTAAACCGTAAACCGTTCACTGCGCGCGACAGGCGCGCGTCAGTGCGCTCCCGTCCCGTGCGCTGCCTGCACCACTCCCGTCGTCGGGATCTGTGTCGGCGGCACGGTGTCCGACGGATCCACCCACCAGAGCGTCGACGCGCCCGCCGCGAATCGCGTGAAGACGAGCCGTCCGTCCGCCAGCCATCCCGGTTGGCCGACGGGCGATGCGTCGTTCGTCAACTGGGTGAACGCACCCGTGCGCAGATCGAGCAGGAAGATCTGCGTCGCCCCCGCACGCGTCGATGCGAAGGCGATGCGATTGCCGTCCGGGCTCCACGCCGGCTCGACATCGGTCTGTCCGCTTCCGGAGCCCGCGACCGGTGTGGGCGTTCCCCCCGCCGTCGCCGACGCGATGAACAGGTTCGCGCCGCCGTTCGCCGTCGAGACGAGCGCGATGCGATCGCGCGCCGGTGACCACGTCGGACTCGCCTCGATGCTCCCGCCGAAGCCGAACGATGCCGCGGTGAGCTGCGCGGGATTCGTCGGTGGCGTCGGGGCGACGTACACGCGCGGCGCCCCGCTGACGTCGCTCACGTAGGCGAGCGCGGCGCCGCCCGCGGCGAACGCCGGTTGGCTCTCGTTCGCGGCGGTCGTCGTGAGCCGCTGTTCCACGCCACCGACGGTGGCCGGCATCGAGTACAGCTCACCGTTCCCGTCGCGCGTGCTCACGAACACGATCGCCGCCGCCACGACGGTCGGCTGCGTCTCGTCGCCGGGCGACGTCGTCCGTCGCGACAGGTCGCGCCCGTCCAGCGACACACTGTAGATGTCGCGGTTCCCCGCTGCCACGGCGTCGAAGTAGACAGTCGGCGGGAAGGCGACGTCGAACGTCGTGCTGAGCATGCGTCCATCGCTCCCACGCGCCGAGATCGTGACGGCGCCCACCTGCAGCAGCGTCACGGTCGCCCCGCTCACCGCGCCGGCGATCGCCGGGGTGACCGCGACGCCGGTGACGACGGAATCCGCCGGCGAGAGTCCGTCGCGCGTCACGAGCCGGATCGTCGAGCCGCGCTCGAGCCGGCCGACGGTCGTGAGCCCTCCGACGGGCGCGGTGCCGTCGTCGTTCCCGCCGCAGCCGATCAGCGCTGCGACAGTGGCGAATAGGACGATGTTGCGTGTGTGAAGTGCCATCGAGTCGTTGGGGCGAAACAACCAGCGCAACCTACAGCCGCACAGGGGCCGAACAAATGTTGGACCTTGTACGGGCCGCCCCGCGTGACGCTGCACGAGCCTCGCGCGTCAAATCGAGACCGTCCCTCGAACTTGATCCTGGAGATTTTCGTGTCCGAGCGTGATCAGCAGCCCCGGCCGACTTCGACCGGGACACCCCGTAAGAGCTGGATCCCTCCGAAGATCGACGATCTGCCGCGTCTGGAGAATCTGACGCTGCAGACGACCATCGGTCCGCCGATCGACGGCGGCTCGATCTTCCCCTGAGCGCCGAGTGGAGTCGTGCTCCGTCCCCTCTCCTCTTCGCCCCCCTCCAGACTCGTCATGCGGAAACGCCTCAGCGTTCTGATCCTCTCCGCGGCCACGCTCGCCGCGTGCTCGGAGTCCAACCTCCCGACCGAAGGCTCGCAGCAAGCGGCGCCGTCGGGGCGCGCGCTGCTCGCTGAGCTCACCTGCAAGGCCGACGTCGCGGCCAGGCGCATCAGCTGCACACCCGCCGCGCCGAGCCTCGCGCGCGGGAGCGCGGCCGATCTCATCATCGGCGGCCAGAACACCTACACCACGCTCGCGAGCACCAACGTCGTCACGACCGGCACCACCTCGCTCACCGGCGACGTCACGGTGCTGAACCTCACCGGCCAGCCCTGGGCCACGGCCAACGGCACGACGCCGAACGCCAACGGGGTGCGCGTCTTCTTCCACACGCTGCCCAGCAACGGGGTCACCGTCGCCAACGCGGACGGCACCGGAACGTTCACCGCGAGCAACCAGCCGTATTTCCAGTACTCCGGCGCCGACCTCGGCGCGGACGGCATCCTCGCCAGCGGCGAGCTGTCGTCGAGCAAGAACTGGCAGTTCAACCTCAACGGCGCGACGACCTTCACCTTCCAGGTGTACGTCACGACGCAGCTCCCCGACGAGGGCGGGGTGCTGCTCTGGACGCCGAGCGCGGTCGCGCAGGCCGGCGCCACCGAGAACATCAACGCCATCTGGGGCGCGTCGGCGAGCGACATCTGGATCTCCGGGATCGCCGGGCCGAACGTGCTCCAGCACTGGAACGGCTCGAGCTGGACGTCGTATGCCGGCGCCGAGTCGGCCGACATGGCTGCGCTGTGGGGCAGCGGATCGAGCGACGTCTACGCCGTCGGCAGCACGAAGACGCAGCGCTGGAACGGCACCAGCTGGTCGGACGTCACCACCTCGGCGTCCGGCGCACTCCTCGCGATCTGGGGGAGCTCGGCGGCCGACGTGTATGCATGCGGGAAGACCGGCACGCTCGTGCACTCGAGTGGCGGCGCCTTCACCGACGTCGCGAGCAACCCGCTCGGGACCGAGGACTGCGCGGCGATCTGGGGCTCGTCGTCGAGCGACGTGTACATCGGCGAGACCAACGTCTACCACTGGAACGGCACCTCGTGGAGCACGGTCAGCGCCGGCATCACGGGCGTGCGCGCGATCTGGGGGACGTCCTCGTCGGATGTCTGGATCGGCGGCACGAATGGCAACGTGGTGCACTGGAACGGCACCTCCTGGAGCGCGCCGATCACCGTCGGTAACACCGACGTCGGCGGGATCTGGGGGACGTCGACCTCCGACGTGTACCTCGTGAACCGCGCCGGCAGCATCTGGCACTACAACGGCTCGACCTGGGTGCGGTACCGGAACCCCGCCGACCTCGTTGTCATCCCGAGCGAAGTCGAGGACTCTGCACTCGTTGTCATCCCGAGCGAAGTCGAGGACTCTGCACTCGTTGTCATCCCGAGCGAAGTCGAGGGATCTGCACTTGGATCGAATGGAGATCGGCTTCGCGCTCACGCAGCACTGCAACCTGCGCTGTCCGCACTGCATCCGTGACGACGTCACCACGGTGCAGAGCCTCTCCGTCGAGCTGATCACGTCCGTCCTCGCGCAGTCGCGCGCACTGTTCGGCTCGCACTCGGTGAGCTTCACCGGAGGCGAGCCGCTGCTGCATCCGGAGTTCGGGCACGTCGTCGATCTGCTCGCCGAGCATGGCCACCCGTACCGCTTCGTGAGCAATGGCTGGCATCTCACGCGCGCACTGAAGCACCTCGATCGGCACGCGCCCTCCGCCGTGCGACTGAGCCTCTCCGGCGCCACGGCCGAGGTGCACGACACCGAGCGCGGACGCGGGAGCTTCCACCGGGTGCTCCTCGCGTCGGGGGTGCTGACGAGCCGCGGCATCCCGACGCACCTCTCGCTCGTCATCGACTCGCGTACGCGCGGTCAGCTGCGTGAAGCAGCTGACCTTGCCGAATCGATCGGCGCGCACGAGCTGCACTACATCCTCCCGCAGCCGGTCGCCGCGAGCGTGATGCGCGGCAGCGACCTCGCGCTCGAGGAGTGGGACGACGTGCGGAACGAGATCGACGCGATCGCCGCCGAGGGGCGTGCGCACGTGCGCATCGTGCGCGACTACGGGTTCCCCTTCGATGGCGCCGAACGGCCGTGCACGACCAAGGCGCGCACGCGCCTGTTCGTCGACGCCTGGGGCCGGCTCGTGAGCTGCTGCCAGCTCAGCGACTACGGCTTCAACGACGCCGAGGTCGTGACCGACCTGCACGTCACGCCGCTCGCCGACGCACTCGCCGCATTCCACGCGCACGTCGATCGGTTGATCGAGGCGAGCGCCCCACGCTCCACCACGCTCGCCGAGCGCTTCCCCTGCATGCGCTGCGCGCGCGCGAACGGAAAGCTGCGCTGGCTGAACGACCATGCGCGAAGCCCATGGGCTCCTGTCATCAACTCACCAACTCACCGGGTTTCGTGACCATCCCCTCGGAAGTCCTCGCCGCACATCTCGGCGACGAAGCCGTCCTGCTCGACCTGAACGCGAAGCGGTACTATCGCCTGAACGAGTCGGCCGCGGTCGTCTTCCGCGCCCTCGAGGAAGGAGAAGGGCGCGACGGCGCGATCCGTCGCCTCACCGCCGCCTTCGACGTTTCCGAGTCCGACGCGGCGAGCGCGGTGGACACGGTGCTTGCCGATCTCGCGGCACGCGGACTCGTCGCGCAGACGGCCGCCTGACCACCTCGCGCCGCTAGCGCACCCCGCTCGCCACTGCCGGCCCGAGACGCTCGGCGAGCACGTCGCCGCGCGCGTAGCTGTCGCGCCCCAGCGAGAGCGAGAACGCCGGATGCGACGCCGCGTCGCGCAGCAACTTCATCACGTCGCCGGCCACCGCGCGGTCGGCCATCAGCCAGGGCGATTGACGCACCAGCGCGGTGAACGCCGCTGCCTCCGCGGCGACGGCGAGCGACGTGGATCGCTCGGCGTTCACGTGGGGAAGGAGCACGCCGCCGAGCGGCGCGCGCGAGATCCACCGATCACCCCAGCGCGTGCGGAGATCCACTGTGGCGCGCGTCCCCGTCACGACGGCATCGCCGTATCCCTCGTCCAGATGCGCGCGTCGCGGCCACCCTTCGGCAACGAGCGCGCCATCGCCGCCGACGCGCAGCACCACCTGGTCGTCGGCGAGAAAGCGCCAGCCGCCCGCTGACACGAGCGACACGCACGTCGTCGTCTTGCCGGCGTGGGTGTCTCCCACGAGCAGCCACGCACGTCCGTCCGGATCCACCACACCGCCGGCGTGCACGAGCGCCGCACCGAGCCGCCCGACGAGAAACGCTGCGGACAGGGTGAGCATCGAGTAGACGTCGAACGCGAGCCGAGCGTCGGCGGAAACCGTCGCCGGCACCGAGATCACGGCGCGCTTCGCAGCGAGGTCGATTCGTCCGCGGGCGGTGGAAGCGCCCGCGAGCTGCAACACGTCGCCGTCGAACGCGTGAACCTGCACGCCGCCGAATCCGAGCAGCGGTGCGCCGCCGATTGGGGTCAGACCTGATGGGGTCTGACCCCATTCATCGGTGACGTCGATCGTCGCCCGCGGTTCGGCGCGAGTCGTTGGCGTGGCGTGCAGCGGCAGCCAGGGGTCGACGAGCCCCGCGAGTGCGGCCTCGGCGCGCACGACCAGCGCATCGTCGCTCAGGAGCGAATGCGTCAGGTGCTCGGTCGGTGACGTCACGCCCGCGCCGGCGCGAGCATCTCGAGCTCGGCCGCGCCGCGCGTCGAGCGGCAGTGCACCCCCTCGCACTCCACCCACGCGTGCGCGATCGTCGTCGCCGGCGCGGCACCGTTGCCGACCCCGATCATCACGCGCGCCGGCAGCCCGTACGCGCGCAGCGCGACGCACTCCGCCACGCTGCGATGCAGACAGGTCCCGCGCCACCGCGCCGGCCGCACCCGCGCCAGCAGGGCGAGCACGCGATGCGCGACTAGCACCGCGAGCTGTGCCGATTCGCTCGCTCTCGTTCGCTCCGACGCCGCCGCGGGCAACACGAGCAGCACCGCGAAGTCGTGCGCGATGATCGACGGCACACGCCACGCCGCACGCAGCCCGACGAGCACCGCACGCGCCGCGCTGTCGCTCGTCTTCGCCGAGTCAGGGAGTGGTTCGATCATGACCATGTGATCCGACTACAGACGCTCAGGTGGACTCGGAGTCAACGAGGTCCGAGTCAAATGCGCCAAGGGGTCAGACACCTTCGGTATCTGACCCCAGGATCTGACCCCACTTCACCATCTCACCCATTGTAGATCGCCCCGTTCAGCGCCCGATACCGCTCCAGCACCGCGGCGGCTTCCTCGTGCAGCATCCCGCGCACGATCTCGATCCCGCGCGCCTCGAGGTACCGGTAGGACTCCGGGAACACCGGCCCCTCGTCGAACTCGAGCTTCGCCGCATCCTCGCGCGTCGCGCCGAACACCAGTCGGCGCACCCCGCTCCACAACGTCGCCCCCAGGCACATCGCGCACGGCTCGCACGACGTCACCAGCTCGTGTGCCGGCAGGTGCGGCGCATTCAGCGTGAACGAGCCGAGCCGCCGCTGCGCCATCATGAACGCCACCATCTCGCCGTGCAGGGTGCAGTTGTGCAGTCGCACCACGCTGTTCATCCCCACCGCGACGAGGCGCCCCGAATCGCGCTCGAAGATCGCCGCGCCGAACGGACCGCCCGTCCCGCGCTCCACGTTCTCGCGCGACAGCGCGATCGCCAGTCGCATGCGCTCCTCGTCGGTCCGGTAGCGGGTCTCCCACGCGACGACGTCCGCCACCCAGGCGGGGTAGTCCACGTGGACCGCGAGCGCGAAGTCGGGAGAGGGGGAGGGGGAGGGGGAAGTCATCAGCGGAAGATCGCCCGCCGCCCGCCCCCTCGGCAGCCGCGCAGGGGGCAAAAGCTCACTATTGCTAAAATTCTAGCACATGCTAATTTCCTAGCAGAAGAACGCCCCACCATTCCCGACCTGGAGCACGACGTGAGCGACGACAGCCGCGACCTGAGCCGACGCGAGAGACAGATCATGGACCTCCTCTTCCGTGTCGGCCGAGCCACCGCAGCCGAGGTGAGGGAAGGGCTCCCCGACGCGCCGAGCTACTCCGCCGTCCGGGCGCTCCTCCGCATCCTCGAGCAGAAGGGTCACGTCCGGCACGAGGAGGAAGGGCGCGCCTACGTCTTCCTCCCCGTCGTCCGCCGCGACGCCGCGCGCCAGACGGCGCTCTCCCATCTCCTCAAGACCTTCTTCGACAACTCGGCCGAACAGGCGGTCGCCGCGCTGCTCGCGATCAAGGGCGAGAAGATGAGCGAGGCGGAGCTCGACCGGATGTCGCGCCTCATCGACGCCGCCAAGAAGGAGGGGCGCTGACGATGCCGAGCCTCGCCATCATCCTCCTCGGCGCGGCCGCCCGCGGCGCCGTCGTCCTCCTCGGCGCGCTCGTACTCACCTCGCTCCTGCATCGCCGCCCAGCCGCGGTGCGCCACGCGATCTGGGCCGGCGCGATCGCCGTCCAGTTGCTCCTTCCGCTGCTCGCGCTCTGGGGCCCGCGCTGGCACGTCCCGGTACCGGAAACGCTCAGCACACTGATTCCCGACGCCAGCATCGTGACGGCAGACGACCAGTCTCGCGACGCATCGCCTGTCCTGGCGCCATACGGTCGCGATGTGGTACCGCCGACCACACCTCGCGCCGGTGAGCACTCCACCCTCGCGACACCATCGGCTCCACCCGCCGGCGCGACGCGATCCGTCGCCACGACGCCGGCGCCTGCCGCGACGGCACCGGCTGCGACCGCGCCGGTCACGACACCCGCACCGCTGTCGCTCCGCACCGTGCTCCTCGTCATCTGGGCACTCGGCGCCGCCGTCGTCGTGCTGCGGCTCGCGGCTGGAACGCTGATCGTCGCGCGGCTCGCGCGGCGCGGCGCGCGCATCGACGACGGCGGGTGGCTCTCCCTCGCCCAGCGCCTCGCCAACACGCTGCGCATCCAGCGCCCGCTGATCCTCCTGCGCGGCGACCGGCTCGGCGTCCCGGTCACCTGGGGCGTGGTCTACCCGATCGTACTCCTCCCCGAGGATGCCGACGAGTGGACCGAAGAGCGCCGCCGCTACGTGCTCGTCCACGAGATGGCGCACGTGAAGCGGCTCGACGCGTTGACGCAGCTCCTCGGGCAGGTCGCCCTCGCCCTGTTCTGGTTCAACCCGCTCGTGTGGATCGCCAACCGCCGCCTGCAGCTCGAGCGCGAGCATGCGTGCGACGACTACGTGCTCCGCCACGGGACCCAGCCCTCCACCTACGCCGCCGACCTGCTCTCGATGGTGCAGTCGCTCGGCACGCCGGCCCATCGCAGCGCGCAGCCCGCCTTCGCCGCCCTGGCCATGGCGCGCCGCTCCGAGTTCGAGGGGCGGATGCTCTCCATTCTCGATCCCGTGCTCGACCGTCATCCACTCAGTCGAGGTCGCACGCTCATGAGCGCGCTCGCCACTCTGCTTCTCGTCGTGCCGCTCGCGGCACTGCAGCCCATTCGCCAGACCCCGCAGTCATCGGCCGGCGCGACCCACTCCGACTCGGCGACCGCGAGCCGCAGCGCGAGTCAGAGCCGCACCCAGAGCACCACGACTCAGGGTCAGAACATCAGGATTGGCGATTCGACCTGGAAAGCCGCCGCCGACGGTCCGCTCGGCCAGGGCCTCCGAGACCTCGACAGCGCGACCACCACGCTCGGCAGGAATGTCGCCGTGCTCGGCAAGAAGGTGGGCTCGGCCGACACCATCCGCTCTCGTGTCGAAGCGAATGGAGGAGTCACCGAGACCGTCTCGGGGGGCGACGACGACAGCTGCGACCAGCTCCGCTTCGGCGACTCGAACGCCTCGTTCCACATGCACGACAACGTGGACGACCACTCGGCGCGCAGCCTTCGCATGCTGAGCATCACGCGCGACCACTGTGTCCAGGCGATGATCCAGGGTCGCTTCACCACTACACCGGCCGAAGACCGGATCACCAGCCTCGCATCGGGGAGCACGGCGATCTTCCGCGAGCGCGTGCCCGGCGCCGATCGCGCCGTCACGATCACGCCGGCTACCGCGGGCTCGGACGCCGTGCGTATCCAGTACCGCTTCAACGAGGCGAACGCACCGTTCGACGACGCGGCGCAGCGCTGGCTCGCCGGCATCCTTCCACAGGTGCTCGCCGAGGCAGGGGTCAACGTCGAGGCGCGCATCGCGCGCTGGCGCGCCGAGGGCGGTATGGACGCCGTGCTGCGGCACATCGCCGCGCTGAGGAGCTCCGGCGCGAAGCGCGCCCACTACGACGCACTGCTGGATCAGAAGCTTCCCGCCGCGGAGCTCGAGCGCGTCGTGGCGCAGGCGGGCAAGGATGTCCCCAGCTCGAGCGATCTGCGCGCCGTCCTCTCCAAGGCCGCAGCCCAATCGCGCACCGGCGGCGTCGCGCCCTCCGCGCTCGAAAAGGCGGCCGGCGCCGTGGCGAGCAGCACCGATCGAACCGCGGTGCTCGAGGCGTTCGGTCAGACCGACGATCGTGACCAGCTGCTCGCAGTCGCGCGTGCCGCCGCGACGATCGCGAGCAGCACGGACAAGACCAACCTGATGTCCACGCTCGCGCCGAAGTATCTCGCTCGGAACGACGCCGCGCTGCGCGACGCGTTCTTCAAGACTGTCGTCACCATCCCATCGTCGACCGACCTGTCCAACGTTCTCGAGATCGCCATCCCGTTCGCCGCGAAGTCCAACGACGTCGCGCTCGCGATCCTCGCCGCCGACACCCTGGTCGCGTCGTCCACCGACCGCTCCAACGTGCTCATCGCCCTCGCCGGCAGCGGTGCCGTCCGCACCCCCGCGGTGCGGGATGCGTACCTGCGCGCCGTGCAGGGCATCCCCTCGTCGACCGACATGCGCAACGCGCT
>JAEKKK010000039.1 GCA_019510405.1 Gemmatimonadota bacterium | reverse complement strand
TTGGTGTTGCAGTTGAGGAAGGTGATGATGTTGCCCGAATTGACGTACGCGTTCTCGAGCCAGATGTACGGCGGCGTGCCGACGAAGAGGCCGACCCCACCACGGAGCTGATTGCGCCGGTCACCCGTGGCGTCCCAGTTGAAGCCGAGGCGCGGCGAGTACTGGAGCGAGTGCTTCGGGATATCGCTCGTCTTGCGGCCGTACGCGGAATCGATGGGGGCGTTGTACGGGATGTCGTACAGCGAGTTGCTCAGGTCGAAGCGCATGCCGGCCGTGATGGCGAGCCGCGGCGTGACCGCCCACTGATCCTGCGCGTAAAAGGCGTTCTGCAATCCGGCGTAGTAGACGTTGCCGCCGTCGGCCAGGATGAGCGCCTTGCGGAACGAGTTGGCGTTTCCGGCGGCCAAGCTGTCGAGGTTACGGAACGACCAGACGCCGAGCGAACTCTGGGTGAACATGTTGCGCAGCCAGACGTACTCGTTGCGCGTGCCGACCGTGACGGTGTGGTTCCCCATCGGACGGAAGGTGAAGTTCTCCGTGATCTCCCAGGTCTTGGTGTCGAGCTGGTTGCCCTGCGAGAACTGATCGGCACCGGCGATGATGGGTGCGTTGCCGGTGGCGCCGGTCACGGTGTTGACGCGGATCTGCGGGAAGCCGCTGAGCGGATCGCGGCGGTTGAACCACTTGTTGTAGCCGATGAACAGCTCGTTCGACGCCCCGCTGGCAAAGTTGGAGAAGAACTGCAGGACGGGGGCGACCTTGACGTTGCGGAAGTTGTGGAAGTTGTCCGACGTGACGACCTGGGTCACCGAGCGAGCGTTCTGCTGACGCAACCGCTCACCGTCGGCGTAGTTGAAGCGCAACACCGCACGATGGACATCGTTGACCTGATAGTCGAGGCGCGCGAAGAGGTTCGTGAGCGGATTGGGGATGTTCACCGTACCCGCCGTTCCGACGTCCTTGGAGCCGAGCTGCTTCATGAGATCGAGGAAGCGCTTGAGCGTGTCGGGCGCGAGCGCGAACTTCTGCGCCGCACCCACCGGCTGATCGGCGTAGGGACCGGAGACGGGGGTATTCTCCGTCGTCCACTCGTTCGCGGTGAAGAAGTGGAGCTTGTCCTTGATGATCGGACCGCCGAGTGAGAAACCGGTCTGCGAACGGTTGAACGGCTGTGCGCGTACGGCAGCGGTGTCCTCGCCGTAGTTCTGATTGCGGAAGACGTGGAAGGCGGAGCCGTGCAGCTCGTTCGTACCGGTCTTCGTGATGGCGTTGAGGAGGAAGCCGCCGAAGTTGCCCTGACGCACGTCGAAGGGCGCGAGGAGGACCTGGAGCTCCTTGACCGCCTCGATGGAGAGCGGCTTGGCGTTGACCTCCGAGCCGGGCGTTCCGGTGTTGCCGAGACCGAAGACGTCGCGCTCGGAAGCGCCGTCGATCTGGACGTTGTTCATGCGGTTGGACATGCCGCCCGCCGAACCGGCGCCACCCGCGGTCATCGAGATCTGGGGGGCGATCTTCACGAAGTCGGTGACGTTGCGCGACGTCGTCGGCACGCGCAGGAGGACCGAGTCGGAGATGGTCGTCCGCGTACCGGTGTGCGTCGGGCTGAACTCCCCGGCGTTGACGCCGGTGACCTCGACGGCGGCGAGGGTCGCGACCTGGTTCGACAGATGGAAGTCGAGGACCAGGGTCTGGGAGAAGGGAACCTGCTGGTTGTCGAGCGTCTGCGGCTGCAGGCCGATGCGGCGCGCCGTGACGGAGTAGGGCCCGCCGACCTCGAGGTTCTGGATGCGATAGCGGCCATCCTCGCGGGTCTGCGCGCCCACGGTGAAGCCGGTGGCGCGATTGCGCACGACGATCTGCACGGCGGACAGCGGCTGCCCCGCGTCGTCCGTCACCCGGCCGGCGATGGCGCCGGTGGTGACGCCCTGGGCGGTGAGGCGGCCAGGAAGAGCGGCGGCGAGGGCGACAGCAGCGCCCAACATCCAACGCGCGATTTTCATATGTGTGTGCTTCCGGATTGAAAGTCTGGCGCCATCAATGGCGCTGTGGACTCCGCGAAGCGGAGCCAAATCGGGGGAATGGTGATCGGGAAAACGCACCGAAACCCGGCCGAGTCGTAACGGTCAGGTCACTGTGTGGGAGCGTTGTAAAGCGGGCCGCCGGAGGGATGAAAAGGGGGACGACGGCGATGGACGGAATGTATTCGCTACCAAGGCCGGCCGCGAGGACGCGGGGCACTGCCCAACGTGACTCCCAACCGGAGGTCACCGACGCGCTGAATGGGGCGCCTGGCACACGAGAAACGACCTTTCAGAAGGTGGGCGGCGTCACAGACAAATGCACCATATGTAGAGGTGCAATTGCGCGCCGAACCGACAATCGGTGCATGCGGGCCTTGACGCCGCCCGGAGTGCCCTCTAGACTGCGAGCACAATCGATGTCGTGGTGATTTGCCGCCTCTTGCCGCCACGTAAAATAAGGAGCTAAAAAGCGACTCGCCTGGCGGCGCAGCACGCCCGGCTTTTTTTGTATCCATAACTGTCCCTTTTCTCCACGCTCCCGCTCCGATGCCCGCTTCCGTTCGCTTCGCCTCGATCCACTCCCGCGCCATCGGCGCGGAGATCGGCGCGTTCCGTTCGAAGCGAATTCGCAGCATCGGATGCATGCGCATGCCCATTGGCATGCGCATGTGCATCGGCCGTCCCGAGGGCTGTCGCCCTGGAATGGCACTGCGGCCGGGATGCGAGGAGAGGCGCTAGGGCAGAGCACTCCGACACTCCCACGGGAATCACCCGGCCGCTCGGTTCGAGGCGGCCGTTTTTTTACAGCAGCCTCACTGAGCTTCGTTACTCAGTCGACGACCCATCACCGAGGCACAACCCATGAGCACCACCACCGAACCCGTCTCGTTCACCCCGGCCAGCAAGGGGTACGTCAATCCCGACGTCCTGGTCACCACCGACTGGGTGGCGCAGCACCTGAACGACCCCAAGGTGCGGATCCTGGAGAGCGACGAGGACGTGCTGTTGTACGACCTCGGCCACATCCCCGGAGCGCAGAAGATCGATTGGCATACCGACCTGAACGATTCGCTGGTGCGCGACTACGTGTCGAAGGAGCAGTTCCAGACGCTGCTGCGCCGCCTCGGCATCGACGAGTCGACGACGGTGGTGTTCTACGGGGACAAGAGCAACTGGTGGGCGACGTACGCGTTCTGGGTGTTCCAGCTGTTCGGCTTCACGAACACGAAGGTCGTCGACGGCGGCCGGGCGAAGTGGGAGGCCGAGGGCCGGCCCTTCTCGACCGAGGTGCCGAAGTATCCGGCGACGCAGTACGTGGCGAAGGAGCGCGACGACGCGAAGATCCGCGCGTTCAAGGAAGAGACGCTGAAGCACAGCCAGGCGAAGAAGCCACTGATCGACGTGCGCTCGCCGGACGAGTTCAGCGGCAAGAAGACGCACATGCCCGAGTACCCGCAGGAGGGAGTGCTGCGCGGCGGTCACGTGCCAGGCGCGAAGAGCGTTCCGTGGGCGCGGGCGGCGAACCCGGACGGGACGTTCAAGACGGCGGATGAGCTCCGTGCGATCTATGAGGGTGAGGCGGGTCTCAAGAAGGGAGACGACGTCATCGCCTACTGCCGCATCGGCGAGCGGTCGAGCCACACCTGGTTCGTGCTGACCTATCTGCTCGGCTACGACAAGGTGCGGAACTACGACGGCAGCTGGACGGAGTGGGGTAACTCGGTCCGCGTTCCGGTCGAGAAGTAATCGGGTGAGCCTGGTGCAGACACTCGCAGCGTCGTCACCGTGCGCATGGCCGGCGCGCACCACCTCGAGGTGGTGCGCGTGAGGCGGCGCGCGGTGGTGCGTGTGCCGGCATCGACGGCGAACCTCGGTGCGGGGTTCGACTGCGTCGGCGCGGCGGTGGACCGCTGCCTGACGGCGTCGGTCGTGCTGCAGCCCGAGCCGGAGAAGGGGACGACGATCCAGCGTGGGGGAACGCTCGCCGGGCTCGATGTCACACCCGAGGAGGATTGGGTGGTGGTGGGGCTGCGGGCGGCGTGCGAGGTGGCCGGGCGCAAGGCGCCGAGCGCGCTGCGGATCCGCGTCAGCTCGAACATTCCCGTGGCGCGCGGGCTCGGCTCCTCGGCGGCGGCCGTGGTGGCCGGCGCCGTGGCAGCAACGGGGGTCCTCGGCTTCACCCTGACGGACGAGCAGCTGCTCGAGGCGTGCGCCAGGGTGGAAGGCCATCCGGACAACGTCGCGGCGGCGATTCATGGCGGTGCAGTGCTGGTGGTGGGCGAGGCGCGAGTCGTTCCGCTGACGGTGGCGCGCGGGCTGACACTCGTGTTCGCGGTGCCCGATTTCGAGGTCACGACGCGCGAGGCGCGCGCGGTGCTGCCGCGCGAGCTGCCGCATCGGACCGCGGCGCAGGCGGCGGCACGTGGGGCAGCGCTGGTGCACGGACTGGCGACCGGTGAGGCGGACGTGCTGCGCGTCGCGCTCGACGACGTGCTCCATGTGCCGTTCCGGCGGTCGCTGATCGACGGATATGACGCGGTGAGTGGAGCAGCGGTGGTGGCAGGGGCGTTCGGCGCGACGCTCAGCGGCTCGGGCTCGACGCTCGTGGCGGTGGCGCCGGAGCGGCAAGCACCGGCGGTGGCCGAGGCGATGCGCAGCGCCTGGGAGCAGCAGGGGGTACAGGCGGATTCATTCGTCAACCCATCACAGGTAGACGGCCGCACGCTGACGGTTCACGTGGATTGCGAGGACGCACCCGCGACGGCCGCGGCAAGCTGACCGACGAAGCACACAGGGCACACTAGGCACAGGACGATTTCACACAGCAGTTCGGAGACCTCTCATGGCAGTGACACTCTTTCTTCCCACCGTGCTCGCGAAGCTGGCGGACGGCCGCGCGATCGAATCGACCGGCGACACGGTCGGTGCGGTGGTGGCCGACGTGGCAACGCGGTATCCGAACCTCGCGCCGCGGCTGCGCGACGAGGCGGGGCAGCCGTACCCGTTCGTGACGTTCTACCTGAACGACGAAGACATCCGGTTCAACGGTGGCTTCGATGCGAAGGTGGCCGACGGTGACGAGCTCACCGTCGTGCCGGCGATCGCGGGGGGCTGAGCAGATGGCCACCGCCACCGCACCGCTCGCGACGCAGCTGGAGGAGTTGTCCTCGGACGAGATTCTCCGGTACAGCCGGCATCTCATTCTGCCCGAGGTCGCCCTCGATGGTCAGCAGCGCCTCAAGGCGTCGCGCGTGCTGCTGATCGGCGCCGGCGGCCTCGGGTCGCCGCTCGCGCTCTATCTGGCGGCGGCGGGGGTGGGGACGATCGGGCTCGTCGACTTCGACGTCGTGGACGTGACGAACCTGCAGCGTCAGATCGTGCACGGCTCGAAGGACGTGGGGCGGCCCAAGCTCGAGTCGGCGCGCGACCGGTTGAAGGATCTCAACCCGCACGTGCACGTCGAGGGGTTCGAGACACGGCTGACGAGCGAGAACGCGCTCGAGATCGTGCGCGACTTCGACATCGTGATCGACGGGACGGACAACTTCGCGACCCGCTATCTCACGAACGACGCGTGCGTGATCCTCGGCAAGCCGAACGTGTACGGGAGCATCTACCGGTTCGAGGGGCAGTCGTCGGTGTTCGCGACGGAAGAGGGGCCCTGCTATCGCTGCCTCTATCCCGAGCCGCCACCACCGGGACTCGTGCCGAGCTGCGCAGAGGGTGGCGTGCTCGGCGTGCTGCCCGGACTCGTCGGCACGATCCAGGCGACGGAAGGGATCAAGCTGCTGCTCGGCATCGGCGAACCGCTGATCGGCCGACTGCTGCTGATCGACGCGCTGTCGATGCAGTTCCGCACGATGCGTCTACGCAAGAACCCGAACTGTCCGGCGTGCGGCACGCGCGAGATCCGCGAGCTGATCGACTACGACCAGTTCTGCGGGATCGGCGGGGATCCGCTGCAGGATCCACACGGCATTCCGGAGATCACGCCGAAGGAGCTCGCGGCGAAGCAGCAGCGGCGCGACGACTTCGATCTGATCGACGTGCGCGAGCCGCACGAGTGGGCAATCGCGAAGATTCCCGGTGCGCGGCTCGTACCACTCGGCTCGTTCACGGAATCGCTGGCTTCGTTCGACAGCGCACGCGACATCGTGGTGACGTGCAAGATGGGCGGCCGCAGCGCGAAGGCGGTGCGGCAGCTGCAGGCGGCGGGGTTCAAGAAGGTGTGGAACCTCGCGGGAGGCATCCTCCGGTGGAGCGACGACGTCGATCCGAAGGTGCCCAAGTACTGATGTGAGTTGGTGAGTTGGTGAGTTGGTGAGTTGGTGAGTTGGTGACTTCCGAATTCTTCGACGCCCGTATCACGCAATGACTTCGATTCTCCCGGACGCAAGTCCGACACACGCCCAATCGATTGCTGCCGGCGCCAGCGCTGCAAGCTGTGCGGCACCGAGAACGACGCGGCGCCGATCGCGATCTGCGAGAACTGCCTCGGTCCCCTCGAGCCGCTGTATCCGGCGAACCGCACGCTGCCCGATCGTGCGACGATCGCCGCGCGGCCGCAGTCGATGTGGCGCTATCGCGAGTGGCTCCCGTTCGAGGGTGATCCGGTCGCGTCGCTCGACACCGGATTCTCGCCGCTGATCGATGCGCCGCGGCTGGCCGACAAGCTCGGCGTGGCGCGCGTGTGGGTGAAGAACGACGCCGTGTCGCATCCGTCGCTCTCGTTCAAGGACCGCGTGGTCTCGACGGCGATCAACGCCGCGATCGCGTTCGGGCTCGATACGGTGGGCTGCGCGTCGACGGGCAATCTCGCCAACGCGGTGGCGGCGCACGCGGCGCGTGCGGGGCTCGCGTCGTGGATCTTCATCCCGGAAGATCTCGAGATCGGGAAGGTGATCGGCACGGCGGTGTACGGTCCGAACCTCGTGCGCATCAAGGGGCACTACGACGACGTGAACCGGCTGTGCGCGCAGCTCGCCGACCGGTTCGGCTGGGGGATCGTCAACGTGAACCTGCGCGGCTACTACGGCGAAGGCTCCAAGACGATGGCGTTCGAGATTCTCGAGCAGCTCGGCTGGCGCACGCCGAGCGCGGTCGTCGCGCCAATGGCGGGCGGCTCGCTCGTCACGAAGCTCGGGAAGGGGTTCAAGGAGTTCATCGACGCGGGGCTCGTGACGGGCAACTCTCCGCGCGTGTATGGGACGCAAGCGTCCGGTTGCGCACCGATCGTGCGGATGTGGGAGCGCGGCGACTCGACGCTCGTGCCGGAGATCCCGAACACGATCGCGCGCTCGATCGCGATCGGAAATCCGGCGGACGGTCCGTTCGCGGCGAAGGTGATGCGCGAGTCGGGCGGTCGCGGACAGCACGTGAGCGACGAAGCGCTCGTCGCCGGGATCCGTCTGCTCGCCGAGACGACGGGCGTGTTCACGGAGACCGCGGGCGGTGTCACGGTTGCCGGCGCCGTCGCGCTCGCGGAGGCGGGGCACTTCCATTCCGACGACGAGATTGTATTGTGCATCACGGGCAACGGATTGAAGACGACCGAAGCAGTGAGTGACGTTCTGCCTGCTGCGCCGGTCATTGCACCGAAAGTTCGCGACGTTGCCGCGCTGGTGGCCGAGCGGACGAACCAGTAAGGGCCTCGACATTCCGTCGGGCATGAGCAGAGATCACGTGATGTCATTCCAGGTTCAGCAGGCCATGTGTTGTCGCAGCGTGTGCTGTGGTCGCTCCGTCGAGAGCGCTCACGGTGGCCGCGCTGTGTTCACGATCCCATGTCCATGTTGACCGGATACTGACCACATCGCACGCGCACCGCGGGCCCGCTCTCAGAGACGAGAGCGGGCCCGCGTTTTTGTCTGCTCATCGTCGACGCCATTTCCCTCGAGGATCCATAGCAATGTCCGTTTCACCTCGTTTCATCTCCCTCGCTCTCGTGCTGGGCGCAAGCCTCGCGGTCAGTCGCGACGCACATGCGCAAACGACCGCGCCCCAGGAGCCGGCGAGCGAGGCCCAGCGCACGACGAATGCGACGACCCCCGCGCCGCCGGCGAACGCCGCGTCGGCGAACGGCGTGACGCAGCAGGCGGCGACCAACGACGCGGCCGCCACGGCGCGGATCCAGGCGCTCGAAGACCGCATCGCGACGCTCGAGAAGGCCGAGGCGAAGGCCAAGGCGACGGCCGCGGCCCAGCCGACCGTGACGGCGACGCGCGACGGTCTCAACATCCGCTCGGCCGACAACGCGTTCACCTTCCGGCTGCGCGGCTACGTACAGTCCGATGCGCGCTTCTTCGGCGCGGCGGGGCCGGTGGCGCCGGGATCGAGCACGTTCCTGCTGCGGCGGGTGCGGCCGATCTTCGAGGCGACGGCGTACAAGTACTTCGGCCTGCGCCTGATGCCCGACTTCGGCAACGGGCAGACGGTGCTGTACGACGCCTATGTCGAGGCGAAGCCGACCGCCGCACTCAACCTGCGTGTCGGCAAGTTCAAGCCGCCGATCGGGCTGGAGCGGTTGCAGTCGGCGACGGACGTGCGGTTCATCGAGCGCGGTCTGCCGACGAGCCTCGTGCCGAACCGCGACGTCGGCGTGCAGCTGTACGGCGATCTCGCTGCGTCGCGCATCCAGTACCAGGTCGGCGCCTTCGATGGCGCGCCCGATGCGGCGATCAGCGACGGCGACGTGTCGACGGGGAAGGACGTCGTGGGCCGCGTGTTCCTGCGACCGTTCGCGACGCTCGCGTCGGCGCCCGACGTCGGCCTCGGCGTGGCGGGGAGCAGCGGTAAGGAGCGGGGGACGCTGACCGCGACGTCGCTGCCGAGCTACAAGACGACCGGGCAGCTCTCGCTGTTCCGCTACCGCGCCGATGGCACCGCGCCGAACACGGTGATCGCGCAGGGCCGGCGCACGCGCGTCTCGCCGCAGGGGTACCTCTACGCCGGACCGGTGGGCGTGCTCGCCGAGTACGTGCGGTCGACGCAGCACGTGAAGCGCGCGACGTCGCTGGCTGCACTGTCGACCGACGCGTGGCAGGTCTCGGGAAGCTGGCTGCTGACCGGCGAGCACGAGTCGTTCACCGGGATCGCGCCGAACCATCCGCTCGACGGCGGCAGCACCGGCGGACTGGGGGCGCTGGAGCTCGTGGCGCGCTACGGCGTGCTGACGACGGATGCGGATGCCTTCCCGCTCTTCGCCGATCCGACGACGCAGCCGCGGCAGGCGCGCGCCGCGGGCGTCGGGCTCAACTGGCGCCTGACGCGCGGGATCGTGTTCGAAACGAACTACGAACGCACGCGCCTCTATGGCCCGACGGCGGCGACGGTGCGGTCGACGGAGCACGCGGTGCTGACGCGGTTGCAGGTCGGGTTTTGAGCGGGGATGCTGAGATGGGGGGATGCGGAACGGCCGAGCAAACGGCGCTCGATGCAACGACGGAACGCGGAGCCGAAACGGCGATGTCGCGGAAACCGGTGGGAATGCGGGAACGCGGGAATGAGGAAATGCGGAGGTGCAGATCCCTCGACTCGCTTCGCTCGCTCGGGATGACTGAGAACGGATAACCGAGAACCGACAACGACAACGCCGCGCTCGAATGCGGCCTACATACAGGACTCGATTCATGAAGACGCTCAAGACGATCGCGCAACTGGTGCTGGGACTCGCGCTCATTGCGCCGTCGGCCAAGACAGCCGCGGCGCAGCAGAAGGTGACGCTCCTCAA
>JAEKKK010000038.1 GCA_019510405.1 Gemmatimonadota bacterium | reverse complement strand
TGCTCCAGCGGACACTCGACTCGTTCGGGCTCGAGGGGATCGATCTCCGCCGCGGGGTGGAGGACGAGTTGGCCTATCAGCACGGGATCAACAACCGTGTCACGGCGCGCGGCCTCGTCGGACTGCTGCGGCTCATCGAGGAGGAGCGTGCCTTCAGTCCGGCGCTGTCGCGCCAGATGCTGGACATCCTGCACCGACAGCAGTTCAGGAGCGGGATTCCCGCCGGCCTCCCGCGCGAGGCGCGCGTCGCGAACAAGACGGGCGACATCTCCACCGTCGCACACGACGCCGGGCTCGTCTACCTCCCTGAGCGGAAGCCCTATGCGATTGCCGTGTTGACGGAATGGGAGCCGACGGCGACGGGGCGATCCACGACGATCGCGGCCGCGTCGTACCTCGCGTACGCCGCGCTGATCCGGGGCCGCGCCGATGTCGACTAGTTACACCAACGCCACGTTCCCGTTGCGTCTTGTCGACGGCCGACGCCTCGAGCGTCGCTATCGCGACGTGCTGCTGCCGGGCGGCACGCTGTGTGACCATGCCGGACGCGCGCGCGTGCTGCCGCGCTACTTCTACGAAGTGACGTCGTGGGAGGAGGCGCGTGCAACGAATCTCTCGCGCCACTTCACCGTCTCCGAGTTCATCCATACCGATGTGCGCGAGGCACCCCCGCTCAGGGTTTTCCCGCGGTACATCCCGTGCGCAACAGTTCTTCTGGCGTTCGCACTCGAGCAGCTCAGAGAAGCGGTTGGCACTTACGTCTTCATCGGCGCCAACGGCGGCTACTGCTCGCCTCGCCACAAGGGAACGGGCGCGGCGTCCCCGCACTGCTGGGGCACCGCGGCCAACATCTATCGCATTGGTGACACCTATCTCGACACCCCTGACACGATACGGCGCTTCGCGGCGCTGGCCCACGACGTGATTCCGACGGTGTGGACACGCCCGCTCGGCGATCAACGCGCATTGACCGACGATCATCTGCACGTCGATCTCGGTTACGTCGTCTCGGTGCCGCGGGAGGCGCCGGGCGAGAGCTACAACTTGAAGCTGGCCGGTGAGCCGTTGTGACACCCGCCCGCGAAGAAGGACTCGGCCGCCTCCGGACGGTCTGAGAAGGAGTCGGCATGCTGATCAAGTATCAACGGAAGAAGGAACGATGGAGCGACTTCGCGTACCAGGCCGGAGGCAGGGACGCGACGGGCGCTGTACGTACGCGAGCACTTCCGGCCATCGGCCTCGAGGCCGAATTCGCCACGATTGTCGACGGGGTGCTCGCGCGCCCCGAAGCGGTCTTTCAGTCGCCGCGTAACATCGTGCGGGGTCCGCTCGTGCATCGCACCGGGCGGTCGTATCACCTCCCGACGGGCGGCGCGGTGTACTTCGACACGGGCGTCATCGAGCTCGCCACGCCGATGGTCGAGATCGACCGCGGCTGCGGCGCGCGCGGCACACGGGCGCTCTGGGAGAGCCTCGGCTTCCTTCGCCACGAGCTCGATGGCTGGGAGGACCGCCATGAGCGCGACGTGCGACTCGTCGGGTTCAGCACGCACTACAACGTGTCGTTCGAACTGCCACCCGAGCTGCCGAACGGTCGTACCGTCGAACGGCTCGCGTACCTGTTGACGCACGTGCTCGCCGCCCCGGTGATGCTGCTCGCCGCGAACCGTCGCTCCACCGGCGTCGGCGTTCGCCCGCGCGGGAACCGCGTCGAGGTGACGGCGGACTTCACCCCGGACGCGGCGCTCATGGCGGCAACCGCCACGCTCATCGTCGGGATCGTGCGCGCCGTGATGGACTGGTCCACGTACGAGGTGAGTGAGCTCGCGCGCCACGGCATTCCCGTCGTACGCGGATTCGTTCCGAGGAAGCACAGCTCGCGAAAGGGATGGGTCGCGCGCCACGATTGCTTCCCGGAGAATCCCTTCACCTGCGACGTGAACGCGGCGAAGTGGCCGACGTCGCGCGGCAAGCGCCTCTCGCTGCGGGAGATGGCCGGCCGGACGACGCGCCAGTTCTGGGAGTCGATCAGCGCGCTCGGTGACCCGCTCTCGCTGCGCCTCATTGCCGCCGTCATGCGCGGCCGAGCTCCGTCGCTGCTCGAGCTGCCCGACCGTCCCGCGGCCTACGAGGACGTGGGACGCCTCTGTCGCTGGGACGACCTCTTCCCGCTCACGCTGCTGCCGCGCTCGCGCTACGAGCGTGTGCTCGGTCATGCCGTGGCCGGACGACGCGTGCACATGGACGGCAGCTGGCACCGGCCGATCGGCGTGCGCGGATGGACGCACGTCGTCTTCCGCCGCGAGAGCGACGGCGCGCGCCGAGTGATGTCGCTCGACCAGATGCTCGCTCACCTCGACGCGTGGGATCGCACGGCGAATCGGCGCATCTCGCAGCGCCGTGTCTATCGCGCCGCGCGCGATGTCGAGCGTCGTTTCATTGCCGACCGTCGCGCCGCGCTGAGTGACGTGGAGCATCTCCGTCGTCGCGCAAGCGACTTCGCTTCGCTGGATGCGGAGCTTCCGCCGGTGAAGGAGGGTCTGGAGCAACCAGTCGAGAAGCGGGTCGATGTGGAACGTGAGACGCCGCTTCCGGTGTCCGTGGAGGGGCGTCCTGCTCGAGCCGCGAAGAAGCGTCCTGCCAAAGTCCCGAAGGAGCCGCCTTCCAGAGTCCGGAAGGAGCGTCCCTCCCAGGCGATGCAGGCGAGTGCTTCCGAAGAGCAGGCGAGCGACAGGCCGGCGAAGCGAAAGCGGCGTCAACCGGAGGGACCAGCCAAGCCACGCACGCGCCGACCCAAGGGGAAGGACGACGAGCTGAATCAGAACCCTTGAGTGCGCGCGCCGCGGCCTCGTTTCTCACGGCATGCACATTGAACTACTGGCGCCGACTCCGTTGCAACGTGTGCTCGTGCCTCACGTGAGAGGGGACATGCTGGAATCCGTCATCCATCGCGAAGGGAACACCGACGCGCCCAAGTACGTGGCGCCCGAGGTCTCCTATCTGCTCGACCGGATCGTCAACGTCTGCTTCATCGGCGCGCCGGGCGAGACCAATCGAAGCTGGATCCTCGTCGACTGCGGCCTTCCCGGCTCGGCGTCGAAGATCAGGAACGCGGCGAGCCGCCTGTTCGGCGAAGGTTCGCGGCCGGCGGCGATCGTGCTGACGCACGGCCACTTCGATCACATCGGCGCGGTGCACACGCTCGCACACGAGTGGGACGTCCCGGTGTATGCGCACGAGCTCGAGCTGCCGTATCTCACCGGGCAATCGTCCTACCCGCCCCCCGATCCGCTCGTCGGTGGCGGGGCGATGAGTGTGATGTCCGCTGTCTTCCCGCGGCGCCCGATCGATCTCGGACGCCACGCGCACGAGCTGCCGTCCGATGGCAGTGTGCCCGGGGCGCCGGGATGGCGCTGGATCCCGACCCCCGGTCACTCGCCGGGCCACATCTCGCTCGTGCGCGACTCCGACCGCACGGTGGTGGCCGGTGACGCCTTCACGACGACCAAGCAGGAATCGCTCGTCGCGGCGCTCACCCAGCGCGCCGAGATCCACGGGCCGCCGATGTACTTCACCCCCGACTGGGACAAGGCGCGCGCGTCGGTGAAACATCTCGCTGACTATGCGCCGAGCGCGGCGATCACCGGGCATGGCCCGCCGCTGCGCGGCGAGCGGCTGCAGGAAGGGCTGCGAAACCTCTCGACACACTTCGACGTCCGGGCCCGTCCCGCGCACGGCCGGTATCGCGATCATCCGGCGATCACCGATGGCTCGGGTGTCGTCGAGCTGCCGCCGCCGCAGGTGAGCGCGACCACGGTCGTGCTGGCGGGAGTCGCACTCGGTGCGGCGATCGCCATCGCGCGCGGCATCGGTCGCGACGACGACCGGCGCCACACCGAGGAGCTGGAGCGACTCAAGCTGGTCACGCGCGACGACATGCCCGCGGGCGCGACCGAGGGCAACGGTGCGGGTTCGGACGACGTCTCGCTCGTCGCGCAGCAGCTCTCGAGTGTCACTTCGCAGGTCGACGCACGCTGACCCGGACAACCCACAACGCCACGCGCTATTCGCAGGAGACGCAGCCATGGTACTCGCCACCGCAGGTCCGGGCCCGATTCCTGACTCGATCGGCAACGACGATGTCGACTGGTCGTCGTTCGCGCTCCCCGAGGACGCGCGACACAACGTCGCGAAGGAGGAGCGGATCGGATCCGTCATACTCGGCGCGGCCCTGGTCGGGCTCGGCGTGCGCCGGCGTGATCCTGTCGGCCTCGTCGCGGCACTGTTCGGGGGATACTTCATCGCTCGCGGCGCGACGGGACACTGCTACGTGTACGACGCGCTCGGCGTGAGCACCGGATCGGCGGACGCCGTCCTCGCCCCCTGGCATCGCGACGACGTGACCAGCCGCGCCGCGACCGTGAACGCACGCAAGTCCATCCTGGTCGAGCACAGCGTCACGATCGACCGGCCGCGCGAGCAGCTCTACGCCTTCTGGCGCGACTTCGAGAACCTCCCGCGCTTCATGGATCATCTCGTCTCGGTGCGCGTCGACTCGCCCACGCGATCACACTGGGCGGCGAAGGCACCGGCGGGGCGCACGGTCGAGTGGGACGCCGAGATCGTCAACGAGGTGCCGAACGAGATCATCGCGTGGAAGAGCATCCGCGACGCGGATGTCGCCAATGCGGGCGCGGTGAACTTTTCCGACGCGCCGGGTGGACGAGGTACGGTCGTCCGCGTGCGGATGGACTACGAGCCCCCCGCCGGCCGTATCGGCGCGATGCTCGCGCACTTCACGGACGAGGAGCCCGAGCGCCAAATCACGGAGGACCTCCTGAAGCTGAAGCAGCTCATGGAGAGTGGAGTGATCAACTCGCCGCCGCGCCGCGCCGGCGGGATGGCCAGCGCGGGGGGAATGCCGCAGGAATAGAGGCGCTGTCCGCCGTCGCTCCGGGAGGGCCGCGAATCGGCGATTCGCGGCCCTCCCGCGTACTGGTCCGTGGGATAACTTCGCCCGATGACGGACGCCGGTGGGAACGGCTCGCCGCCGGGCTCCGGTGGCGACGAGGCACGGCTCGCCGCACTCGAGGCGGAGCTCGCCGCGCTGCGCGGCGAGCTGGCCGACCTTCGTGGCCGCGTGCGTCGCATCGAGCCGCCCGAACACGCCGAGCAGCGGGAGCGGCCCGCGCCTCCGCCGCGCCAGCACTCCCATGCTGGCGATGCGTCGACGGACGCACGCGCCCAGCCGCGACCGCTGTTCGTCGATCGGCTGCAGGCCACTCCTGCATCCGGGGGGAACCGGCCCTCGCTGAGCGGCGATGCGCTCGAGACGTGGGTCGGCCGCTATGGGACACTCATCGCGGCCGCCTCCGTGATCCTGCTCGGCGTGGGGACGCTCGTTGTCTGGGCCGTGCAGCGCGGGCTGCTCTCGGCCCAGGTGCGCGTGGGCTTCGGCGCCGTCGCGACGGCGTGCGTCGCCGCCGCGGGAATGCAGTTCAGGCGGAAGGGCGAGCGACGCTACGGCAACGTCTTGCTCGCGCTCTCGCTCGCCATGACCTCCGTCGTCGCGTGGGGAGCGGGGCCGCGGCTGCACATCGTCCCTTCGGCGGTCGCGCTCGCCGTGGTGGACCTCGTGGCCCTCGCGATTGCCGTGCTGGCGACCCAGGACGAGAGCGAGTTCCTCTTCGTGGTCGCTATCGGCGGAGCGCTCTCCGCTCCGTTCATCACCGCGGACAGGGAGGGTCGGCCCGACGTCCTGCTCGCCTACGGAGCGGTCGTGCTCCTGGGCGGCATCCGCGGATCGCGGGATCAGGAGTGGCGGGGTGCCCCGATCCTGCTCGTCGCGGGCGCGGCGCTATACGCGCTCGCCGCCCCGGGCCTGCCGAGCGTCGCGACCTGGTACGGACCATTCCTGGTGCCTTTGTTCGGAGGCCTGCTCGCGCTGGGGTCTCTGGCCCTGGCCGAGCCCGCGTGGCGGGGCGCGCTCTCCAGGTCATTCCTTGCCGTGGCACTCTTCGGCGTCCTATTCGGCTGGGACGCGATTCCGGCTCAACCGCTGGTAGTCGTTGCGGCCGTGTCGGCCGCGCTCCTCGCAACGACGTACGGCGCGCTCTGGGTCGATGAGCCGCCACAGACACTCTGGGCACCGAGCGCCGCGCTCCTTCCAATGTTGTCATTGGGCATCGCCGAGGCGCGGGCGAGCGGATCTGCCGCCCAGAGCGCGCTGTGCGCCGCGTGGGGGCTCGCGGCACTGGGAATGTGGCGTGCCGAGCGTTGGCGGGCGAAAACCGCTCGCGGAAGCGTGCACCTGTTGCTCGCGATCGTGCTCGTCGCGATCGGTACCGCCCACTGGCTCTGGCCCGATCCGTTCACCCTCGTCGCCGGACTTGGCCTCTTGGCGCTGGCGGCAGCGGTCCTCGTGCGGGACGAGGAGCATGCCCTGGCCGTGGCCGGGGTCGTTTTCGTCCTCATCGGCGCGGCCCTCTCGGCAATCGACCAGCTCGTGAGCCTGCGGCCCTACGCGTATACCCCGTTCGCGACGCGAGCGAGCGCGTCTGCGCTCGTGGCAGTGCTCTCCGTGGCGGGGGCAGGGTTCCTCCTCGAGCGTGG
>JAEKKK010000037.1 GCA_019510405.1 Gemmatimonadota bacterium | reverse complement strand
TCGTACAGGCGGTGCACGCCGGTCGTCGTCTCCTCCGACACGCCGCGGATCGCCGCCGCCACCTTCGTCCAGCGGCCGGGATTGCGCTGCTGCTCGGCGCGCAGGAGATCGAGGATGATCCCCCACTCCTCGGGCTCCGACTCCGCGTCGAACGCCGGCACCGCGCCCGCCGTCTCGTAATCCGCGCCGCGGTGCACGAGCAGCGTGGCGTCGCCACCGTCGTCGAGCAGGAGGTTCGGGCCCGAGCCGTCGGGCCACATCAGCGCCTGCTCAGTGCACCACCAGTACTCCTCGAGCGTCTCACCCTTCCACGCGAACACGGGCACCCCCTTCGGGTTTTCCACCGTGCCGTCGCGGCCGACGGCGACGGCCGCCGCGGCGTGATCCTGCGTCGAGAAGATGTTGCAGCTCACCCAGCGCACGTCGGCGCCGAGCGCGACGAGCGTCTCGATCAGGACCGCCGTCTGCACCGTCATGTGCAGCGAGCCCATGATCTTCGCGCCGGCGAGCGGCTGCTTTCCCGCGTACTCGGCGCGCAGCGCCATGAGGCCGGGCATCTCCTGCTCGGCCAGTCGGATCTCCTTCCGGCCGAATTCGGCCAGGGAGAGGTCGGCCACCTTGAACGCCGGACGATCGAGCGCGGTGGTGAGGTTTGGTCGGGTTGTGGTAGCCATGACGGCGGTGCGTTGGTGAGTGAGTGAGTTGGTGCGTTGGTTCGCGCTACGAGCGGATCGCGCGCGCAGTGAACAGGGCGGGCCCCTTCGCCTGCGGGTCGGGGGCGAGCGGAACGATGCGTGGTGTCGCGAAACCGGCCGATTCGAGCCACGACGTCATCTGCTCGACGGAGAAGCCGAGCCAGAGATGGCCCATCGTCGAGCGATACTCCTCGCGCTCGTGCGGCTCCATGTCGACGATCAGCAGACAACCGCCGGGCCTGAGCGCGCGCGCGGCTTCGCGAATGACCGCCGCCGGATCGACGACGAAGTGCAGGACGAGCGAGAGCACGGCGATGTCGAGCGCGCCGTCGTCGATCGGGAGCGCCTCGAGGCTTCCGCTCCGCAGATCGACGTTGGCGTGATGACCGACGCGCTCGCGCGCCGCGGCGAGCATCGCGCTCGATTCGTCGACGGCGACGACGCGTGCGACGAACGGCGCGAGCCCCGCCGACGTCTGCCCGGATCCACATCCGAGATCTCCGACGACGGAGCGCGGATCGAGGAGCGCGGCGAGGGGCACGAGATCGGTGCGCGAGCCATACAACTCGGCGCGCACGCGATCCCACTGTCCCGCCGTGGAAGAGAAGAACGCCTGCGATGTCGTGCGCCGTTCCTGGAGCACGCGTTCGGCGCGCACGAGATCCTGTCGCGCCGACGGCGTCGTGCTGACCTGGTCGCGCACGAGCTGCCACAGCCCGCGCGCCGACGGGTCGAGGGCCGGCCCGGACATGGCGTACCGCCGGCTCGTCCCTTCGGCGCGTGCGGAGACCCATCCCTCGTCGGCGAGCGTCTTGAGGTGCCGGCTCACGGTGCTCTGCGGCAGCTGGAGCGCGGTGCACAGCTCACCCACGGTCAACTCGTGCTGGTCGAGCAGCAGAAGCAGCCGACTCCTGGTCGGGTCGGCGAGGGCCGTGAGGCGGTCGAAGATGGGGCGGGCCTGTATCATCCGTATATCCGGATGGAAGGTTGGCGCGCCCGGAGGGTTATGTCAAGGAGGAGCGTGATCGGTTCACGGTTGAACGGTTTACGGCCGGCCTCGGGAGGTAGGAGCTTCCCCGGGGTCGGCCGTTCACTGATCACTGTAAACCGTGTACGGCGCGCCCTAGCGCCCAACCGTTCACGGCGCGCTTCGCGCGCCTCTATTTCGCGCTCGCGTCCTCTCTCGGCCACACCGCCTGCTGGCCTGTGGTGCTGGGTTTTATGGCCGCCACAGGGGCAGCAACCGCACACAGCAGCGCCAGTCGCTCACCCGGGAGGGCGGTCCAGTCGTCCGGGACCTGGCTCAGGCGCCGACGGTCGGTGCCGTCTTCGCGCTCGAATACCAGCCAGCCTTTCCGGTACTGCGGATCCATCAGATGAGCCCGAGACGGGGGAGTATCCACATGCCACACGCGCCAGCGGACCCCTTGTTTGTCGGAAAATTCGATCAATCCCATCGTCCGGCACCCCCTCTAGGAATCACGTCGCGGTTCGCGGCTGCGCCGCCTCGCGCCAGCGGGCCGAGTTAGGGCAAGTAGCGTTCCCCCTGTAGCTTGCGTCACGTTGAGGGGGTGACCCAATATCGCCTTTCCTCCTTCAACCGAGCCGATGCGAGACGACCCCCGGACCCTGCTCAACAGGCGTGATTTCGTCGCCACGACCTGCGCGGCTGGTGCCGCGGCACTCGTTCCTTTCGTTCCGGGCGGAGATGCTGCGCGAGTCGCAGCAACACCGAATCGTGTCGCGACGACGCGCGCCGTCGTCGAGCCCGAAGAGCGCTCGGTCGCGGAATGGCAGGCGGCACTGACGCGCGGTGAGCTCACGTCGCGCGATCTCGTCGAGCGCTACCTGCAGCGCATCGAGTCGCTCGATCGCAGCGGACCGATGTTGCATGCCGTGCTCGAGACGAATCCCGATGCACTCGCCATCGCGGCATCGCTCGACGCCGAGCGGCGCGCCGGAAAGATCCGCGGTCCGATGCACGGCATCCCCGTGCTCGTGAAGGACAACATCGATACGGCCGATCGGATGCACACGACCGCCGGATCGGAAGCACTCGTCGATGGATCGCCGACGCGCGATGCATTCGTCGTCGAACGCCTGCGTGCGGCGGGCGCGATCATCCTCGGCAAGACGAATCTCACCGAGTGGGCGAACTTCCGCTCGACGCACGCCTCCAGCGGATGGTCCGCGCGCGGCGGCCAGGCGCGCAACCCGTACGCGCTCGATCGCACGCCGTCGGGATCCAGCTCCGGCTCGGCGATCGCCGCGGCGTCGAACTATTGCACCGTCGCCGTCGGGACGGAGACGGACGGCTCCATCACGTCGCCTGCGGCGGCATGCTCGCTCGTCGGTCTCAAGCCGACCGTCGGACTGGTGAGCCGCAGCGGCATCGTCCCGATCTCGCACACCCAGGACACTGCCGGCCCGATGTGCCGCTCGGTCGCCGACGCCGCCGTCCTCCTCGGCGCACTCGCCGGCGCCGATCCGCGTGATGCCGCGACGGCGAACGCGCGCGCGACGGACTATGTCGCCGCACTCGACGCGAATGGATTGAAGGGGGCGCGCATCGGTGTCGCGCGCGACCGGTACACGGGCTACAGCGTCCAGGCCGACGCCGCGCTCGAACGGGCGCTCGCCCTGATGAAGGACCGTGGCGCCGTCATCGTCGATCCGGCCGACATCCCCACGGCGGGCAAGTTCGACGACGCGGAATTCGAGGTGCTGCTCTTCGAGTTCCGCCCCGATCTCGAGCGCTACCTCGCCACTCGGCCGCCTGGCATGCGCGCCCGTACGCTGAACGATCTCATCGCGTTCAATCGCGCCCACGCCGACGTGGAGATGCCGTACTTCGGTCAGGAGCTGTTCGAGCGTGCGGCAAAGAAAGGACCGCTCACGAGCAAGGAATACCGGACGGCGCTCGCGAGCTGCCGCGAGCTCTCCCGCACCAAAGGGCTCGACGCCACCTTCGCGAAGCACCGCGTCGACGCCATCGTCGCCCCGACGCAGGGCCCGCCGTCGCTGATCGACCTCGTGAATGGCGATCCGGGTGGCGCGAGCAGCACTTCGCCCTGCGCCGTCGCCGGCTATCCGGCGATCACGGTCCCGATGGGCTACACCCGCGGTCTCCCACTCGGCATCACGTTCATGGGCCGAGCGTGGAGCGAAGCGACGCTCCTGAAGCTCGCGTATGCGTTCGAGCAGGCGTCGAAGATCAGGAAAGCGCCGACGTTCGCGAAGAGTGCAGAACTGCGGTGAGTGGGTGAGTGGGTGAGTTGGTGAACGACAACGGCCTCGGGAGGCAATGCCTCCGAGGCCGTGTCCAACTCACCAACTCACCAACTCACTAACTCACGCGCGCAGAGCGCGCGGCTCAATGCACCGCCACCCCGCGATCCGCGTTCGGCAGTACGGCCTCGTCCGGATTGATGCGCTGGGCGCGATAGCCGCCGCGGCTCCGGTCGCTCACCCACAGCAGGGCGAAGATCACCGCCGCGACCGCGGCGAAGGGAACGAGGCGGCGGAACGAAGTGCGTCCGCCGAAGTTCTCCGCCGGTCCCAGCAGGTTCGCGACGTTCGTGATCGCAGGATCTTCGATTCCCAGTCCGGTGACCGCACGCATCGCGTTCGCGGTCTCGATCGGCGGCAGCGTGCCGCTCTTGCCGGTCGCCACGACCTTGTTCGTCGCGTCGATCGCCTTCTGCACGTCGGCCTTCTGCGCCGCCGTCGGCACCGAGGGAAGCTTCGCCGTCAGCGCGGCGCTCGCCGACTCCAGCGTGGACACCACGGCCGGCTGCTCGGCGACGAACCGCTGGTGCGACGTCTCGTCGGCGACCTTGCCGAGCCAGGGCGACGTCGCCAGTCCGACGATGCCCATGCCGGCGCCGCCCATCAGCGCGAGGCCGAGCGCGCCGCTGCGCGGCACCCGCTCCGACACGAAGCCGAGCATCGTCGGCCACACGAAGCAGACACCGAGGAAGAACACCGTGGCGGCGACAAACGCGGAGGTCCCCGTCTGTGCGTTGCTGAGCAGGTACAGTCCGATCGCCGCGACGATCATCGATGTGAACAGGATCCCCGTCGGGGACAGCGCCTTGATGAGCGGGCCGGACGCGAAGCGTCGCAGGACCGCCATGAGCGCGCTGCCGTACACGAGGATGAGGATGCCCGGCACGCCACCCGACTGCAGCACGGCGGGGATCCAGCGGCCCGGTCCGAGCTCGATGCTCGCCGTGATGAACATCGTCGCCAGCATCAGCAGGAAGAGCGGCGACGTGAGCGTGGTCGCGAACATCGCGCCCGTCGAGACGCCGGACTGCTGGTTCTCAGTGGCCGGGAACTCCTCCTTCAGCATGAGGAAGATGTAGACGACCGCCGGGATCAGGATGAGGCCGAGCCGGACCTTCCACGAGGTGATGCCCATCTGCGCGAGCCCGTAGCTGGCAAGACCGCCGAGCACGATCCCGCCCGGCCACCACATGTGGAACTGGTTCAGGCGATGCGCCTTCCGCTCGGGATACAGCGTGACGACGAGCGGATTGCAGACGGCTTCGATCAATCCGTTCCCGAGCGAGATGACGAGCGCCCCGATGAACAGCGACCAGAACCCGGTGGCGGTGATCATGATCAGCACGCCGAGCACGTGGCACACCATCGCGACGCGGGTCAGGAACTTCATCCCGAGCACATCGCAGAGGGGTCCAAGCAGGATGATCGAGACCGAGAAGCCCCAGATGGCGGCCCCGCCGATGAAGCCGACTTGCTGGTTGTCGAGAATGAACTGCGATTTGAGCGCGCCGAGAATGTCACCGATCACGGCAAATGCGACGGCGGAGACGGCGAGCGCGCAGCACGAGGCGACGAAGAGTCGGTCGCGGTGGATCCCCTCGAGCGATGCGGGCGGTGCGGTTGAAGCGCTTGATACAGCCATCGGGCTTCCTCTCGGTGTGAGAACTGACGGATGGCCGGGGGGTCGGCACATCCCGAGGTGGGCTTACGATACGACCAGGTGGGGCTGGGGGGCGAGTAGGGCACGCAGAAACGCCAGCCCCTCACGTGCCAGAGTATCGGAGTCGGGGGCCAGGGGCCGCCAGATGGCAGCGGCCCGGGCGATGGCCTCGACGCGATCCGAGAAGGTTTCGATCACGACACGTCCGGTATACTCGATCTCTTGAAGCGCCTTCGCCACGTCCCGCCAGGGGAGTGAGCCGCTGCCCGGGGTGCCGCGGTCGTTCTCGGCGACCTGCAGATGGACGAGGCGCGTGCCGGCCGACCGCAGGGCGTCGCCGACGTGCTTCTCCTCGATGCCGAGGTGGAAGACGTCCAGCGCGAGCCCGACGGAAGGGTGGTCGACACGGTCGATCAGCTCGAGCGCCTGCGCCGTGGTGTTCAAGAAGCTGGTCTCGAAGCGGTTGAGCGTCTCCACGCCGAGCCGCACGCCCCGGTCGGCGGCGTACTCACCGAGGCCGCGCAACGTCCGTGCAACCTGCTCGACGTCGCGCGCCCGCTCCTCGGGGGTGGACCGCCAGCAGCGCCCGACCGCGGAATAGAACGGGCCGGCCACCGCCGGCGAGCCGAGCGCCTGGGCGACGTCGGGCAGCAGCGTCTCCAGCACCTCCGTCGTCGCCGGCGAGGTCCAGACCCACGTGCTGACCCCCAGCTGAATCGTTCCCGAGGCGCTCACGGCTGCGGGATGGCGATCCGCTCGCCGCCGCGCATCGCGGATTGGTGCGCGCAGACGCCCGTCATCGTCCAGTTCGCCGCGGTGGCCGCATCGACGGACGCAGGGCGACGGTCGCGGATGGCGCTCACGAACTCGTTCACGAGATGCGGATGCGAGCCGCCATGTCCGCCGCCCTGGATGAACGAGGTGTGCTCGTGCTCCTCGTCGTACACGCCGGCCTGGGTGAATCCTGCGATCTCCTTCGGCAGGAGCCGGCCGTAATCCGGCACCTCGACGCGCTCCGCTTCCTCGAAGCCGGAGAACACGACCGGATGCTGGCCGATCGTCTGCTCCCACTCGAAGGAGCGCTCCGTGCCGTACACGTCGAAGCTCTC
>JAEKKK010000036.1 GCA_019510405.1 Gemmatimonadota bacterium | reverse complement strand
GTCCTCCGCGTCTATGGATGGTCCGAGCCCACGCTGTCCCTCGGCCGGAACCAGCGTGCTCACGAGGCCTACCGCACCGACGAGCTCGCACGCCGCGGGATCGGCGTCGTGCGTCGCCCCACCGGGGGACGGGCACTGCTCCATCATCGCGAGGTCACCTACAGCGTCACGGCGCCCTGCACCGCCGACGCCGGGCTGGCCGCGGAGTACGCGCGGATCAACGTCCTGCTCGGGAGTGCGCTCCAGGCGCTCGGAGTGCGCGTCGACGTGGCCGCGCCTCCGACACGCAGTGCCCCGCCGAGCGCCACCCCCTGCTTTGCCGAGCCGGCCCGCGGGGAGCTCATCGTCGACGGCCGCAAGCTGGTCGGCTCGGCGCAGTGGCGACACGATGGCGCGCTGCTCCAGCATGGCTCGATCCTCGTGGACGACGACCAGGCGTCGATTCCATCGCTGATGCGCGAGCCCGTCGCGCTCACCGGCCGGCCGGCCACGCTGCGTGACGCGTTGGGACGCGCACCCGTCCTGAGCGAGGTAGCGGAGGCGCTCTTCGCCGCCGTGCGCGTTCATCTCGACCCCGACGCGCTTCCGCTGGACCGCGAAGAGACGCTCACGCAGGACGCCGAGCGACTGGCGATACGATTCCGCGACGACACGTGGACGTGGCGTCGCTGACGAGCGACGTTGACTCGGTATCGCTTGACCACGTTTGGACGCAGATCCATCGTTGACCGCCATCCTCCCCAACACAATGCTCCGCACTTCACGCCGTTTCAGCTTCCGCGCGACGCGCTCGACCTCCGCCGCCATTGCCGGAGTGCTGCTGGTCGGCTGCACCGAAGTGAAGGAGCAGCCGAAGAGCGCCGGGCCGGCGGACGTCGGCGGCACGATGGTCGTCGCGACGCCGGCCGAGCCGGGCTCGATCCTCCCTGGGCTCTACAGCACGAGTATCGAGCGGCAGGTGACCGACCTGCTCTTCGACCGGCTCGCGGAGATCGGCGATGGCCTGAATTCCATCGGCGACAAGGGATTCAAGCCGCAGCTGGCGACGCGCTGGGAATGGTCGCCCGACAGCCTCTCGATCGTGTTCCATCTCGACCCGCGCGCACGCTGGCACGACGGGCAGCCGGTGCGCGCCACCGACGTGCGCTACAGCGTCAACCTGATCAAGGATCCGGCGTTCGGATCGCCGATGGCGTCGTCGACCACGAACGTCGACTCGGTCTCGGTGCGCGACTCGCTCACCGCGGTGGCCCACTTCAAGCGGCACACCCCGGAGCAGTTCTTCGATCTGGTCTATCAGGTGTCGATCGTCCCCGAGCACATCCTCGGCAATACGCCGCCGGCACAGCTCAAGACCGCCGAGGTCGCGCGGCGAGGCATCGGATCGGGACGCTTCCGCCTCGGGAAATGGGAACAGGGCAAGAGCCTCGAGCTCGTCGCCGATACCCTCAACTACCGTGGCCGGCCGAAGCTCGATCGCATCGTGTATTCGCTCTCACTCGACTTCAACTCGGCGGTCGCCCGCCTCTTCACCGGCGATGCGGACTTCTTCGAGCAGCTCCGCCCCGAGAACATGGCGAAGCTCGCGACCGACACTGCCCTGCGCGCCCTGCCATATCCGTCCCTGCAGCACACCTTTCTCGCCCTGAACACGATCGACCCCGCGCACCCCGGACAGCCCAATCCCATCTTCGCCGATCGCGCCGTACGCCGCGCGCTCACCATGGCGGTCGATCGGGCGGGGATGCTGCGCAACGTCTTCGGTGTGATGGCGCATCCGTCGTACGGCCCCTTCCCGCGCTTCCTCGGAGTGGCCGACACGACCCTCCCTCAGCTTCCCTATGACACGGTGAAGGCTCGCGCGCTGCTCGACTCCGCCGGCTGGACTCCCGGCCCGGACGGTGTCCGCAGCAAGAATGGCCAGCGGCTCGAGTTCGGGATCACGACGACGGTGTCGAGCGCGTCGCGCAAGCAGTACTCGGTGCTGCTCCAGGAGGCATTCAAGCGTGTCGGCGCAGTAGCTACGGTGGACGCCGTGGACTTCGCCGGAGCCGCCGCAAAGCTTCAGGGCCGTTCCTTCCAGACCGTGCTGGTCACCTTCGCCCCCGATCCCAACGTGTCCGGCGTGAGGCAGGCGTGGAGCAGCGCGGCACTCGGGAAGGACGGCTTGAACTATCCCTCGTACGTGAACCCCACCGTCGATGCGCTGCTCGACAGCGCGACGCTCGCCTTCGACCCGGCTCGTGCACGCGCGTACTCTCGCCGCGCATTCGAGATCATCATCGAGGACGCACCGGGCATCTGGCTGTACGAGGCCCCGACGGTTGCCGGCATTCACAAACGCATCCACACGACCGGCCTTCGCGCCGACGAGTACTGGGCGGGGATGGCCGACTGGTGGATCCCGGCTTCGGAGCGTACGGCGCGCGACCGCATCGGTCTCCGCCCCGCGGCCACACCGTAGGCGCGTGCGGCGGTTCTTCGCCGGTCGCCTCGCGCAGGCGGTGATCGTCGTCTTTCTCGTCACGACGATCACCTTCCTCCTCGTCCACTTGGCGCCGGGCGATCCGATCTCGGTCGCCCTCGACAAGCCCGGCGTCACGGAGGCAGTTCGGCAGCAGTGGCGCGAAGCGTTCGGCCTCGATCGCCCGCTCGGTGAACAGTACTTGCGTTGGCTGGGCAACGCGGCGCGCGGCGAGCTCGGTTGGTCGTTCTCCTTCCGCCGGCCCGTCCGCGACGTCATCGCCGATGCGCTCCCCCGCACCCTGCTGCTTGTCGGGCTCTCGATGGTGTTCAGCTTCGCGCTCGGCATCGTCGTCGCGGTGCTGCAGACCGAGCGCCCGGGCGGACGCCGCGATCGCTGGTTCGGGCGGATCCTCCTCCTGCTGTACTCGGTGCCGGACTTCTGGCTCGCACTCGTCGTCCTGCTGCTCTTCGCGTACCGCCTGCCGATCTTTCCGCCGAGCGGGATCGTGGCTCCGGTGGTCCACGATTACATGTCGTTCTCGGGACGCCTGATCGATCGGCTACTGCATCTCGTGCTGCCGGTGACGACGCTCACCCTGCTCGCCACGGCCGCGATCTCGCGCCATCAGCGCAGTGCGCTCGCCGAGGTGATGCCGAGCGACTGGATGCGCACCGCGATCGCGAAAGGAGTCAGCCACCGTCGCGCCGTGCGGCGGCACGCGCTGCGCAACGCGCTGCTCCCGTCGATCACCCTGGCGGGTCTCTACTTGCCCGCGCTCGCGGCGGGCGCGCTGTTCGTGGAGAAGGTGTACAGCTGGCCAGGGATGGGACTGCTCGCGGCGAACGCCATCGTCGCGCGCGACTATCCGCTCATCACCGCGTCGGTGCTCATCACCAGCATCGCCGTCGCACTCGGTGCACTGCTCGCCGACGTGGCCGCGGCTGCAGCCGACCCGCGCATCCGGGTGAGCTGACGTGAATCCATCCGCGGCGCTCGCCTCGATCCTCGGTCCGCGCCGGACGCTTTCGCGACTGCTGCACGATTCGCGGACGCGCATCGCGCTCGTCGTGCTGCTGATCGTCGCCCTCTCCGCCGTGTTCGCGCCGCTGCTCGCGCCGTACGATCCCACCGTGCAGCTCGACATCGTCCGGCTCCCGAGCCAGCCTCCGTCCTTCGCGCATCCGCTGGGCACCGACCCGTACAGCCGCGACGTGCTGTCGAGACTTCTCTACGGCGGACGGATCTCGCTCGCCGTCGGACTGGGCGCGGTCCTGCTCGCGATGTCGTTCGGCATCGCGATTGGCGCGGTCGCCGGCTTCATCGGCGGTGCCGTCGATGCCGTGCTCATGCGCTTCGTCGACGCGGCATTGTCGATCCCGCGTCTCCTCGTCCTGATCCTCGTCGCCTCGCTCTGGGGGAGTCTCGGCCTGGTGCCGCTCACCCTGTTGATGGCGGGCACGGGCTGGTTCGCGGTGAGTCGACTCGTACGCGCCGAGACGCTCGCGCTCCGTGAGCGCGAGTTCATCGTCGCCGCGCGCGCGCTCGGCGCATCGCCGATGCGCATTCTGGTCCGCCATGTGCTACCGAACGTGGCGGCGCCCGCCCTCGTCGCCGCCGCGCTCGGCATCGCCAACGTGATCCTGCTCGAGGCGGGGCTGTCGTATCTCGGCATCGGCGTCCGTCCGCCGACCGCGAGCTGGGGCGCCATCATTCAGGACGGCGCCGAGCGGGTCTCGGACCTCTGGTGGCTCACCTTGTTTCCCGGACTGGCGATCCTCGTGACCGTGTTCGCGTGCAATGCGCTGGGCGACGCCTTGCGGGATGCGTTCGATCCCCGGCAGCTTCCCCGCGGTAACGACCCGACTTTCGCCGCCGAGGCATGACGACACCGCTGCTCGAGCTCGAGAATCTCCACACGTACTTCTACACCGACACCGGTGTCGCGAGGGCCGTCGATGGCGTGTCGTTCGCCGTGGGCGTCGGCGAGACCGTCGGGGTCGTCGGGGAATCCGGCTGCGGCAAGAGCGTCACCGCGCTCTCGATCCTCCGCCTCGTGCGCCCGCCCGGCCGCATCGAGGCCGGCAGCGTGATGCGCTTCGAGGGGAAGGACCTCATGGCGCTGGACGAGGAGGCGATGCAGCACATCCGGGGCAATCGCATCGCGATGGTGTTCCAGGAGCCGATGACCGCGCTCAACCCCGTCTTCACGATCGGTGACCAGATCGGCGAGGTGGCGCGAGTGCACGCGGGGATGAACAAGCGCCAAGCGCTCGCCAAGGCGGTCGAGATGCTCAAGCTCGTCGGCATTCCCGCTCCCGAGCAGCGCGCCGGCGAATATCCGCATCAGCTCTCGGGCGGGATGCGCCAGCGCGTCGTCATCGCCATGGCGCTCGTCATGAATCCCGCGCTCGTCATCGCCGACGAGCCGACCACCGCGCTCGACGTCACCATCCAGGCGCAGATCCTCGAGCTGCTCGCCGATCTCACTCGACGGCTCGGGACGTCGGTGCTCCTCATCACGCACGATCTCGGCGTCGTGGCGGAGAACTGCACGCGCGTCATCGTGATGTACGCCGGCGAGGTCGTCGAGGAAGCCGCGACGTCGGACCTGTTCGCCCGTGCGCACCATCCCTACACCGAGGGACTGCTCGGCGCGATGCCGCGTGTCGGTGGAGAGAAGGACCGGCTCGCGACCATTCCGGGCACCGTACCACCGCCGACGAACTGGCCGAAGGGCTGCCGCTTCCGCGATCGATGCCCGTACTCGTGGGAGCGCTGCGAGTCGGAGCATCCCCCGCTCTATCAGATCGGCGGCGGCCACACGTCACGCTGCCATCTCGCCGAAGAGCCGGAGCGCCGGCAGCATCCACATCCGCCGCTCGCCGCGCAGCGCGGCGCCACCGCCGCATGACGGCGCCCGCCCGCGCCGACGCGGCGCCGCTGCTCTCCGTCCGCGACCTCACCAAGCACTTCCCGATCAAGCGCGGCGTCTTCGGCCGCGTCGACGGCGCCGTGCGCGCCGTGGACGGCGTGACGTTCGACGTCGCACCCGGCGAGACGCTCGCTCTCGTTGGCGAATCGGGTTGCGGCAAGTCGACGACGGGGCGTGCGATCCTCCGGCTCATCGAGCCGACATCGGGAAGCGTGCGATTCGACGGGCAGGACGTGCTCGCCCTCGATGCGTCCGACCTCCGCAAGCTGCGGCGCCGGATGCAGATCGTCTTCCAGGATCCCTTCTCCTCGCTCAACCCGCGCATGTCCATCGGCGCGATCGTGCGCGAGGGGCTCACGATCCATCATCTCGCCGAGGGGAGCGCGGCGGACAACCGCGTACGCCAGCTGCTCGAGGAGGTGGGACTCCGCCCCGAGTATGCCTCGCGCTACCCGCATGAGTTCTCTGGCGGCCAGCGTCAGCGCGTCGGCATCGCGCGCGCCCTCTCCGTCGAGCCGACCTTCATCGTCTGCGACGAGCCGGTCAGCGCGCTCGACGTCAGCGTGCAGGCGCAGGTCGTCAACCTGCTGCAGGACCTGCAGCGCGACCGTGGGCTCGCCTACCTCTTCATCGCGCACGATCTCTCCGTCGTCGAGCACATCGCGGATCGTGTCGCGGTGATGTATCTGGGCCACGTCGTCGAGCTCGCGCCGGTCGAGAAGCTGTACGGCGAGCCGATCATGCCGTACACCCAGGCGCTCCTCTCCGCCGTGCCCGCCCCGGAGCCCGGTGTGAAGCGCGAGCGCATCCTGCTCACCGGCGACGTCCCCTCGCCGGCGAATCCGCCGAGTGGATGCGTGTTCCATCCGCGCTGCCAGCACCCCGCGCGCGACTCGGCCTGCGCGAAGATCGTCCCGCCCCTCGAGGAGAAGACGCCTGGCCACTGGGCGGCGTGCATCAAGCAGCCGCCCACCAGCGTGAGCTGGGACGATCAACGTGCCGCCGGCGCGACCAACCAGCCGGAATTCTTCCTGCCGCGCGCCGCGCTGCACCGCAGCGCGTGACCGCCACCCGGACGCCACCACTCGAGGAAGGCGCGATGAACCCGCGGGACGACCGCGGCTTCTTCGGCCATCCGCGCGGCCTCTCGACGCTGTTCTTCACGGAGATGTGGGAGCGGTTCTCGTACTACGGGATCCGCCCGCTCCTCGCTTCGACCGCCCGACGGCGTCGGCCATCGTCGGCATCTACGCCGCGAGCGTGTATCTCGCGTCGCTGCCGGGTGGATGGATCGCCGACCGCTGGCTCGGGCTGCGGCGCGCGATCTGGACCGGCGGCGTTTTTATCGCCCTCGGCCATCTCTCGATTGGACTCTCCGCCTTCTTCTCGCGGCCGACGTTCTTCCTCGGCCTGATCCTCATCGTCATCGGCACGGGGCTGCTCAAGCCGAACGTCTCGGCCATCGTCGGCGATCTGTACGCCGCCGACGACCCGCGCCGCGATGCGGGCTTCTCCGTGTTCTACATGGGGATCAACACCGGTGCGTTCATCGCGCCGTTCATCACCAGCTCACTCGGCGAGAAGGTCGGCTGGCACCTGGGCTTCGGCGCGGCGGGCGTCGGCATGCTCGCCGGACTCGTCACGTTTCGCATGCGCGCCGGCGCAACGCTCGGCGCGATCGGCGTCTCGCCGTCCGGATCACCGGCCGAGCAGCGGCAGGGGCGGACCGTCGCCCTCGCTCTCCTCGGCGCGATCGCGCTCGTCGTCCTGCTCGCGATGTCCGGCGTGATCCACATCGACCCGCGCGCCGTCGCTGGTGCGATGACGTACGTGATCCTCGCGATGGCGCTCTGCTACTTCGTCTACCTGTTCCTCTTCGCCGGTCTCGACGCCGACGAGCGCCGGCGCATCGCCGTCGTGCTCGTGCTCTTCACCTTTTCGGTCGTGTTCTGGTCGGCGTTCGAGCAGCAGCCCACGTCGCTCAACCTCTTCGCGCGCGACTTCACCGATCGGCGCGTCGGAGGGTGGGAGATCCCGGCGGGCTGGTTCCAGTCCGCCGAATCGGCCGTGGTGATCCTGTTCGCCCCGGTGCTCGGCGCACTCTGGGCCGCGTTGGCGCGCCGCGGCCGCGACCTGTCGAGCCCCTCGAAGTTCGCCATTGCCCTGGTGTGCGCCGGCCTGGGCTTCCTGATCATGCTCTCCGCGTCGCACCGCGTCATCGCCGGCGGCGCGGCGACCCGCGTGTCGATGCTCTGGCTCCTGGCGAGCTACTTCTTCCAGGGGATCGGCGAGCTGTCGCTCAGCCCCGTCGGCATGAGCTCCATGACGCGCCTCGCGCCCAAGCGCTTCGCCGGGCTCACCATGGGCGCCTGGTTCGCCTCCATCTCGCTCGGCAACCTCATCGCGGGACTGGTCGGAGGAAACGTCGACCCGGAGAAGCTCGCCGAGATGCCGGCGCTCTTTCAGCGCACGGCGACGTCGCTCTTCGTCGCCGCGGTGCTGCTGCTCCTGCTCGTCGTTCCGATCAGGCGGATGATGGAGCCCAGGAGCCGCTGACGCGCGGTTCCCGTCCGTGCGTCACGGCCACGCGAAGATCGACGACGGCATCGTCAGCTCACGGCCCTTGGCCACGTCGCGCGCGTCACGGAAGACGAACGCCGTCCGGTCCACGTTGGTAAATCGCAGGGTGAAGCCAGACTTCGCCCCTTTGTTGAGCGGCACGGCGAAATCTGCTCGCCACATGCGAGCGGAATGTCGAGGGACCGCGGCCATCAGGCTGAAGCCGATCGAGCTCTTCACCGGTGTGGTGACGCCGAACGGCACGTCACCCGCCCACTGGCGGCCCGCGTCGACGAACCCCGCGAAACCGATGTCGGACACGCGCAGGAACGAGCCGTACGTGTACCGATGCTCCAGACGCGCCACGAGTCGCTGCCCGCCTGGCAGGTCGGCGTTCTCGTAGCCTCGCACTCCCCCCTCGGGCACGCCGAGCAGCAGCTGGAAGGGCGTACGCTGCTGATACCCTCCTGCCCACTCCACGACGAACATGTCGAGCTGCGATGGCGTGATCGTCACCTGGTGCGTGAGCCGCCCCGTCGTGAGCACGCCGTCCCAGGCTGCTTCGCCGGACACTCGGCGGCCTTCTCCCTGGAGCTGGAGGCGCGTCGTCGTATGTGGCGAGTGCGAGAGGCCGATGTACATGTCGCCGGCGAGGAAGACATCCTCCTCCTTGGCACCGAGGGCCGGGGAGCTGCGCCCGAGCTGCATTCCCAGCTGCACGCCCAGCGGCACGTCCTGCGTGGCGGTGAGCGCGTCGAGCCCCGTGCGGCGCTCGAACCGGATGTCGCGCACCCCGAGCAGCAGATTCAGCCGCGCGATCTGGTGCGGCGTGTACAACCGCGGCACCGGGCCCAGGTCGCGCACCATTCCCGATTCCGCGGCCACGAGCCGGTTGCCCGGTTCCTCGTCGTCTCCCGTGAGCGAGAGTCCGATCAGCCCGAGGCGGCCCGGCACCCCCACGCGCGCGACGCCCCCCACGTCGAAGTAGCGCTGGTTGATCGCCACGCTCGGACGCATCCCGTCGGGACTGCGCAGCTGCATGAGACCGCTCGAGGCGCCTACGCGAGCGCGCCACGCCACGCGCTGCAGGTCGGTGAAGAACGGCCGTCCCGCCTGCATGCGCCAACGGCCGCCGACCGCCCCGCGCTCTCCCTCGATCCCGGCCACGAGCGACTGGCCGAGGAACTGGTTGTCGATCAACCGCCCCGAATAGATGTCGCGGAAACCGTCCCCGGTTCTCCAGCCGCCGGAGGCGTAGACTCCCTGCCCGAAGAGGTTCGCGTTGCCGACCAGGAAGCTGGAGAGGTTGGGTGTGCGAGCCCGTACGTTCCCGCCGAGCACGATCGAGGCTTCGTCGCTCGTGCGGACTTCGGCGTCGACCGTCCCATTCTCGTTCGCCACCATGAAGACGTCGGCGTCGGAGATGAACGGCTGCGCGCGCAGGATGCGCTCGGACTCGGCGCGGCGAAGTTCGGAGCAACGCTCGCCGGTCCGAAAGAGGAGGAAGCGCTCGATGACGTCCGGCTGGGTCGTGACGTGCATCGTCTGCGCGATCTTCGCGACGACCGGCACGCGTCGCAGCGTCGCCACCGAGGGCGCCTCGGCGTAGATCACGATCTGCTCGATCAGCTGGCCGACGCAGGGTACGATCCGACGCCCCGACGGCGACTCGGGTTGTTCCCTTCCCTGAGCGGCGAGCGATGCGAGAGGTACCGCGGCGAGCGCCAGCGCTTGAAGCAGCGGGAGCGGGCGCACGGAGATCCTATTTCCCCATGCGGCGCTTCAGTTCCGCGAGAAGACGCTCGGCTTCAGCCTCGCGCGCCGAGCGGGCACCCGCCCGCCCGAGTGCATCGATCTCCTGAGCGACGTCGGCCCCGCTGTTGTCCAGCATCGCGTCGAGCTCCGCGGATGCGGATTCGGCTTGCAGCGGCGTCCCGCCGGCGCCGGACATCGCCGACTTGAGCGCGGTCGTCATCTCGGCGACCTCGCGCTCCACCATCCCCAGCTCGCTCTCCTGAACGGCGAGCTTTCGCGTCAGCACGTCCGTGCGTTCCGCATGCAGGACCTCGTACTTCTCGGCCAACTGTACCGTCTCCACGTCGTTGATGCCCGCCGCCAGCCCCTTGCGGCGGCGGACGGTCTCGAGCTCGCGCTGTTCGGCTGCCAGACGCTGCCGCGTCTGCTCGATGCCGCCACGCAGGTCTTCCAGCCCCATTCGGGCCTGGACGAGTGTCTGCTTCATTTGCGCCAGACCGGCGCGCCGCGCCTCGGGAGTCGTGGAACGATCCATGAGATCGCGCAGCGATTGGCGGAAGTTTTCGAACATCGGAGCGCGGGGCGGGGGGCGCTGCGGGAGGGACCTGCAGCGCTTAGGATAAGGAGAGCGCTCACGACCTCGCAACCTCGCACGCCATGCACCCTCTAGTACCGGTCGCCGTCACAGCGACCACCGAGATCATCCGTGGCGCCCTGCGCCTACGCGTCAACGTGGCGTACACCCAGGCGCTGCGAGCCGCGGGGCTCCTCCCCCTCGTCCTCCCGGTGCTCGATCCCGAGGACGCCGACGCGGCGCTCGACGGTGTGGCGGGGCTCGTCCTCACGGGGGGCGAGGACGTCGATCCCGCCCGCTACCGTGCTACCCCGCATCCGAAGCTTGGTGACGTGCACGCCGGTCGCGATGCGTTCGAGATCGCGCTCGTTCAGGCGGCCCGAGCACGCGGGCTCCCCACGCTCGCCATCTGCCGAGGCGTGCAGATCCTGAACGTCGCCCTCGGCGGGACGCTGGTGCAGGACATCGCCACCGAGTGGACGAACCCGAACGTCCATGATGGCGAGTGGGCCCGCACCGCGCGCGTTCACGAGGTCGAAATCACCCCCGGCTCACGCCTCGCCCGTGCCCTCGGAACGGAGCGCCCCGTCGTGAACTCGATGCATCACCAGGCCGTCGGTACCGTCGCGCCATCGCTCGCCATGGTCGCCCGCGCTCCCGATGGCATCGTCGAGGGAGTGGAGTGGCCCACCGACGACTGGTGGTTGGTCGGCGTGCAGTGGCATCCGGAAGAGCTGTGGGCCAGCGACGAGCCCTGGGATCGGAACCTCTTTGCCGCCTTCACCGAGGTGGTTCGGCGCGGCGTGACGGTCAGCTGAGGCGCCGCCAGCGCGCTTCCGACATGACCTGCCGCATGAGCCGCTCCGGCGAATGGCGGTCGGGAAAGAGCAGCGAGTCGCTCACGTCGTTCAACGCCGCGCGCAGCAGTCCGAATCGATCGGCCGCGGTGGTGAACAGCGTCGACAGCCCGTGGTCGTCCGCGAGCCGATGGCCGGCCGCGAGCTGGAAGCCGCGCCGCCCCATCTCCTCGTAGTAGTCGAGATCGGGGCCGCCGCGCCGCCAGCGGCGATGCTCGATGTAGTCGGGAAAGAGGCCGCTCAGCCAGAGCGCGTAGTTGCCGAGGTGCGTGCGCACCAGGAAGCTGCGCCGCCCGTCCGGATCGTCCACGTCGGCCAACAGCGCCGCGAGGGAGTCGTACACCTGATCATCCGCCGCGCTGATGCGCCGCGCATTGTCGCGCATCCCGAAGTGCATGAGCATCGCCGCCACGTAGTCGGCCAGCCGGCGATCCTCCTCGCCGACACGCCGCAGTGCGTGACGCATCATCACGTAGAAGAACAGCGGCAGCGAGGCGTGTGCGCCCTGTCCTTCGCGCAGCAGCGCCGCGGGCAGCCGTGGATCGTCGAGCACCGTGTCGATCCCTTGATCCGAGATCGCTTGCTCGATCTCCTCGACCGGTTGTCCGCTGTCCCGCGAGATCAGGCGCGCGACGAGTTGTGCGTCGTCGCGCGAGAGGTGGTGGCGCACCGTCGCCTGGATCATGTCGGACCTCCTCGTCAGCTCATACCCCGATACAGAGGAAAGGATAGGCAGAAGCCGTTCCTCTGAGTCTGACGATGCGATCCCCGTGAGCGCACAAAGTTGGCACTCACGGACCGAGACTGCTGATGATGCGCGCTAGCGGGGCCGCTTCGGCGAGTTCGCGACGGCGCGCCCCATCTCGGTCATCAGGCGCGTCACGCGTGCCAGCTTCGCGAAATCGATCTTGCGCGCCTCGTCGCTCACCTTGTGGTAGTCGTCGTGGAGTCCCGTCGTCACGAACACGATCGGGATCCCCTTGCGCGCATAGTTGAAATGGTCGCTGCGCTCGTAGATGTGCTCCGGGTGCGTCGCCGAATCCCATTCCCTATTCAGCCTGAATGGCGTGGGGAACGCCGCATTCACGCTGTCGAGGATCGCCCCCAACCGCTTGCTCTGATTGTTCGGCGCGGCCAGCGGTCCGACGACGTAGAGCAGCGTGTCCGCATTGCGCCCGATCATGTCCGCGTTCAGCTGCGCCACGATCGAATCGATCGGCACCGTCGGATGGTCGGTGAACCAGCTCGAGCCGAGCAGCCCCTTCTCCTCGCCGATGTGCCAGACGAACAGCACCGAGCGCCGCGGCTTCACCGGCGCCTGCTGCATCACGCGCGCGATCGCCAGGAGCGACATGCTCCCCGAGCCGTCGTCGTCCGCACCGTTGGCGATGGAATCTCCTCCCACCGCGTTCAGGATCCCCACGTGATCGTAGTGGGCGCCGTAGGCGACGTACGTGTTGCGCAGCGACGGATCGCTGCCGCGCACCACGGCGGCCACGTTGTAGCCGGTGATCGGCGTCTTCACCTGCTCCACGTGCGCCGTGAACTTGCGGCCGGTCAACACTTGCGGCTTGTCGTCGGTGGGCCAGCCGGTCGGCAGGAGTGGCGACCCCACGACCGGCACGCCGAGCATGATCATCGGGATCACCCGCTCGCTCTCGGGCACCTCCGGCGCATTCGTGCGCAGGGCGACGGCCCGCTCGAGCTGCGGCGCCGACTGCTCGAAGAGCTCCGTCCCCTTCCCCGTCAGCAGGACGATGATCGCTGCCGGCCGGTGCGGCAGGATCTGGCCGATCCGGTCGCTGATCGCGCCCTGCGCTTCGAGCTGCTCGCGCCGCGCCGAGTCGGTGCCGGCGGGTGCGCCGTTCACCACCACGACGACCTTGCCGGTGAGATTCAGCCCGGCGAAGTCGTCGCGCTTCGGGTTGTTCTGCGTCAACCCGTAGCCGACGAACACCAGATCGCCCTCGGCGACGCGCTTCGTCGGCGGAACGCCAGGTCCGAGGTTGAGCAGCGGAACGATCTCTCAGCCGTTCGACGAGGAAGCGCATCGCGCGCGTCGCGTCTTCCGTGCCCGTCTCGCGTCCGCGCATCGAGTCGTCGGCGAACGCGTACAGGTCGCGACGCAGCTCCTCGGCCGTCACCTGACCCACCGGCGGCGCCTCGGCTGCGACCGGTGTCGTCGGCGAGGTGCGCGCGGCGGACGCGCAGCCGATTCCGGTCAGAAGGAGGGCGAGCACGGCACGGCGCATCGAGTCTCTCCGAAGAGGTTCACGCGAACCGCGCGGCTCATCGGGAGCGCATCACGGCGTATCGCGTGAGGCTAGTCGCTGCCATCCGCGCTCGCAAGCGAATGCTCGCGCGCGGCACGAGCGTGACGGAGAGGCCAGGGTATCACTCCTTGTCGAGAAGGCTTCAAGGGTGGCGAGCGTCCTGCTGCCACCCCTACCTTACCTTACGCCTTCCCTCGCGCCCCTCCACAGACGTGCTGTACTTCTGCATCCCTGCCTATAACGAGGCTCAGACCGTTGGCCTGCTGATCTGGCGCCTTCGCAAGGTGTTCCAGGAGCAGCCGCGCGAGTATGAGGTCCTCGTCTACGACGACGGTAGCACCGACGCGACGGCCGAGACGCTCGCTCCGTATCACAAGGTGATGCCGCTCAGCGTCCTCGGTGGGACGCGCGTCGGCTACGCGAGCGCCGTGGATGCGCTGTGCCGCGAGGCGTCGCGCCGGACACGCTATCCGCGTCGCGACGCGTTCGTCGTCCTCCAGGCCGACTTCACCGACCAGCCCGAGCACCTGCCCGAGCTCATCAAGCGGTTCGACGGCGGGGCGGACATCGTCGTCGCTGAACGGCCGGCGGACGCGGCGAATGTGCCGCCGCCGGTGCGGACACTGCGCCGTGTCGCTCCCTGGGTCACGCGGCCCTTCGTCTCCGTCGCCGGCGTGCGCGATCCCTTCGGTGCGCTCCGGCTCTACCGCGTGTCCGTCATCCGCGACCTGATCAAGGAGCGCGGCGACGCGCCGCTGCTCCAGGGCGAAGGGTGGGCGGCCAACGTCGACCTGCTGCTGCGTGCCGCTCCGCATGCTCGGCGCATCGAGACCGTGGAGCTGGCGCCGCGCTACGACGTGCGCTCGCGCGAGACCAGAGTTCGGACCTGGAGCGACGCGCTCGCCCTGCTGCGATTCGCGCGCGGCGCACGAGGTCGCAGAGTCCGCGCCGCGCGCGCATGACCCTGGCTTCCCGCCTGCTCTCGCGCGTTCTCGCGCTCGCGCTCCTCGTGCCGGCCCCCGCGACCTTCGCGCAGGACAGCGCGCGGCTCGCCGTGCCGTTCGGCGTCGGGGAGCGCCTCGAGTACGAGGTGCGCTTCGGCGCGCTCCGCGTCGGCGGCGGCAGTATGGAAGTCGAGGGCATCAAGGACGTGCGCGGCCGCGAGACGTGGCACACCGTCTTCACCGTCCGGGGCGGCACCTTCTTCTACCGCGTCAACGATCGCTACGAGAGCTGGATCGATACGCGCAGCGGGAACTCACTCCGCTTCCGGCAGGACCTCAACGAGGGAAGCCGCGACGTCGAGCGCAACTTCGAGATCTTCCCGGAGCGCGCGGTGTTCACCGAGAACGGGGAAGCCGAACAGAAGAGCGTGAGCAATCCCCTCGACGACGGCTCCTTCCTTTATTTCCTGCGGACCATCCCGCTCACCGTCGGTGAGACGTACACCTTCGATCGCTACTTCCGCCCCGACCGCAACCCCGTGACGATCAAGGTGCTGCGGCGCGAACGCATTCGCGTTCCGGGCGGCGAGTTCGATGCGATCGTCGTGCAGCCCGTCATCAAATCGCGAGGGATCTTCTCCGAGAACGGACACGCCGAGGTCTGGCTTTCGGATGACGAGAACCACATCATGCTGCAGATGAAGTCCGGCTTGAAGATCGGCTCCCTCAACCTGTACCTCAAATCGTACCGTCCAGCCACGGCGCGGACGAGCGCCAGGTAGCTTCCTCCGCCGACGCTGCGCCACGCGGCGAGGCGGACCTCGCGGCCGTACGCACCGTTCCGGTCGCGGTGCGCGAGAACAAGGTGAGTGCGCGCGACTTCGCGCAGCCTCCCGCCCACGATCGCTCCTTCCACGCCTTCCTCCGCGCACTCCCCGACGTCCTCGTCGCGCGCGACTTCCGCGCCGTCGTCGGTGCCATCGCCGCAGCGGCGCGCCGCAAGCGCGGCGTGGTGGTCATGCTTGGCGGCCACGTCGTGAAGACCGGGCTTGCACCCGTGCTCATCGAGCTGATGCGCCGCGGCATCGTGACGCACATCGCGATGAACGGCTCGGCAGCCATCCACGACTACGAGGTGGCGCGATTCGGCGCCACGTCCGAGGACGTCGCCGCCGGACTTCGCGACGGCACCTTCGGCATGGCCGACGAAACGGGGCGCGAGATGAACGAAGCGTTCGTCGCGGGGATGCGCGACGGGGTCGGGATGGGCGAGTCGCTCGGTCGCGCGCTCGACGCGCAGCCGTCACTCGCCAACCCCGAGCTCTCGCTGCTGCTCGCGGCGCGCCGCTTCGGCATCCCGCTCTCGGTGCACGCCGCGCTCGGCGCGGAGATCATCCATCAACACCCGGCGGCGAACGGCGCCGCGATCGGCGACACCAGCCATCGCGATTTCCGCCGACTCGCGCACTCGCTCACCGCGCTCGACGACGGCGGCGTCGTGCTCAACCTCGGCAGCGCGGTGATCATGCCGGAGGTGTTCCTCAAGGCGCTCACCATCGCGCGCAACCTCGGCGATGGGAAACCAGAGAACTTCACGAGCGTCGATCTCGACATGCAGCGCCACTACCGGCCGCGCATGAACGTCGTCCAGCGACCGACCCTGCACAGCGGGAAAGGCTACGAGATCACCGGCCACCACGAGATCATGGTCCCGATGCTGGTGTGGGCGGTGGTGGACGAGCTGGACGGCACGAACCACAGCCACTGAGGGCCCCACAAAACGAAGAGGTGCGTCTCTCACGGAGAGACGCACCTCTTTTTCTTCACGGACGCGAGAGGATCAGTACGAGCTTCCGCTCCACTTCTGTCTCAGCCTCCGTGCCGTATCCGGACTGAAGATCCTGATCACCAGGTAGATCAAACCACCGATGATCACGACCTTGATGGCCAGCGCGAGCAGCACGCCGAACAGCCCCAACGCGAAGCCAAACAGGCCGAACGCGATCTTGAGGAGGAACAGCCCGCCGATGGCGAACAGGCCGATCATGAAGATGGTGCGAAGCATGGTACGGTCTCCCGAACTGGTCTGACCTCTCGTACGCGCGTCGGGGAGCACGGGTTTCAGCGCCTGCCATGCACGCCCTGGAACGCGCCGCGCCCGCGAGTGAGATTGCGCACATGCCACCCTTGGCCGCAAGACGCACAACGCTCGCATGAGCGCCGACGCCGACCTGCTCCTCCTCGGCGGTGGAATCGCCGGGCTCACGACCGCGCTCGCGGCGACCGAGCGCCAGCTGTCCGTCATCCTGATCGATTCGCCCCGAGCGGGCGCT
>JAEKKK010000035.1 GCA_019510405.1 Gemmatimonadota bacterium | reverse complement strand
CGTGCTCTAACGGCGCTGGTGGGTTGCGAGGCACGCCGGAGTCTCGCCAACTTGGCGCTACCGTCTTTTCCCTTCCGACATCAGGTTTGTCAGCATTCGCACGATCGCGACCAGGCGATGGTGTAGTGGCCAATAGACGTTCGCCGGAATGTCTTCCGCGGCGAATCGCGCTCGCAGCCGGTCGTTCGCCTCCTCGGCCGAAGCCCGGGCAAACCGGAGGAACTGGTTGCGGTCTGGCCCGGCGTCACGGCCGAATCCTTCCTGGATATTCGCCGAAATCGACTCCGCCGCCTCGCGAACCTGCCTCGCGTTGGGCAGGCGACTCGCGAGTAGCCGATTGACGTCGTCCACAACCATTCTCGCGGCGTCGAGCACACGCAGCCCGGGTCCAGAGCACGCCGTCAGAGCACGCCGTCAGAGCACGCCGTCAGAGCACGCCGTCAGAGCACGCCGTCAGAGCACGCCGTTAGAGCACGCCGTCACGCACTCACCGCGACACTGTCTCCACCTTCAGTCCCCGCTCGAGCGTCTGCTTGACCGGGCAGCGATCCGCGATTTGCAGCAGTCGCGTGCGCTGCTCGTCGCTCAGCGGGCCGGCGAGCTCGATGCGGCGCGCGACGCGCGGCGGGCCCACGTCAGCGGTGTCGCAGCGTTCGCAGTCCTTCTGGTGTGCTTTCTCCGTCCGGAGCTGCACCGTCACGCTCTGGAGCGGCCACTTCTTGCGATCGGCGTACATGCGCAGCGTCATCGCCATGCACGAGCTCAGGGCGCCGAGCAGTAGCTCGTAGGGCGTCGGGCCGAGTCCCGAGCCGCCGAGCGCGATTGGCTCGTCGGCGACGAACGAGTGCGGGCCCGCCTGCACGTCGGTGCGATAGCCGGACGCGCCGACGGTGGCCGAGATCCACTCACGCTCATCCGTCGCGTTGCGGCTGTCGATCGGGTTCGCGATTGCGTCGCCCCGGACTCGACTCTCCTCGGTCACGGTGCCGCCGCTTCCAGCGCGGCGACGAACGTGTCCACGCTCGTCCAGTCGCCGTCGAAGCGGCGTCCATTGATGAAGAAGGTCGGCGTACCGTTCACGCCGCTGCGCACCCCGCTCATGAAGTTCTCCTTGATCTGCTCCTCGTAGCGAGCGCTGTCGAGATCGGAGGCGACGACGTCGGGATCCGCGCCGGCTTCGCGCGCCAGCTCGAGAATGCGCGCGTCGTCCGGCGCGTCTTCCCACTCCGGCTGATGCTCGTAGAGCAGGTCGTGCATCTTCCAGAAGCCCTTCTCTCCCGCCTGCGCCGCGACGCTCTCCGCCGCTTCGGCGGCGTGCAGCGCGTTCGGGTGGCTCTCGGTGAGCGGGAAGTGGCGGAAGACGAAACGCATCCGGTCTCCCAGGCGGCGCATCACGCGTGGCACCACGCCATGCGCTCGGCGGCAGTGCGGACATTGCAGGTCGCCGTACTCGACCAGCGTGATCGGCGCGCCCACGGGACCGAGCATGTGATCCTGCTCGGTCACCGGCGAGCGGAGCGTACCCTGTTGAGTGGTGGTCACGCCTTCGCTCCCGCGTGAGAGTCCAGTGCTTCGAGCGCCTCGAGGATGCCGTCCGCTCCCGGGTTCACACCGACGGGGGAGAGGTAGCTCCAGCGGATGATCCCGTCGCCGTCGATGACGAACAGCGCGCGCGCCGCCGTGCCCTCGTGACCACGGTACACGCCGTACTGCCGCGACACCGCGCCCTTGGGCTCGAAGTCGGCGAGCAGGGGGAAGTGCAGCTTACGGATCGAGCTGAAGGCGCCGTGACACCAGCTGCTGTCGACGGAGATTCCGACGAGCTCGGCGTGATGCTTGTGAAACTCGGAGAGGATCTCGTTGTACAGGCCGAGCTGGTCGCCGCAGACGGGGCTGAAGTCGTTCGGATAGAAGGCGAGGATCACCGGACGCCCACGGAAGTCGGAGAGCGAGAGCGTCTGGTCCGGCGTCACGGGCAAAGTGAAGTCGGGCGCCGGCGTGCCCGCCGGGAGGATCGTCGAGGGGTCTGGCATGGATGAACTCCGAAGCGTGAATGAGGTCGTGCCGTCGACGAAGGCCCGGCGGAGCGGTTTGGTTCGCCAGCCGCGTCAGTAGACGCGGATGGGCACGCGCTGCGGCAGATCCACGACGACCTTCTCCGTGCGGTTCTGCGCGACGCGCTGATAAAAGGAATCGTCTTTCGGTGCGCCCGCCATCTCCATCACGCGCCGGCCGAGCTGGATGATGTCGGCGTTGGCCATCCGGATCGAGCCGTGCGACACCGCCTTCCCGATCGAAGACGGATCGTTCGTGCCATGCACCGTGCGCGGAGGATCGTAGACGAGCTGGGCGCGGCCGAGCGGATTGTCCGGCGCGCCGGGCGCCTTGGGATCCTTGTCCTCCGCCCACGCCTCTTCCTTGGGCGGGATCCACTCCGGATTCCAGACGACCTGCTTCACCTCCCACTGTCCCGTCTGCGTCGGCCACTGCGTCGAGCCGATGGCGATGCGATACGTGGCGAGCTTCTGGTCGCCGTCGAACGCCGTGAGCTGCTTGGCCGAAAGATCGACCTCGAGCCGCATCCGCGACTGCGGGACGAGCGCGCCCTTGCCGCGGCGCCCGACGTCCACGCTGTCGGGGGAGAGGTTGTTCTGCGCGCCGGACGCCGAGGTGGGGGCGCCTCCTCCAGTCCCAGCCCCGCCGACCGGCGTCCGCGCCGACGCGCTCTCCGGCGCCGTCGCGCCCGAGCTCGAAGTCGTCGTAGCGGCACTCGCCGGAGTCGCAGCGCCGGCAGTAGTGGCCGGCGGACTCTTGCTCGTCGCAGCGGCCGCGCTGTCCGCCGCGCGCGCATCCTTCGGGTCTTCTACCGTGCAGGCGCCGGCCACCACCGCCAACGCCGCGAACGTCATCGCATCACGAAGCACTCGCCGCATCTCGCCGTCTCCTCGATGAGAGGCGGCGAGATGGGCAAATGTTGTGCGGCTGGCTCAGCGGGCCCCCGTCACCTCGAAGCGCGCCGTGAGCGGACCGACGATCGCGTCGAACGCGCCGGGCTCGAGCACGAGCTTGTTGTCTCGGCCGACGAAGCTGAGCTCGCGCGCCGCGACGGCGAAGCTCACCGTCCTGGACTGGCCCGGCTCGAGCGACACCTTGTCGAACCGGCGCAGACGACGCATCGGCGGATTGACCGACGCGACCAGATCGCGGACGTACAGCAGCACCGGCTCCTTGCCCGCCCGCTTCCCCGTGTTCGTCACCGTGACCGACACGCGCACCGAGTCACCCGGCGCGACGCGCTGCGACGCGACCGTGAGGTCGGAGTAGGCGAAGGTCGTGTACGACAAGCCGTGGCCGAACTCCCACTCCGGGTTGTAGCCGCGGTTGGTGGAGTCGGTGCCCCCGACGTCCGCCGGCCGAGCGCGGTCGTAGGCGTTGAGGATCGCGCCGGTGTAGCGCGGCCAGCTGAAGGGCAGGCGCCCGCTCGGATTCACGTCGCCGAACAGCACCGCGGCCACCGCCTCACCGCCGAACGGCCCGGTCTCGTAGCCGGTGACGATCGCGCGTGCGCCGTCCACCGCATCGCGCACGATGCGCGGCCGGCCGTGATACAGCACGAGCACGACGGGAACGCCCGTCGCCTCGATCGCACGTGCGAGCCGGAGCTGTGGCTGCGGCAGCGTGAGGTCGTCGATGTTGCCCGGCGTCTCCGCGTACGCATCCTCGCCCAGCGCGACGATGGCGACGTCGGAGCCCTCCGCCGCCTGGACCGCCGCGGCGACGTCGAGCGAGTCGTTGATCTTCGAGCCCGGTACGTACTTCACGTTTGCGTCGCCGACCTGGGCGCGCACGGCGGCGAGGAGCGTCTTCTTGTCCTTCGGATACATCGCCTGCTCGGTGCCCTGCCAGGTGAACGACCAGCCGCCGTATATCGACGGCAGATAGTCCGCCGTCGGTCCGGTGACGAACACCTTCGCCGACTTCGCCAGCGGCAGCAGGTTGCGATCATTCTTCAGGAGCGTGACCGCAGCGGCCGCGGCCTCGCGGCTCACCGCCTGGAACGCCGGCGCACCGATGTTGGCCATCATCGCCGGATCGGCGACGTCGTTCTCGAAGGCGCCCAGCTCGAGCTTCATCCTGAGGATGCGGCGCACGGCCTCGTCGATGCGCGACATCGGCACGGCGCCCTCCTTCACGAGCGCGAGCAGGTCGTCGGTGAACGACCAGCTGTTCGGCACCATGCTCATGTCGATCCCCGCCATCACCGCCTCGCGCACCGCTTCCTTGTTCGTCTTCGCGATGTTGTGAATGCGGTAGAGCCGGATGATGTCCTCCCAATCGGAGTCGACGACGCCGGTGAAGCCGAGCTCCTTGCGGAGCAGATCGGTGAGGATCTTCGGATCGGCGTGCACCGGGATGCCGTTGATGTCGCTCGAGTTCACCATCACGGTGCGGATCCCGGCGTTGATCGCGGCGCGGAAGCTCGGCAGGAAGAGCTCGCGCAGCTCGCGCTCGGGGATCCACGCCGTCGTGCGATCCTTGCCGCTCAGCGGCATCGAGTAGCCGAGGTAGTGCTTGGCCGACGCGGCGACGAACACGGGGCCGTACATCTTCGGCTTCGCGCCGCCGGCGCCGAGCAGCGGCTCCAGCCCGGGCCACGGATCGCGCTGGTAGCCGAGCACCGCTTCGACGCCCATCTGCGACGCGACGTACGGATCCTCACCGAAGGTCTCGTAGTAGCGCGGCCAGAGCGGCTGGCGGCCGAGGTCGAGCACGGGGGAGAAGTTCCACGGGATGCCGCTCGCGCGCGTCTCGTACGCCGTGATCTCGCTCGCGCGCCGCATGAGCTGCCGGTCGAACGTCGCCGCCATGGCGATGTTCTGCGGGAAGATCGTGCTCCGCGTCTGATAGATTTGCCCATGAACTGCATCAATCCCATAGATGACGGGGATCTTGAGGTGCGCCCGTCTGGCAAAGCGGTCGATCATCGCGGTGGCGTCGCGCCATTCTTCGGGGGACATCGCGACGTTGTACACGTTGAGCAACGCCCCGATGTGCCGCTGGTTGATCGCGTAGTCGAGCTTCGCAGAGTCGATCTGCACGGCGACGGTGGGCGTGCCGGCGCGACTCGACACACTCTGCAGCGCGATCTGCGTCATCTGGCCGACTTTCTCCTCGACCGACATCTGGCGCAGCAGCGTTTCGACGCGCCGGCCGATCGGATCGGCGGCGGCCTGGCCGGCCGACGCACGCGGCGCGGCGACGGTGAGGGTACACACGAACAGCACGCCGAGTCTGGCTCTCGTCATGGCGGGAGTGGGGATGGTGGGGGGTGCGTCAACGGCTCGACGCGGGGAGGGGTTGGTACATGTTCGGCAGTTCGTCTTCGAACAGGAACAGCGGGTCCGCCTTGAAGCGGCGGAAATCTCGTTCGCTTTGTTGCCCCCGATACGGGGCGAAGAAGTGCTCGTCGGTGCGGCCGGCGCGGTTCGCGTTGCGCCACACCATCACGTAGGCGATGCGTCGCGAGAGACTATCGCCCTCGACGATCCGCGCGAGCCGCTGCGTCCAGAAGAGCGAGTCGCGCACGGCGGTCATTCCGGTCTCCGTCAGCGCGGGGATCTTCCCGCGCGACTCGGCCTGCCGCACGACCCACGACAGCTCGCGCGTGAACGACTGGATCTGCGCCGCCGACACCGGCGGGTCGAGGTAGCGGTCGTAGCCCAGTACGTCGACGTACGCATCGCCGGGATAGCCCGACATGTACGTGTCCACGCCGGTCGGCCCGGCGGCGTTCGGTGCGTAGGCGTAGAGCAGGTTGTGCAGTCCCTTCACGTCGCGCAGATACTCGACGGTGAATCGCCAGAGCCGCGCGAACTCGTCGTTCTTCGTGTGCGGCACGCCCCACCAGAACCAGCCGCCGGTCAGCTCGTGCCAGGGACGGAAGATGATCGGGATCGGTGCATCCGCGCCGGTGAGCTTTGAAGGGGCACGGAGGGCCGCGAGGAATGAGGCGAGCTTGTCGAGCGATCGCTTGAACTGCTCGTGACGGACGCCGCCGGGCAGGATCGTCGTGACCGCCGAGGTCGTATCCCACGCGTTGCCGCCGGTGAGCGGATTGCCGACGTGCCAACTGATCGTGATCACCCCGCCGCGCCGGTACCCCTCGGCGATCCACTCGCGCATGCGAGTGAAGTCGACGTTGTCGATGTTGCGTGGCGCGTCCTTCTCGATGCCGCTCACCTCCCAACCGTACAGCGCGGGATAGGCGCCGGCACTCTCCTTCACGTCGGACCGCCCCGGCTCGGCGATCCAGTCGTAGCCGTACGCGAGGTCGTCCTGGTGGCCGAACAACACGTGCTCGCGCGCGAGCCGGCGCAGGTTGAAGAACAGGGCGCGGGTGTCGGCGGTGGCGTGCAGGTCGGTCGGACCTTCGAGCGGGGATGCGGGGATGGGTGGATGCGGGGATGCGGAACGGCTGCTTGGCGAACATGCGCTGGTGAGCGCGAACATCGCGAACGCGCCGAGCGCCGCCATCAGGCGAGAGTCATTGGCGCGGCGGGGAGTGAAGCGCATGATGGCCTCGAGCACCGAAGGGTCAGACCGCCGTTCGTTCCACTGTGGGCGCGAGCAGCGCGTCCACGCGGCTCATGATCTCGAGGCAGGCGCGCGCGTTGTGGTATGGGCACTTCCACGGGCCGACCTTCTCACCCCCGCGCGACTCTTCGCCCGAGCGCGAGACGCGACGGCGCCACTCGCCGTTCCGGCGATCCACCACGTGCCGCTCGACGAACCGCCACGTGTCGAGCGCAGGGCGGAGCAGAGCCTCGTCGCCGCTCTGCTGGTACGCGGCGAGGAAGCCGACGATCGCCTCGGCCTGCGGCCACCATTCCTTGTCGGTGTCGAGGGTGTCACCGTTGGACTCGTTGAACAGGCCGCCGAACTCGGCGTCGACGCCGCGCCGCAGCACCGAGGCCGCGAGCAGCAGCGCCGCGTCGTGCGCGCGCATGCGAAGCGCTTCATCGCCCACTGCGTCCGCCGCCTCGACGAGCAGCCAGCTCGTCTCGATGTCGTGTCCGAACGAGATCCTGGTCGAGCGCGGCTGCCAGTCCGTGGTGAAGAAGCCGA
>JAEKKK010000034.1 GCA_019510405.1 Gemmatimonadota bacterium | reverse complement strand
TGGTCGCGAGCGCGACCGTTCCGAGCAGGACGAGCGAGCATCGCATGCTCAGGCTCCGCGTAGGAGGATCCCCGCGAGCCCGGCGGCCAGCAGGAGCACCGGCTCGGGTACCTTGCGCACCCAGAGCACGACGGCGAGCGCCGCGGCGAACATGAACAGCGTCGGCCCGTCGATGATCGCGCGCCGTGCGAGCACGATCACCGCGCCGGCGATCGCGCCGGTCGCCGCGGCGGTCACCCCATCCACCGCCGCCCGCAGCGCCTGGTTCTGCGCCACGCGCTGGAACCAGCGTGCGACCACGACGACGATGAGATACGCCGGCAGGAACACACCGATCGCCGCGGCGACGGCGCCGAGCGGTCCCGCGACGACATAGCCGATGAACGCCACCGTGATGACCACCGGGCCCGGCGTGATCATCGACACGGCCACCGCGTCGAGGAACTGCCGTTCGGTGAGCCAGTGCATGTCGACGACCGTGCCGCCGTGCAGGAAGGGCACGATCGCGAGCCCGGAGCCGAACACCAGCGCACCCGCCTTGGCGAAGTACAGGCCGATCCGCGTCAAAAGCGCGGGCTCGGCGCTCCCGTGCAGGCCGGTGAGCAGCCACGGCGGGATGACGAGCAGCGCCGCCGTGGGGCGGCGGCGTGGCCACGCGCGCACGCCGAGCGCGAGCAGTCCGCTCGCGACGATCACCGAGAGGATCTCGCGTTCGGTCAGCGCGGTCACCACCGCGTTCGTGCCGACGATCCCCCAGAGCAGCACGTCTCGCCCGACCGTCTTCCGCACGAGCTTCCACGCGCTGAAGCCGATGATGGCGATGACTGCCGCGCCGACCCCGTAGAAGGCACCCTGCATCCACGACAGTCCGCCGAACTTCACGTACGCCGCGCTGAGCGCGAGCACCATGACGAACGACGGCGCGACGAACGCGACGCCGACCAGCGTCGCTCCGACGAACCCGGCGCGCAGCCAGCCGAGATAGATCGCGACCTGCGCGGCGAGCGGACCGGGCGCGAGCTGGGCGAGCGCGATCGCTTCCTTGAATTCGGCCACGGTGAACCAGCCGCGCGCTTCCTGCAGGTCGCGGCGCATCCGCTCGACGAGCACCACCGGCCCGCCGAAGCCCCACGTGCCGAGGCCGAGGAAGTAGAGGACCAGTGCGCGCAGCATCACGACGGCGCGAGATGCGCGGTGAGCGCGTCGACGAACGCGCGCACCTTCGCGGAAAGACTGCGCTGTCGCGGATAGAGCGCATGCACGTCGACGCGCTCGCCCTCGTGGTCGGGGAGGAGACGCACGAGCGTGCCGTCCGCGATCGCGTCGCGTGCGTGATACACGGGCAGCTGCCCGATCCCCGCGCCGCCGATCAGCACCGTGCGCGCGATCGCATGCTCCGGCACGACGAGACCGGGATCCACTGCGAGCTCCTGCGTCGGGCCGGCCGGCGTGCGGAACCGCCAGGTCGTTCGGCGATCGAACAGCGTGACGCGCTGGTGTCCGCTCAGCTCCTCCACCGTCGTCGGCGTGCCGAACGCGGACAGATACGCCGGACTCGCGCAGGTCCAGAGCTCCGTCCGCGCGAGCCGGCGCGCGACGAGGTCGGAATCCGGGAGCGCTCCGGCGCGGATCGCGACGTCGACGTCGTCCGGCAGCACGACGATCGGTTGGTTGTCGAAGCTGAGCACCACGCGCAGCTCTGGATAGCGCGCCACGAACGCCGGGAGCATCGGCGCGAGCGGGCCGGCAGCGAACGAGGGAGGGGCGCTGACACGCAGGGTGCCGCGCGGCACGCCGACGAATCCCGCGATCGCGTCCTCCGCTTCACCGACCTCCTCGAGGATGCGTCGCGCATGGCGCTGGAGGAGCAGCCCGGCGTCGGTGAGCCGGAGCCGGCGCGTCGATCGCTCGACGAGCGTCGCCCCGACGCTCCCCTCGATCCGGGTGAGCGACCGGCTCACCGACGACTTGGGCATCCCGAGCGCCCGCGCCGCCCCCGAGATGCTCGCCGCATCGGTGATCCGGACGAAGACCCGCAGATCCGCAATATCGAGCATACCCCCCGAGTCTGACTCCCGAGTCTGACTCCCGAGTCTGACTCGATCGTTCCAGGAATGGAACGCTACTGACAGAATCTGACGGCTAGTGCCGGAATCCGGAACCATGGTAGGCTGAACCTCGACCCATTCCGGAGGCACGCATGCTTGCTCACTCCACGACCCTGCCCGCCACCGCGCCCGCCCGCCCAGCTCGCGCCCTGAACGTCACCCTCTGGGCGGGGCAGCTGCTCCTCGCCGCCCTCTTCCTCCTCGTCGGCTACACCCACGCGGTCGCGCCAATTGAAGTGGCGATCCAGCGCGCACCCTGGGTCGCCGGCCCCCCCATCGCTCTCGTGCGGTTCATCGGCGTCGCCGAGCTCGCCGGCGCGATCGGACTGCTCCTCCCGGCCGCGACGCGCGTCCGGCCGATCCTCACCCCGCTCGCCGCGTTCGGCCTGGCGACGATGATGGCGCTCGCCATCCCCTTCCATCTCCTGCGCGGCGAGGGGAGCGCCGTGATCATCAACCTGGTGCTCGGCGCGCTCGCCGTACTGGTCGCGCTGGGACGCACGCGCTGGGCGCCGATCGCCGACCGCGCCGCCGTTACGAGAAGTCGAGGTTCTGCGTGATCCGCGTCCCGTCCGCCGCGAACGCGTCCATGTACTGCTCGATCCGCCCCCGCGCGGTCGCAACGTCCGACAGCCCGAGCGTGATGTTCAGCAGGTCCACGTACCACGGCGCCTTCACCGGCGCCGCGACGTAGGTCTCGGCGATCTCCCGTGCGATCGGGAGCGTCGTCCCCTTCGAGTCGTCGTGCACGTCGCGTGTGTCGGCGTGCTGGAGCTTCTCGTACTCCTCGGCGATCAGCCGCCGGCACAGCGCGAGAGTGAATGCTTCACCCTCGCTGACACCGACACTCGGATCGGAAGCCGTGAGCCTTGCTCCCTTGTGCACCCACTCCCAGAGGATGCTCAGCCGGATCTCGCCGGTCGCCATGTCCTCCATGAGATAGAGCACGTCGTCGTTGCCGAAGAAGTCGGCCGGCTTGAGCGCCGCCGCCTGGAAGCCGCGCAGGAACGCGTTGCCATACTGCAGTGCGACGCTGATCAGGTCGCGCGCGCCGCGGATCGTCCGCGGCGCCGGCTCCAGCATCATCAGCCCGTCGGCATCCGACTGCGAATACGTCAGCCGCGGAAAGGAGCGGCCGAGCTGGTTCTGCTCGTTCGCGCGATCCCATACCGGCCGAACGATGTGCACCATCTTCCAGTGCGCGACCCACTTCCCGCTCGCGCCGTCGCGCTGCTCGCGCTCCGCACCGGCGACCGCGCGCGCCATGCTCGCCTGCACTCCCTGGGCGGACCCGACGGGAATGTTCGGCTCCATCCCGCCCTGCCAGAGCGCGAACCGCCCGTTGCGATCCGGCGTGTTCACGGCGCGACGCACGCGATCCTCGTACACGCGCATGTAGCCGTACGTCATCGTGATCGCGTCGATGTTCGGGTTCACGAACGTCGGGTCCCACGCGCACGCATCCGACACACTATTGATGTAGTCCCAGCGTCCCGTATTGAAGCCGACGAAGTGCATGCCGAGCGCGGCGCGGATCTCCATCAGCTGGAACGACGCTTCGAGCTGCTCGACGAGCACGTACACCTTGATCGTCCCCGCCGGTAGACCGAAGTGCACCTCCGTCGCGTCGAGCAGGTCGCTCCACAGCGCGGCCTCCTCCGCTCTCTGGATCTTCGGCAGGTAGAGCACGATGCTCCGTCCCTCGCCGCGCAGCCGCGCATGGTTGCTCCCGACGTACAGCGCGACGTCGACGATCGACGCCGAGAGCGATGCACCCGTCGCGTGCGCGACGTGCCGGTCGTCGAGGTGCAGTCCGCGCGCGCGGTAGATCCGCGTCGTGAAGTCGAGCTGCGTGCGCCAGTCGGGGATGATCGTCCGGCCGAGGAAGTCGTTCGCCCACGCGTTCATCTCGCCGGCGACGCCCTCGGCCGCCGTCATGAAAACATCGGCGCGCTCGTACGCCAGCCGCAGGTTGCGCTGGTTGTCGAGCGACATCGTGTCCACCTGCCCGAGCGCATCCTCCCCGTCGAACATCCAGCCATCGGCGCCGGAGAGCAGGGCGTAGCACACGTTGCGGATGCTTTGCTCCGTCCGCGCGCGCGGACGCGTCGCGGGACCGGTGCCCTGGATCCACTGGCGCTGCAGGTCGTCGGGGATCGTGCTGCCGTCGAAGTTCCCAGCCCGGGCGTCGCGGACGGTGATGTTCGTCCCCGCGATCGATGCATCGTCAGGGAGAAAGCCGATGCGCTCGTGATCCCGCCGCCGCCGCGCACGCCGGTCGATGCGTGCCTGCATGAGCTCGCGGCGCCGCGCGTCGAAGCGTGCCAGCGCCGCGATCGCCTCCAGCGCCGAGGGCGCGAGCACGTCCCGATACTCGTCGAGCACGCCCGTACGCAGGCGTAGTGATCCGATCACGTCCACTGTGGCTCCTCGGTGCCGATCGATGCGGAGTCCGCGCGATCACGCGGCTGCGCACGTCATGATCACCACGGCGCGCGCGGGGCGCAACAATGAGTGACCGACCTGGGACGCAGTCGCTGAGCGCTTTCCGCTCGCCGCTGTCCGCTCGCCGCTGGGCTGAACGCAGGGCGAAGCCGCTCGCCGCTCAGCAAGTGCGGATCCCTCGACTCGCTGCGCTCGCTCGGGATGAGACTCAGGTCGCTCGGGATGACGGAGGCGTTCCCCATCCCCGCATCCCCGCATCCCCTCATCCCCGCCAGTATCGTCGCGCCAATCGGAGCGGGCGGATCACGCGATGCAGCGGCACCAGCGCATCGGGTAGCGCCACGGCATCGTGGTCTTTCGCCGTCGGATCCAGCGCCGCGTGCATGAACAGCCGCGCGCGATCCAGCCGCGTGTCCACCAGCTCGCCGTATCGACGCACCAGCGCCGCACCCTCCGGCCACGGCGTATCCCGCAGCTCGTGCGCCGCCAGCTCGCGCACCATCCGCTCGGCGAGCGGTGATGCCGCGGGATCGACGGCCAGCGCGCGACGCCAGGCGTCGTCGAGGGGGAAGTCGAGCAGCTGCGCCGCGACGTGCACGCTCACCGCGAGCGTGCGCCCCGCGCGGAGCGCGCGCGCCCGCGCCATCAGCGCGGCCGGCGCCACCGGCGCGGCGACGAGGAGTCGCGTCACCCCAGACACCCACTCGAGCCGTTCATAGAGATGCCGCGCCGCGTGCATGGAGAGCACGGCGAGCAGATCGTCGGCCGCCATGAGCGGGAGCATCCGGCCGGCGACGCGCGCCTGCTGCGCACGACGCAGCACGTCGCGCGCGTCCAGCGCGAAGGGGAAGCGCCGGTCCGCGAATCGCCAGTGCAGCTCGACGAAGTCGTCGCCCTGGCCGAACGGCGCGTGGCCGAGCCAGGCGAAGAGCGTCTGCTCCTGCCGAACCGTGTGGCCCCAGCGCGGCGGCAGCCCGCGTCGCACGAGCGCGGCGCGCGCCACATCGTATGCATCGAACGGGACGACGAGGTCGAGGTCCACCGATTGCCGCAGCGCGAGGTCGCCGTAGAGCTGCAGCGACAGCACCGGCCCCTTGTACGGCAGCGCCGTCACGCCGACGTTGGCGAGCGCGCCGATCAGCTCCTCCAGCCGGCGCACCTGCGCCAGCGTACGCCCCGCGCATGCGTTCGCCGCCGCCATGAGCGCCGCGCGATCGGCGCTCCTCGCAACGGACGACGCGTGCTCGTCGCTCGGCGCACCTTCACCCTGCGACAGCGCGCGCGCGAGCCAGGGCAGAAGCCCGTGCGCCGACGCACGGCGCTCGACATGGGCCCAATCGTCGACCGTCGTCGCCACCGACACCACTTCGGTCGCACCGGTCAGGCCGGCCGCGTGGCGCGCGCAGGCGATCAACAGCCGCCACGTCCGCTCGCGCTCGCACGCTGCGGCCGACGCGTTGGTCGCCGGCGCCGATTCCAGACTCAGCGTGCCCACAGATCCTCCAGCCGTGCCGCGTAATCGAGCGCGCTCTGCTCCGTTGCGAACCGCTCGGGGAAGCGGCCGTGCAGCAACCGGGCGAGCTCACCGAACGTCGTCCGGCCATCTGCCGCGCCGAGCAGGGCGGCGATGACCTCGCCCTCCTCCGATCGACGCGGCGTGAAGTGATCGGAGCGCGCCGCGAGCGCCGCGGGATCGAGCGGGAGCGAGCGCAGCGTCGTGTGCCGCGCGACATGGCCGGCGTCGTCCTCCGCCATCCAGCTCCACGCATAGTCGTCGCCGGCGAGCACGGCGCGCAGCTCGACGCGCAGTCGATCGCCGCGGCGCAGGGTGAACGCGGGCCTCAACGGAAAGAACGCCTGCCCGTAGAGCGCCGGTGGCGCACTCGGCGAATTCGAGAGCTCGATGCCCGGCACGAGCGTCGTGTCGAACCAGAGCAGCAGGCCGTGCACCGTGCCGTCGCGCGTCGCGTACGCATCCCACCGCGCGTGCAGCGGCGGCATGGGACAGTCGTAGTCGAGCGTGACGAATCGAGTCGGCTCGGACAGCATCTGCTCTTCCGTCACCCGGGCGCGATGCCACCCATTGGCCGAGATCGTCGTCAACGAGTCGTGCGCGAGCGCATTCGGCACCCCGGACCACGCACCCACCGTACGCGCGTACAACGCATCGTCCTCGACGAGCGCCGTGTACACC
>JAEKKK010000033.1 GCA_019510405.1 Gemmatimonadota bacterium | reverse complement strand
CCAGAAATGCTTGCAGCTATGAAATATAGCACCCCGTGCCCGCCGAGGTCCCTTGTCGGATGACACCTTCGGTAGTGGGTAGCGGATCTCGGATGCGGGAAGGACCCCGCAACGCCGTCTCCCACATCCAGATACCCGCTACCCACTACTACCTACTGCCATTGCACAGATCACCCGCCTATACCTTCCCAGCGAATGGAACTATCGCATCGCGCTGATCTCTTCGATCCGGCGGCCCTGGCGGGCCTCGGGCACTTCGAGATCGTCGCACGCTGGATCGTCGATGGCTTTCTCAGCGGACTGCACCGGTCGCCCCGGAAGGGGTTCTCGGTGGAGTTCGCCGATTTTCGTCCCTATCAGCCTGGCGACGACCTGCGCTACGTCGACTGGAAGATCGCCGCCCGAGCCGACCGCTGGGTCGTCAAGCAGTACGAGGAGGAGACCAACCTCCGCGCCACGATCGTCCTCGACGTCAGCCGTTCAATGGACTGGCGGGGCGCCGTCGGCGCGGGACGCATCACCAAGCGCGCCTACGCCGAGCAGCTCACGGCCGCGCTCGCCCTCCTGCTCCTGCGCCAGCGTGACGCCGTTGGGCTCATCCGCTTCGACGACGCCGTCCGCTCCAGCGTCCCGCCGCGCGCCCGCTCGGGGCAGTGGCGCCGCATCGTTGCCGCGCTCAACGAGCCCGGAAATGGCCGCGCCTCCGACCTCGCCGCCGCCCTTGGCCAGGCCGCCCGCCTCGTCACGCGCCGCGGCATGGTCATCCTCATCAGCGACCTGCTGGTCGACATCGACGCGGTGATCCCCGCCCTGCGTGGGCTCCGCGCCGCCGGTCACGACGCCACCGTCCTCCACATCATGGATCCCGCCGAGCGCGACTTCACCCTCGCCGGCGAGGCGCGCTACACCGATCCGGAAACCCAGCTCGACGTCCCCGCGGCCGCCTCCGACGTGCGCACCGCCTACCGCGCCACGGTCGAACGCGTCATCGCCGAGTGGAAGGATCGCCTCGGCGCGCTCGGCGCGGGCTACGAGTTGATCCTCACGGATCAGCCCTACTCCATTCCGCTCCGGCTGGCGTTCGGCGCGCGCGAGCGTCGCACATGAGTTTTCTCGCTCCGCTCTGGCTCGCGCTCGGGGCCGCGGTCGCCGTTCCGCTGCTGTTGCATCTGCTGCGACGCAACGTCGCGACGCGCGTCGAGTTCCCCGCCGCGCGCTATCTCCAGCGCGCCGAGGCGGAGCACAGTCGCTCGCTCCGCATTCGCAACCTGTTGTTGATGATGCTGCGGGTGCTCATCGTGCTCGCCCTGGCACTCGCGGCGGCGCGGCCGTTCCTGCCCGGACTTGGCGTCGGCCACGGACCGACCGCCGTCGCCGTCGTCCTCGACAACTCGCTCTCCACCACGGCGGTGGTGGGCGGCAAGCAGGTCTTCGATCGATTGAAGGACGCCGCCCGCCGGCTGATCGACGCTGCCACGCCGGCCGACCGGCTCTGGCTCGTCACCGCCGACGGTCGGGTGCGCGGCGGCTCGCGCGACGCGCTCCTCGCCGAGCTCGCGCGCATCGGCCCCTCCGAAGGGGCAGGGGATCTCACCCGTGCCCTCGCCCGCGCCGCTACCTCGGCGCGCGACGCGAACCTGCCGTCGCGCAGCGTCGCCGTCGCCACCGATGCGCAGCGGTCCGCGTGGTCCGCCGCCGTGCCGGTCGACCTGCCATTCGCCCTCTTCGTGCCCTCCGGGGCACCGCCGCAAAATCGCGCCGTCCTCTCCGCCGTCGTCGATCCGCCGCGCTGGACCCCCCGCGGCACGATCACCGCGCGCGTCGAGACCCGTGATTCCGTCGACTTCCGCATCCTCCTCGGCGATCGAACGCTGGCGCGCGGCGCCACCGGGCGCGACGAGCCGATCGTGCTCCGCGCCACGCCCCCCGAGCGCGGCTGGACTGCCGGTCGCGTCGAGCTTGCACCCGACGATTTCCCCGCCGACGATGCGCGCTGGTTCGCGCTCTGGATCGGACCTCCACCCGCCGTCGTCGCCGATCCGTCCGCGGGTTCGTTCGCGGCGACCGCGCTCTCCACGCTCGTCGCCGACGGACGGGCCACGGCGGGCAACGTGGTGCGCATCGCGTCGGCCGACGTCGCCGCGAACCTGCCCGCGCTGATCGTGCCCCCCGAACCGGTGCGGCTCGGCGCCGCCAACCGCGAGCTCGAGCGCCTCGGCATCCCGTGGCGCTACGGCGCCGTCGACCGCTCGCCGGCCATCGCGCACGGCGGCCGCCTCGACGCGGTCTCGGCCTCCGAGCGTTACACGCTCGTTCGCGCCGGCGTGGCGCCGTCGGATACGCTCGCGACGGCCGGTGGCGAGCCGTGGATCGTCGCCGGCCCCGGCTACGTGCTCGTCGCGTCGCGCCTCGATCCTGCCGCCACCCAGCTTCCCGTCCGCGCGCCCTTCGTGCCCTGGCTCGCCGACATGCTCGCGCTGCGCCTCGGTGCGCCGAGTGGAGACGTCGGCACGCCGATCGCCGCGCTTCCCGGGGGCGCCGTGCATCTCCCCGCCGGCTCCGAGTCCCTCGAGAGCACCGGTGGATCACGCCGCAGCGTGACCGCCGAGCTGATGGACGCGCCCGAGGAGCGCGGCGTCTGGTTCGTGTTGCGTGGCGGGCGGCGCGTCGGCGCCGTCGTCGTCAACGCGCCCTCCGAGGAATCGCAGCTCGAGCGCGCCAACCCTGCCGCACTCGCCGCGCGGCTTGGCGGCGTGCGCGCCAGCGTCGCCACCAGCGCCGGCGGTTGGGTGGCGGACGTCTTCGCCGCGGGTCGCACCCGGCCCGCCGCGACGCCACTGCTCATTCTCGCCCTGCTCCTGCTCGCCGCCGAAGCGCTGGTGGTCCGAGCGTCCCGACCGAACGCCGCCTAAGTGTCCCTCCCGAACATCATCGACGCGATCGAGCGCCTGCCGGCGTTCACGCGTCTCGTCAACACGTTGCCCGCCCCGCGCGCCGAGCTGCTCGCCGCGGGACTTCACGGCTCCGCCGACGCGACTCTCATCGCCGCGCTCGCGCGCCGGCTGCCCACGCGTTTCCTCGTCGTCGTCGCCGACGGCGTGCCGCTCGCCGAACGGTTGCTCGCCGATCTGCACACGCTGATCGACGAGACGCCCGTCGCGCTCTACCCGCCGCGCGAGGGATTCGGCGAAGTCGAGCCGCACGTCGAGGTCGCGGGTGAGCGTGTCGAGACGCTCGAGCGTCTCAGTCGCGGCGAGATCCGCGTGCTGCTCACGACACCCCGCGCCCTGCTCGAGCGCACGCGCCTCCCCGGCGCGCTCGCCGACCTGCGCATCGAGCTGCGCAAGGGCGACGTGCGCCGGCCGCGCGAGCTGGCCGAGCATCTCGAGCGCATCGGCTTCGAGCGCGCGCCGATGGTGGAGGACGTCGCGCAGTTCAGCCTTCGTGGCGGCATCCTCGACGTCTATTCGTTCGGCATGACGGACCCTGTTCGCCTCGAGTTCTGGGGCGACGAGGTCGTCGACCTTCGCCACTTCGAGCTGTCGTCGCAGCGCAGCACCCGCGAGGTCGATCTCGCCGTCGTGCTCCCGGTGGACGGGCAGGTGCGCGAAGAGGCGACCCCCGGCGAGCGGCTCTCCGTTTCCGCGCTCTTCCCGCCCGATACGCTGCTCGTGTATCCGACGGGTACGCATCTCCTCCCCGAGCTGCAGCGCACCTGGGACGAGGCGGCGCATCACATCGACCTCGCGCGCCGTCGCGGCGAGGACGTCGATTCGCGCGAGGAGCTCTTCGAGTCGCCCCAGGTGGCGGGTGCCGCGCTCTCTGCATTCGGTACACTGCGCCTCGTCGATCCGACCGCGGAGAAGCCGGAAGTCGTCTTCCCTTTCCGTGCTCCCGAGACGATCGATCGCGACATCAAGCGGCTGCGCCGTCTCGTGCGAGACGACATCCCGTCGATCATCCTCTGCGACAACGAAGGCCAGGCGGAGCGCCTCGACGAGCTGCTCAACGAGGATTCGCGCGAGCCCTCGCCGGCGGCACTCGTCGTCGGTGCGCTCGGCGGCGGATTCCTCCTGCCGCCGTCGGATCGCGACCGCGGACTTCGCATCCTCACCGATCACGAGATCTTCCGCCGCGAGCGGCGCATCCGTCGTGCGCGTCGCTACGTCAGCGGTGGCGTCGATTCGCTCGCCCTCAAGCCCGGCGACTACGTCGTCCATCTCGAGCACGGCGTCGGCATCTATCGCGGCATCGAGACCATCTTCGTCGGCCAGAGCACCATCGAAGTCGCCGTCGTCGAGTACGAGGGCGGTGATCGCCTCAACGTGCCGCTCTATCGGATCGATCAGCTCGAGCGCTATCGCAGCGCGGACGACGTCTCCGACGACGCCCCGCCGCCGCGGCTGCACAAGCTCGGCGGCAAGCGATGGGCGCAGCAGCGCGATCGCACCCGCTCGGCCATCCAGGAGATGACCCTCGAGCTGCTCGACCTGTACGCGCGTCGCAAAGTCGCCGCGCGTCCACCGCACGTGCCCGACACCCCCTGGCAGCGCCAGCTCGAGAGCAGCTTCCTCTTCGAGGACACACCGGATCAGCGCCGCGCCACCACCGAGGTGAAGGGCGACATGGAGAGCACGCGGCCCATGGACCGCCTCCTCGTCGGCGACGTCGGCTACGGCAAGACGGAGATCGCCGTGCGCGCGGCGTTCAAGGCGGTGCAGAGCGGCCGGCAGGTCGCCGTGCTCGTGCCCACGACGATTCTCGCCGACCAGCACGCGCGCACCTTCGAGGAGCGGCTCGCCGACTTCCCGATTCGCGTCGCCGTCATGAGCCGCTTCCAGGGACAGAAGGAGCAGGCGCAGACCCTGACGGAGCTCCTCGAGAAGAAGGTCGACATCGTCATCGGCACGCACCGCCTCCTCAGCCCCGACGTCAACTTCGCCGACCTCGGGCTCATCATCGTCGATGAGGAGCATCGCTTCGGCGTGAAGCACAAGGAGCGGCTCAAGCAGCTCAAGCTCGAGACCGACGTCCTCACCCTCACCGCGACGCCCATCCCGCGTACGCTACATCTGTCGCTCGCCGGCCTGCGCGACATGACGCTCATGCAGACGCCGCCGCGCGACCGCTCCCCTGTGCTCACGTTCGTCGAGCCCGGAGACGACGACGGCCTGATCGAAGAGGGGATCGCGCGCGAGCTCGATCGCGGCGGTCAGGTGTTCTTCGTGCACAACCGCATCGAGACGATCGTCGCGCACGCCGATCGCGTGCGTCGTATCGTGCCGCGGGCGCGCGTTGCCGTCGCGCACGGGCAGATGCGCGAGCGCGAGCTCGAGGACATCATGCACCGCTTCGTCAGCGGCGAGATCGACGTCCTCGTCTCCACGCTGATCGTCGAGAGTGGGCTCGATGTGCCGAACGCGAACACGATGTTCGTCAATCGCGCGGACCATCTCGGCCTCGCGCAGCTCTATCAGCTGCGCGGCCGCGTCGGCCGCTCACATCGCCGCGCCTACTGCTATCTCCTCGTGCCCGATTCGGTCGACCCCGACGCCGAGCGCCGCCTGCAGGTGCTCGAGCATCACACCGAGCTGGGCGCCGGTTACAAGATCGCCCTCAAGGACATGGAGATGCGCGGGGCGGGGAACCTCCTCGGCGCGGAGCAGTCGGGCTACGTGCACGCCGTCGGCTTCGATCTGTATCTGCGCATGCTCGAGGAGACGGTGCAGCGCCTCATGCGCGGCGACAGCGCGCCCAAGCCGCAACCGGCCGACGTCTCGATGGACATCCCGGCCTATCTGCCCGACGACTACATCGAGTCGCAGGAAGCCAAGCTGGACGTGTACAAGCGTCTCGCGCGCTTCGAGAGCCCCGAGGAGATCGAAGCGTTGCGCGCCGAGCTGCGCGACCGTTTCGGCGCACTTCCCGCGCAGGCCGAGGCGATGCTCTCGATGGCACTTCTGCGGGTGGTGGGGGGTAGTCTCGGGATCGAAGGGATCCTGGTGCGTGGTGAGGAAGCCCGTATTACCTTTAGGGATTCCGCCATCCCGCGCATGAAGGGTCTCTCGGCGGCGTTTCACGAAGTGCAGTTCCAGGCGGAGGTGCGCCGCGCTCATCCGCTCTCCCTCAAGCTCACTCGGCTCGGGGGCGCCTCGTTGCTCGACGGGCTCGTTCGCGCGTTGCGTGCCGTCGTCTGACGTCAGTCTTCTCATTACCGCTTTCGGTCCACAATGAAACGTCCTTCGCTCCTCCTGATCGTCGGTGCCGCTTCACTGGTCGCATGCGACGGACTCAAGGAAGCGCTGACTGCCCACGTCGACGTGGTTGCGCGCGCTGCATCGCAGGAGCTCTCCGTGACGCGGCTCAGCGACCTGCTGGGCAACGCGAAGATTCAGATCCCGATCAACAAGGACGTCGCCACGCTCGTGGCGCGTGATCTCTGGGTCCCCTATCAGCTCCTCGGCGCCGCCGGCGCGAAGGGCGACTCGCTCAGCGATCCCAAGGCCATCGACGCCGCCGCCTCGGGGATGATCGAGCAGGCGAAGCTCCAGAAGTTCATGGAGCACATTGCCACCTCGATGCCGAGCGACACCGGCTCCCAGGCGAGCTACGAGGCGGGGGCCAACGGCCTCTTTGCCGCGCGCCACATCCTCTTCCTCGTGCCCAAGGGCGCGACGCCCGCCGTGAAGGATTCCGTCCGTCGCAAGGCGGAGTCGGTCCGCACGCAGGTCACCGCGGCCAACTTCGCCGACATGGCG
>JAEKKK010000032.1 GCA_019510405.1 Gemmatimonadota bacterium | reverse complement strand
CCACTTCAGCACGTTCTCCGGCGAGATCGTGTTGAACTCACGCTTCACGAGCGCGGCGTTGGCGGCGTCCAGCTCGGCGAACGTCTTGGGCGCCAGTGCGGCCCCGACGAGGAAAGCGCCTCGGAACGTGTTCTTGAGCCCCTGCCCCTGAATGGCACTCGTGCTCGACGCGGGCGCGGTCGCACGGGAGCAGGCGGCGAGACAGAGTGACGCGGCGAGCGCCGCCGAGAGATGCCGATTGGTCATGGCGCTGTGGGAAGCGGAGTGACGAAGGTGGCACGACGCTCGGTGAGCTCGGCCGACATCTCGAGCTCCGTCGTCTTGTCGATACGATAGAACCAGAGACAGGCCGCACACAGTGCGAAGCCGATCGCTGGATAGATGCTGGCCGTCATCCGGATGCCGAGCAGTGCGTGCGTGGTCTGGTCGGCGTTGGGGATGTAGTCATATGCCGAGAGCAGATAGCCACCGATCGCGCCACCGAAGCCGAGGCCTGCCTTGAGGCCGAAGATGATGGCCGAGAAGATCACCGCCGTGGCGCGGCGATGGGTCTTCCATTCGGAGAAATCGGCGACGTCGGCCATCATCGCCCAGAGGAGCGGGATCGTGAAGCCGTAGGCGAACTGCTGCAATGCCCCCACGGTGATGATCAGCGGGAGATTGTTCGCCGGCAGCAGGATGAACGCCGCGGTGAACACGACGGTGCCGATCAGACCGTACAAGAACAGCGGCTTCTTGCCGATTCGCTCGGCGATCGGCTTAGAGAGGAGCAGACCGATGATCGTCGCGCCGGTGCCGATGCCGTTGAACCAGCTGAACATGTCCTCGCAGGTCGCGGAAATCCTGGCCGAGGGAGTTCTTCTGCTTTGGATCGGGCTGCACCCGTTCGCGCGTCGTGGCGAAGGTGATGACGAAGAAGACGACGGCGAGCGCGGAGAAGATGCCGATCGTGACCCGGTAGCCGAGCGCGTCGTTTCCGTGCCCGAATCGCGCCACCATCGGCAACGCCAGCACCTGCACGACGAACTGGGCCAGCATGGCGAACAGCATGCGGTACGACGAGAGACTCGTCCGTTCGACGGCGTCGCCCGTCATGACGCCGCTCAACGCGGAGTACGGCAGGTTGTTCGCCGAGTACACCATCATCAGGAGGATGTACGTGACGTATGCGTATGCCAGCTTTCCGGACGGGCTGAGGTCCGGCGTCGTGAACGCGAGGAGGGCGATCGCGCCGAACGGCACGGCCGTCCAGAGCACCCACGGGCGGAACTTCCCCCAGCGCGTGTTGGTGCGATCGGCGACGACGCCCATGAACGGGTCGAACGCCGCGTCGAACACGCGGACGACGAGGAACAGAAAGCCCGCCGCCGCCGCGGTGATCCCGAACGCGTCCGTGTAGAACGCGAGCTGGAAAGTGATCATCGTCTGCCAGATGAAGTTGGCCGCGGCATCGCCGAGGCCGTAGCCAACCTTCTCCGTGACGGACAATCGTTGGGAGGCGAGCGCCGCGCTGTTCCTGCCGTAGGGCGTTGCCGCCCGTTCTGTTCCTAGAGCCATCGGTTCCTGGCGTGGGGGCTACGGTGGGTGAATGTGACGATCACACGGACGATGATCGCCACCGTCGCGGGTCGCCGCCAGATGGCTCCTACGGCGGAGCAGCTACTCGAGAGGCGGAGCCGCGCCTATGGCGCGGCGGGGTCGGCCGCCGGCCTGATTTCCAGGCCGGCGGCCGGCACACGATGCCGGAGCGCCCACTCGCGACACCGTGGCCCTGCTGCCGTCAGTATCCCGGGTTCTGCGGATACGGCGGGCCCTGCACCACGCCGTCGATCTGCGTCTGCGGGATCGGACGCAGGATGTGCTTCGCCTGCACGTTCGCCTTCCCCTTCGGGTTCCACTTCTGCACGCGGGAGAGGAAGAAGGTCGGGCCCGGACGCGCGATGTCGTACCAGCGCTGGAACTCACCCGCGAGCTCACGCTCGCGCTCGTCCATGATGAAGTCGAGCGTGATGTCGGCCGGCGTGACCTGGAAGGCGGGATCCGCCTTGTGCGCCGGGCTGGCCGCGCGCGTGCGGAGCACGTTGATCATCTGCGCCGCTTCTACCGTGTTGTTCAACGCCAGATCCGCTTCCGCGGCGATGAGGTAGACCTCGCCCAGGCGATAGAGGACCTGCACCTTGCCGCCATTCTGATCGTTGAAGCCGCTGGTGCGCAGGTTGTCCTGGAACTTCTTCAGGACCGGGTAGCGGTCCCACCCGATGTAGCCGTTGTTCTCGCCGAAGTTGTCGCCGCAGTAGACGGAAGGATCGGCGATCCCGGCGGGACAGGTATGGCGGATCGTGTACTTGCTCGCGCGACGACGCACCGAGTCGACCGGGAACGTCGTGTACAGGATCGTCGTGTCCCCGACGTTCACGACCTGGTTGCTCGTGCACGCGATGAACTGCGGCGTGGTGTTGACCGGCATCGGCGTCGTCGGGCAGACGCCCACCGGGTTCTTCTGGCCGCCGGCGGTGGCGTACCACACCGTCTGGAACGAACCGTCGAAGCGCGTGTCGACGACGTCGGTCGTGCTTCCCGGCGAGAAGCGCGTCGACCACAGCGAGAGCTCGTACTGGGTCGGCTTCAGCCGGCGGAAGGGACGTCCGTTGTTGAGGTCGCGCGCGATGCCGACACCCGTGTTCCCGTTGTCGTACTGGCTGCCGTACACGAGGTGCAGGTAGTTGTACTGCGGCGACCCGTCGGCGTCGTTGTCCTTCTGGCTGTACGAGAACTGGACGGTGAAGATGAATTCCTTCCGGCTCTGGTTGTAGTTGGTGTTGTCGCAGTATCCGCCGCGGCCCGGATCGGCGGCGCGCGCGACACACCACAGATCCGCGTAGACCGGCTCGAGCGCGTAGGTGCCCGAGTTGATCACGGCCTTCGCGTCGGCGAGCGCCGCGGTGAAGTCGGCCTGCCCGCCGCCATACGACTTGTAGGCGCGCGTGAGGTAGACCTTCGAGCGCAGCGTCAGCGCCGCGCCCAGCGTGGCTCGGCCGTAGTCGACCTGCGTTGCCGGCAGGAAGGCGACGGCCGTGTCCAGATCGGCGATGATCGCCTTGTAGACGTCCGCCGCCGGCTGCCGCGTCGCCTCGAGCACGACGCCCTGGTTCTCGTGCAGCGTGAGCGTCACGTCGCCGAACGTCTGCACGAGGGTGAAGTACTCGAGCGCGCGCAGGAAGTGCGCTTCACCGAGCAGACGATTCTTCGTCGCGGCGGTGAGACCCGGCGTGTTCGGCCCGCGATCGAGCGCCGCGTTCAGCGTGTTGATCATCACGTACGCGGGATTCCACGTGTTCGTGAGCTCGGGCGCCTGACTGTTCAACTGTCCGTCATAGGCGTCGAAGTGCTGATTGTTCGACCCGCTCTGATCGCCCGCCTGCCAGGTGTCGGTGCCGACCTGGGTGAGGGAGAGGAGCTGCTCCTTGCCGTAGAAGCCGCGGGGCTGGGCATAGCTCGAGACGAGGGCGGAGTTGAGGCCGTCGGGGGTCGCGTAGTACTGGCTGCTCACGCCGGTGACCAGATGCTCGTCGATGTCGACGCAGCTCACGGCCGACGCGACGAGCGCCATCGCCACCGCCTGGAGGATTCGCATGTGCTTCATAAGAAATGTCGTTTCCTGAGGTGGGTGGCGGGTTACCAGACGAGGTTGGTGCCGATGAGCAGCGTGCGCACGGTTGGCGCGGAGCCGCCGACCTCGGGATCGTTACCCGCATAGCTCGTGTGGATGTACGGATCCTGCGCCGTAGCGTAGACGCGGAGGCTGCTGGCGCCGATGCGGCTCACGAGGCTGTTCGATGCCGTGTAGCCGAGCGTGAGGTTGCGGATGCGCCAGTGCGATCCGTCCGTGAAGAGCAGCGTGTTCTGGTACTGCCACGCGTTGCCCGAGTTCGGCGCCTGCGGCGACGGATTCGCGTTCGTCGGGTTCTCGGGCGTCCAGTAGTCCATCACGATGTTGCCGTTGCGGCCATTCATGCCGCGCGGCGTCCCGTCGACGAACGTGTACTTCCACTTGATGGTGACGAGCGCCGCGAAGTCGAACCCCTTGTACGAGACCCGGTTGCTCAGGCTGGCCGTCCACTTCGGGTAGCTCGTCCCGACGATCGTGCGGTCGTTGACGTCGATCTTGCCGTCGCCGTTGAGGTCCGCGACGCGGGGCTGGCCGACCTTGAACGTCGAACCGGTGGAGTTGAACTGCTTCATCAGCACGGTGTCGGCGTACTGCCAGACGCCCTGCGAGACGTAGTCGTAGAAGACCTGGTGTTGCCCGTCGTTCGGAATGTTGATCGGCTGCCCGACGAACCAGACGTTGAGCAGGTTCTGCTGCGACCCATTCTGCAGCGCGACGATCTCGTTGCGCTGCTTGTTCCAGTTCAGGTCGGACGACCAGCGCACGCCGTGCCAGTTGTCGAGGTTCACCGTCGACAGGCCGAGCTCGAGACCGGTGTTGCGGGTCTGTCCGACGTTCCGCAGGGTGGACGTGAAGCCGGAGGTCGCTGCCAGCGCCTGCTGGAGGAGCAGGTCGTTCGTGTTCGCGCGATACCAATCCACCGTGCCCGAGATGCGGTTACCGAGCACGCCATACTCGAGACCGATGTCGGTCTGGTCGGTCTTCTCCCAGCTGAGATCGGGGTTCGGGATGGCGCCCGGGCGATAGCCGCGCACCAGCGTGCTCCCGAACGAGTAGACGCGCGGCGTGAGCAGCCCCTGCGTCGCGTACGGATTGATCGCCGTGTTGCCGGTGGTACCGTAGCTGGCGCGCAGCTTGAGCGCGTTGATCGCCGAGAAGCGCTTGATGAACGGCTCGTCGCCGAGCTGCCACGCCAGACCGAATGACGGGAAGAACGCCCACTTGTGACCGGGTGCCAGACGGCTGGAGCCGTCGGCGCGTCCCGTGGCGCTCACGGTGTATCGGTCGAACAGCGTGTAGTTCACGCGGCCCATGTACGACCGCAGCGCCCACTCGGAGAGGGGACTGGTCGGCTGACCCACCGTACCGGAGCCCAGGTCGTACCAGAGCTGCGTGTTGTACGGCAGGTTCGACGCGTACAGCGAATCGCGGTTCGCGCGGTCGTGCTGGATGCTGTAGAGCGCCGTCGCCTGGATGTGCTGCTTCGCCCCGATGTTCCGGTCGAGCTGGAGCAGGTTGTCGAGCGTGTACGAGAAGTCGTACGAGTTTTTCTGGAAGGCCTGCGGTGCCCCGCCCTGGTTCTGGCTGTTGGCGCCGGGGTTCGCGCAGGGGCCGTGGGTCCACGGGTCGTTGTAGCAGCCCTCGGCCACGTTCGTGAAGTCGGGGCCGTAGTTGCTCCGCAGCGTCAGCCCGTCGAGGAGCTTGAGCTCCGCGAAGGCAGAGCCGAAGACGCGGTTCGTGTTGCGCTGCCGGACGAACGACCGGTTCTCGAGCAGCGGGTTGATGTTGAGCTGATCGTCGTCCGGACGCGGATCGTACAGCCCCGCGGAGTCGGGATTGGTGAAGTTGTACGGGACGCCGTAGGGCTGCATCGCGGCGGCGTATCCGAAGGCCGCGCCGCTCTCGCCGATGTCCTGGTAGATGCGCGAGATGTTGGTGCTCACGCCGACGTGCAGGCGGTTCGAGGTGTGGTCGAGCGAGGCGAAGCCGGCGCCGCGCCGATAGCCCTGCCCCGGAATGAGACCGCCCTGGTCGAAGTAGTTGCCCGAGGCCGAGTAGCGGGTGTCGTTCGTCGAGCCCATGAGCGACGCCTGGACGTTGGCCTGATGCGAGTCCTGGAGGATCAGGTTGAGCCAGTCGGTCTCGAGCCCCTTCTGGTAGGCGTAGAGCTTCTTCGGCGTCCCGTTCACGACCGACTGGCCGGCGAGCACGCGGACGAGGCTCGTATCGCCGTTCATCGCGCCGTTGTTGTAGCGCGCGCCGGCCTGCATCATCTTCGTGTACTCCGCCGCGTTCATCATCTGCATGACCTTCACGGCGTCCTGCTTGCCGGAGTACGCGTCGAGCGTGTACTGCGCGTGTCCCAGGCCGTCCTGCGGACCCTTCTTGGTCGTCACGAGGATGACGCCGTTCGCGCCTCGGCTGCCGTAGATCGCCGTCGCCGCCGCGTCCTTGAGGACGTCGATCGTCTCGATGATCGCCGGGTTGAAGTCCTGAATGCTCCCCGAGATCGGGATGCCGTCCACGACGTAGAGCGGCTCGTTGCTCGCGGTCAGCGAGCGCACACCACGGATGCGCACCTGCATCGCGGCGCCCGGCTCGTTGTTCGACGCCACGACCTCGACGCCCGCGACGCGGCCCTGCAGCGCCTTGGCGGGATCGCTGGTCGCGATCTGCGTGATGTTCTGGGACGTGACCGTCGCGACCGCGCCGGTGACCGTGCGCGCCTCCTGGGTGCCGTAGCCCACCGTCTTCACCGCCTCGAGTGTGATCGGGGAGGAGGCGAGGGCGAAGTTCGCCACGACGGCCTGGCCGGCGACCACGGTCACCGACTGGTCGGAGGAGAGGAAGCCGATGCGGCGTGCCTCGAAGCGGCGAGCGCCCGCCGGAACGCCGGCGATCCGGAAGCGGCCCGCGCTGTCGGTGACGGCGCCGCGCGTCGTCCCGAGCAGGATGACCGTGGCGCCGGGAATGGGCGCGGCGCCGTCGGCGCTGGTGACGCGCCCGGTCACAGTCCCCCCGCTCTGCGCGAGCGCGGTGGAGGCTGCGGCGAGGCTGAAGCACATCGCGAGAATGATCCTGCGTCCCATCTATCGACCCTCGGCGTGGGAGGTGGGGGGTTTGTTGGGCGCGGCGGCAAACGGGGAAGGCTGGTCGGCCGGGCAGGCCAAGTGACTTGATGCTAAGATGCTCAAGTCATCGGATGACTTTGACCACGCCATTCTACAGCCCGTCACATGAGTGTCAAGCCGCGCTCGCCAGGGCCTTAGCTCGCCCTCAAACCGGCCATCAGGCGGAGCACGGAGTCCTCGGTCGCCTCGCGCCGCGACAGCTCCCCCGCCACCCGGCCTTCGCGCAGCACGACGATCCGCTCCGAGAGACTGATCACCTCGGGCAGCTCGCTCGAGATCACGAGGATCGCCGTCCCGCGTGCGGCCAGCTCCCCGATCAGCGTATGGATCTCCGCCTTCGCGCCGACGTCCACGCCGCGCGTCGGCTCGTCGAGGATGAGAATGCGCGCGTCCGCCGCCAGCCACTTCGCCAGCACGATCTTCTGCTGGTTCCCACCCGACAGGCCCGCGACGACGGCATCCACGCTCGGCGTCCGCACGCGGAGTCGCGAGAAGTAGTCAGTCGCCAGCGCGCGCTCGCGCCGCCGCTTGATGAACGACAGCCGCGATAGCCGGCGAAGGATCGGCAGCGACGTGTTGTGCAACCCGCTCGCTCCGAGCACGAGGCCCTGACGCTTGCGGTCCTCCGGCACGAAGCCGATGCCGAGCGAGATCGCGTGCGAGGGACTCTCGATGCGCACCGGTTTGCCGTGCAGATGGATCGTGCCGCGCGTCGGCTGCTCGAGCCCGAACAGCGTGGACGCCACCTCCGAGCGTCCCGCCCCCATCAACCCGGCCAGCCCGAGCACCTCGCCTTCGTGCAGCGTGAACGACACGTTCTCGAACTGCCCGGGGACGGTC
>JAEKKK010000031.1 GCA_019510405.1 Gemmatimonadota bacterium | reverse complement strand
AGCGTCTCCGCGTCGACGGGGCCGCCCTGCTTGCGCACCTGATCGCGGATCTCTCGACACCGCTCGATCGCCGCGCGGCCCCGGTAGAGCAGCACGTCGATCGGCACGGGAGGCTGCTCCGGAATCGACACCGGGGTGGCGAGAGGCTTCATCTGGAGCGCGCCGAGCTTCTCGATGCCGGCGTCGAGCAACGATCCCAGCGCTGGGCGTTGCGGTGTGGCGGACGTCGCGGCTTCGGCCATCGCCGCCGCGGCAGGGCGGTCGCGCTCCTGTGGAACGGGCGACGGTGGCGCCACCGGCGAAGGCGCGACCGGCGTCATGACCGGCCGCGGTGCCTTGGCGGCCGGCGGCTGGGGGGCCGCCGCCGCCGGCGCGGGTGCTGGGGGAGTGGGCGGCGGGGGCGCAGCAGCCACTGGTGCCGCGGGCTGTGCTTCCGCCGCTGCGGCCGGCGTCTCCTGCAGAGCGCGGAGCCTCGCGCCGAGTGTGCCCGGCGCCGTGCCGGGCTGGGCGAGCATGCCGGCGATCTCGTCGAGCGTGTCGAGGGCGCGCGCGTCGAGCCGGACGACGTCGTCGTTGTGGGATGCCACGAACTCGGCGACATCACGCTCGCCGTAGCTTTCGGCCGCCTGGCGCAACCCGCGCAGCGCCTGCCGCAGCGCGCGGCGCACGTTGTCGCGCGCGAGGTCATCGCGGGCGGCGCGCGCGTCGGCCACCAGACGTCGCAGATGCTCGCCCTGACTCACCACCTCCAGCCGGAACCGCTCGGCGGGAGAGGTCGGCGGGTTGGGCGCGGTCTGCAGCACGGTGGGACCGCCGTCCTGATAGAAGAACTCACTGATCGGAACGACGCGCTCGCCGCCAGACTCCTTCTCCTGCATGGCATCGAGTGCCGTGGCGAAGCGGGCGATGTCGGGGCTCGACTCATCGAGGCGGGTACCCATGCGCATCGCCGTCGCGATGCTGCGGAGCGCCTGGGCCGCGGCGGTGAGCACGGCGAGCCGCTCCGGCCCGATCGACGCCTCTCCCCGCTCGAGCGGATGCGCGGCGTGCTCGGTCGCCTCGAGCACTTCGGCGAGCGACGGGTGATCCTTCACGCTGGCGATGCCGCGCATGGCGCGCACGCGCCGGAGCACGCTGGCGGCGGCGTCGCGGTCCGTCGGACGGGTGGCGAGGAGCTCGGCGCCGGCGCCGATGTTCGCCACCTCGGTCATGAGGAATCCACCGTCCGCGGCCGCGGGCTGGCCGCTCGCCGGCGTCGCGGTGCGCACCGGCGCATAGCGCGCCAGCTCGTCGACCCGGGCCCGCGAACGCGCGTCGTCCGCGGTGCTCCACGTCCGCACGTTCCGGAGGAGCAGCTTGCAGTCGTCGATCGTGGCGACGAGAGCGCCTGCCAGGGCGGGATCCCACTGGGTGACGCCGCCGCGCAGCCCATGAGCGACGCGCTCGATCCCCGACGCCATCTCGGCGAAGGCGGGGAGCTTGGCCATCGTCGCACTGCCTCGAAGGGCGCGCGAGGCACGCTGGAGCGATTCCAGGTCCGGGCCCGAGCCGCCAGCCTTGAGCATGAGCGCATCGAGCTGCTCGATGTACTCGCTGGCTTCGAGAACGAAGAAGTCGAGAAAACCCGCAGGGGCCGTCATGCCGGCTCCGATCTGGTGTGCAAGAGAGGGCGCGCCACGAAGTTAGGAAGCGCGCCGGGCAACGTCCATCGCCCAACGGAGCTCGCGCACCGCGGCATCCAGCCCGACGAAGATCGCGCGCGAGATCACGTGATGTCCGATGTTGAGCTCCTCGATCTCGGGGATGGCCGCCACGGGCCCCACGTTCTCCGTCGTGAGGCCGTGGCCGGCATGGACCGCCAACCCAAGCGACGCTCCGAGCGCCGCGGCGTCACGAAGAGCCGAAAGTGCCGGGCCCGCGCCCGTAGCGTGTGCATACCGCCCCGTATGAAGCTCGACCGCATCGGCACCGAGCTGCTTCGACCGGGTAACACTGTCCCGATCGGGATCGATGAAGAGGCTGGTACGGATGCCCGCGGCACGCAGGCGGTCGAGGCCGTCACGGATGGACCGCTCGGCCGGCGCGAGGGCGAGCCCGCCTTCCGTGGTGACCTCCTCGCGGCGTTCCGGCACCAGGGTGACCTGATGCGGCCGGAGCCGTTCGGCGATGACGAGCATCTCGGGCGTGCACGCCATCTCGAGGTTGAGGACCGTCGTGACCGCCGCGGCGATCTCGTCGATGTCGGCGTCCTGGATGTGCCGGCGGTCCTCGCGGAGATGCGCGGTGATGCCGTCGGCACCGGCACGCTCGCAGAGCGGGACGGCGAGGGCAGGGACGGGCTCGTTTCCGCGCCGCGCCTGACGCACGGTGGCGATGTGGTCGATGTTGATGTAGAGCCGCTGGTGCGTGGTGCGTCATGAGAGTGGTTGGCACCTGAGGACGAGCCGAATTACGTTCGCACCACTGATCGAGGAGACTACGACGTGAGAAAGCTGTTCATTGGCCTGCTCCTGCTCGCCGCCTGCAAGACGACCACCACTGTGGCCACCCCGTCGGGACCTGCCCCCGCGACGGCGCCCTCGGGCGCACGCCCCGCGCTCGACGAGTTCCTCGCGGCGATCCGCGCCAAGGACCTGCAAGCGCTCGGTGGCGCCTGGGGCGACAACGGCGGCGCGATCCGCGACAACAAGCGTATCTCGCGCGACGAGCTCGAGAAGCGGGAGCTCCTGCTGATGTGCTACTTCAACCACGACAGCTACAAGGTCGTGGACGACATCCCCGTCGCGGGTGGCGAGCGCCGCATGACCGTCTCGCTGACGCGGGGAACCCTCACCCGCACGACGGACTTCTTCCTCGTGAGCGGCCCGACGCGCTGGTACGTTCGCACGGCCGGGATGGAACCGGTGCGCGATCTCTGCGCGAAGAAGTCGTCGTAAGCCTGGTCGAACCGTCACAGCTCGGTGAGCTCCACGAGTACGCCAGCCGTGGCGCTCGGGTGGAGGAACGCGATACGTTTCCCTTCCGCGCCGAGACGGGGTGTTTCGTCGATGAGGCGGACGCCGGCGGCGCGGCAGCGATCGAGGGTACCGTCGAGGTCGTCGACGGCGAAGCAGATGTGATGGATGCCTGGGCCGCGTTTGGCGACGAACTTGCCGATCGGCGAGTCGGGATGTTCGGACTCGAGCAGCTCGACGAGGGAGTCACCGGCCGCGAGGCCGGCGATCCGGGCACCATCGGCGTCGTCGAGCGGGACCTCGGGGAGGCCGAGGAGGTCGCGGTAGAAGGGAAGGATCTCGTCGAGTGCGCGCACGGCGATCCCGATGTGGGCGATGCGCGGGGCGCGGCGGGACACGTCGGTCATGTGAGTGCGCTGGTGAGAGAAACCGCCGGCGCTGAATTCTAATTCTGGGGGCGGAGCCGGGCAGGCCCGCCAGGGGAGCCCAATCGATGTCGAACGCAGTGGCGGTAACGGACGCGGACTTCGAGCAGCAGGTCGAGCAGAACGACAAGCTGACGGTGGTGGATTTCTGGGCGACGTGGTGCGGACCGTGTCGGATGATCGCACCGATCCTCGACCAGCTCGCGGCGGACTACAAGGATCAGGTCAAGGTGACCAAGCTGGACGTCGACGCCAACATCAAGACGGCGACGCGCTTCAACGTCCGCTCGATCCCGATGCTCCTGTTCTTCAAGGGGGGCAAGGTGGTCGACCAGATCGTGGGCGCGGTACCGCGCCAGACCATCGAGGCGAAGCTCAAGCAGCACGTCGCCTGACGTTGCGGTCGGAAGGCGCGGCGCGTCCTCGTCATTGCACGGGCGACGACGCCGCGCACATCGGGCTGGCGTGACCTCCGTCGCGCCAGCCCTTTTTCTGTCCCCAATGCCCGCCTCGGTCACCGGTCTGCACTACCCGAGTCTGCGCGTTCTCCTTCCGCGCACGAGGCTGGCGTACGTCCATCTCAAAAATCTCCTCACCGACGCCAAGCGCGATCGCTCGGCGCGCGTCTCGGGATACGTGGCGATCTGGCTCCCGGAGGAGCTGGTGATGCTGTACCTGCGCCGCGGCGAGCTGGTGAACGCAACCCACCACGACGGGCGCACCTTCCAGCCGATCGCCATCGGGCCCGCCGTGGAGATGGTGCCCGCCGAGCCGGAGTACGGCGAGATCACCTTCTGCGAGGCGGAGGAGGAGCAGCTCGCGTGCATGTACGCGAGCCAGACCACCCCACAGGAGCCCTTCCCGCCGGAGCTGCGCTCGAGCGACCCGTCGGCGCTCTTCCCCTATCTGATCTCGTGCTCGTACGACGGCATGGTGGAGATCACCGCGGAAGGCGCCGTGAACTACCTCGTTTTCCAGGACGGACAGGTGGTGCGCGCGTACCTCGCCGACTCGGGAAAAGGGACCCTGGTCGAGCGCGTGGCGCGGCTGTTCGACCGCGAACGGCTCGCCCTCCACGTGCAGGTGCGGCGCTGGGGGATGCCGGCTCCCGTCCCCGAGCAGGCCCAGACCGGCCTCGTGCGGGCGTACCGGGACCTGGCCAACTCGCTGGTCCTGCGTCTCGTCGCCGATGGCCGCGAAGGCGCGCCCGCCGTGGCGGAGCACGCGCGGCAGATGCTGCTGACGGCGCACCCCGCGCTCGACGGTTTCTCGTTCAATGGGCGGCCGCCAAAGGCCGTGGTCGCCGACGCCGACGCGCTCACGGCCGCGGTCGCCGCGCTGATCAACGAGCTGCTCTGGACGGCGGGCGACCAGTCGGCAACCGGCGGTCCAGGCGACATACTCAAGGAGTTGACGCATGAGCGCCGGCACCTCTTCCAGTCTGCTGGACTCTTCGACCGGATGTCGTGGAAGCTGACCTGAACCAATCGAAAGCCGGCACGCTGTACGTCGTGAGCACCCCCATCGGAAACATGGGGGATTTTTCGTTCCGGGCGGTGGAGACGCTGCGCAGCGTGACCGCCATCCTCGCGGAGGACACCCGGCACAGCCGGCATCTGCTGGAGCGCTACGAGATCGACACGCCGCTCGTCGCGTACCACGAGCACAACGAGGCGAAGACGACGCCGCGGCTGGTCGAGCGGCTGATGGGTGGCGAGAGTCTGGCGCTCGTGTCGGATGCCGGCACGCCGCTGCTCTCGGATCCGGGAGCGCGGCTGGTGCACGCCGCGATCGAGGCGGGGGTGCAGGTGTCGCCGGTGCCGGGCGCGTCGGCGCTGCTCGCCGCGCTGGTGGCCTCCGGGCTGGAAGCGGATCGCTTCACGTTCTTCGGCTTCCTGGCCCGCAAGGGACCGGATCGCCGCTCGGCGATCGACGAGCTCGTCGCGCTGCGTCACGCCGCAGTATTGTACGAGGCGCCGGCGCGCGTCGGTGCTACGTTGGCCGAGCTCGCCGACGCGGGAGCCGGTGATCGGGCGGCAGTGGTGGCCCGCGAGTTGACGAAGCAATACGAGGAGCTGCGACGCGGAACGGTCGCCCAGCTTGTGGCGTATTACGGACAGACGCCGCCACGTGGAGAGGTCGTCATCGTGATCGCAGGACAAGTCCCTACCGGAGCCAGCGAAGATCAGCTGCGCGCCCGCGCCATGGCGCTGCGCGCCGAAGGGCGCAGCGCGCGCGACATCGCGGCGGCGCTCTCAGCCGAGCTCGGCGCTCCCCGCAACCTCGCCTACCGCCTGGCACACGAGTGAAAGTCGTCGCACGCACATTTCGTGGGGTCGCCCTCCTGGCGGCGCTCGCCGTTCCCCTGTCCGGAGCGACCCGCGCACCGCGACTGACCGTCGCACGCCTGCAGTACGACGGCGGAGGGGACTGGTACGCGAACCCGTCGAGCATCCCGAACCTGCTCGCCGCCATCCGCGAGCGCACGTCGCTGCCCGTCGAGAAGACGGAGGCGCGCGTCACGCTGATGGACGACAAGCTGTGGGACTACCCGTTCCTGCACATGACGGGACACGGGAACGTGCACTTCTCCGACGCCGAGGTGGTGCGCCTGCGCGAGTACCTGATGCGCGGCGGCTTCCTCCACGCCGACGACAACTACGGGCTCGACGAGAGCTTCCGCCGCGAGATCAAGCGCGTCTTTCCCGACCGCGAGCTCGTGGACGTGCCGCTTTCACATCCGATCTATCACGCCGTCTACGATTTCCCGAAGGGGATTCCGAAGATCCACGAGCACGACGGCAAGCCGGCGCGCGGCTTCGGCATCTTCCTCGGTGACCGCCTCGCGGTGTACTACTCCTATTCGAGCGACCTCGGGAATGGGTGGGAAGATCCCGAGACCTATCACGATCCGATCGCGCTGCACGAAGCCGCACTGCGCATGGGGATCAACCTGTTCGTGTATGCGGTGACGAGCCGACCACTGCCATGACGCTGTACGAGCTGGTCGAACGCGAGCGGCGCCACGTGCGCGGTCGCGAGGTGATTGCGGGTGCACTGCTGGTCGGCGGTGCCGCGGCGCTCATCATCTCGCTCGGCGCCGGCGTGCTCGGCGGCTCGCGCTGGCTCGCGCTGCCGCGCATCGTGCCGTTCATCGTGTGGGCGTTCGTGCTCGCGGCGGCGGGCGCGCTCGCGTGGCGCACCCGTCGCCGGCTGCATCGTGGAGCGACGCGTGCCCACGTGGCGCACGCGATCGAAGCGGAGCAGCGGCTCCGGCGCGGCGTCCTTCTCGGCGCGCTCGAGCTCGATGGTCACGGAGCGCTGGCCGCACGGGCGGCCGCCGCGGCGCGCGGCACACTGCCCGACGACGGCGCGCTCGCGCCCGCGCTCCGACGCGCCGGCCACAAACGCGCGGTCGTTGCGGCCGGCGCTGCGGTGGCCGCGGCACTCGTCCTGATCTCGGCGACGCCAGTGTTCGGCGACGGGCTGCGGGTCGTGTTCCGGCCGATCGACGCGTGGCGCGGTGCGCTGCTCGCGCGCCCCGTGATCGACTCCGCGCCGAGCGACCTGATTCGCGGCGCGCCGGTGCGGCTGCTCGTCAGAGCGCCTGGTCGCCAGCGCGTGATGCTTTCGATCCGGCAGACGGGCGAGGCATGGCACACCGACACGCTGCGCGTCGATCCGACGACCGGTGCTGCGCGCTGGTCGCTCGAGGCGCTGCGCGGTGATCTGTATCTCGTGGCCACCGACGGACGTGCGTCGAGCGACAGCGTCGTCATCCATGCCGCTGACCGCCCCTTCCTCGGCGCGGTGGCGCTGCACGTGACCTATCCCGCCTACCTCGGGCGTGCCGCCGAGAATCTTCCGGTCGGCGAGCCGCTGCGCGTGCCGCGCGGCACGCTCGTGGACGTGAGTGGCCGCGCGTCGGTCGCGCTCGCGTCGGTGGGGCTGACCGCCGAATCCGGACAGTCCATTCCGCTCACGGCGAGCGGCCACGCGTTCACCGGCCGCTTCACCGCCGACCATTCGGCGCGGCTGCGCTGGCTGGCGTCCGGGACGACAGGCCCCGTGTCCGATCTTCCCGCGCCGCTCGAGCTCGAGGTCCAGCCGGATTCCGCGCCTCGCGTGGAGATCACGGCGCCGACGGGTGACACGGTGCTCGCCGCGGAGGGCGTGGTCGCACTCGGCATCACGGCATCGGACGATCACGGCATCGCGCAGCTCGCGCTGCGCCTCGCGCGGATCGGCGCCACTGGCGATGCCCCCGCGACCGAGCAGGCGATCGCGAGCGCGGTCGGCACGACCTGGGTGGGTACGGCGAACGTGGACGTCGCCGCGCTGCAGTTGCAGCCGGGCAACGCGGTGCGCGTGCACGCCGAAGCGGTGGACGCGTCGCCGTGGACGCAGCACGGCGTGAGCCGCGACCTGATCATCAAGCGGCCCACCGTGGAGGAGAGCCGCGTCGGCGCACGGCAGCTCGGCGATTCGGCGGCGAAGGAAGCGCGCGCCGCGGCGGCCGCGCAGAAGTCGCTCGCGCAGCGCACCGACGAAGCGTCGCGTGCCCAGTCGCGCAACGGCGGCTCGCAGGGGTCGCAGGGTTCGTCGTCGCGCGGAAACGAGCAGTCGCAGGCGCAGCGGGGAATGAGCTACGAGAACGCGGAGAAGGCACGTGCCCTCGCGCAGGAGCAGCGGCAGATGGCCGACCGCGTGCAGAAGCTCCGTCAGTCGACGCAGCAGCTCGAGCAGCAGCTGAAGGCGGCAGGCGCGCTGGACAGCTCGCTCGCGCGCCAGCTGAGCGAGGCGCAGGCGCTGCTGCGCCAGGCGATGACGCCCGAGCTGATGGCGCAGATGCAGAAGCTCGAGAGCGCGTCGAAGGAGATGGACGGCGACCGCTCGCGCGACGCGATGCGCGACCTCGCGCAGATGCAGCAGCGGCTCAAGGAGCAGCTCGAGAAGAGTGCGGAGATGCTGAAGCGCGCCGCCGCCGAAGGCGCGATGCAGACTCTTGCCGACGAGGCGAAGGAGCTCGCCGCGAAGGAGCGCGCGCTGGCCGATTCCGATCGCGCGGCGGCGCAGAAGGGGCAGCAGCAGCCCGCCGACCGGAAGAACGATGCGCAGCCCGGAGAGAAGAAGGGTGAGCCGCAGGCGGGCGACAAGCAGGACGCCGCGGCGAAGGCAAAGGCGGCAGCCGAGCTGGCGGAGCGCTCGCAGCGCCTGCGCGACGCGATGCAGGAGCTGAAGGATCGTCTCGCCAAGGACGACGCCAAGGCGGGCGCCGCCAAGACGGGCCAGGCGCAGGAGCACGCGTCCAACTCGGAGAGCGGGATGCGTCGCGCCTCGGCCAAGATGCAGGAGCAGAACGGCGGCGAGAAGAAGGGCGAAAAGAGCGGCGCCGAGAAGAATGGCGCCGAGAAGAACGGCGCGGAGAAGAACGGCGCCGAGAAGAAAGGCGCGGAGAAGAACGGCGCGGAGAAGAACGGCGAACAGCGCGTCGCGAAGAGCGGAGACCAGCGCGGCCAGAAGGGTGGTGACCAGCGCGGTGCCAAGAGCGGCGAGCAGGCCGGTGACAAGAACGGGGAGCAGAGTGGCCAGCAGGGCGGCCAGCAGAGCGGCGAGCAGGAGGCACGAGACGCCGCCGACGAGATGCAGCGCGCCGCGCAGTCGATGCAGGACGCGCGACAGTCGCAGGTCGCCGACTGGAAGAAGGAGCTGACGTCCGAGCTCGATCAGTCCGTGCAGGAGATGATGCAGCTCTCGCGGCAGGAGCGGGCGCTCGAGCAGCAGAGCGCCTCCAGGGGGGCGGGAAGAAGAGCGCCCTCCTCTCGCCGCGGTCGCAGCGCGCGATGGCCGAGGCGAAGAACAAGGTCGCCCAGGCGACGCAGAGCATGGGCGAGAGCCGCGGCAATGGGTCGCAGCAGGCCGGTGCACTCGGCGATGCCGCCGATGCGTTGACGAAGGCCGCCGCCTCGCTCGCGCGCGATCGCGAGCGGGCGAATAGTGCCAACAGCGCATCGGGCTTCAGCGAGATGATCCAGCAGATGCGCGAGATGGCGCAGAAGCAGGGGCAGATCAACTCGCAGGCGCAGGGACTGATGGGGATGCCGCAGGGCGCCAGCGGTGGCCAGGGCCAGTCGATGGCGCGGCAGCTCGCGCGCCAGCAGCGCAACATCGCCGATCAGCTCGAGGACGCGGGTGACGGCGCCGGCGGCGACCGCGCGGCGCAGCTCGCCCGCGAGGCGCGCCAGCTCGCCGACGCGCTCGACAACGGACGGCTCGACGCGACCACGCTCGCGCGGCAGCAGCAGCTCTTCCGCCGGCTGCTCGACGCGGGACGCTCCCTCGAGAAGGACGAGCGCGACGATTCCGGAAAGCGCGAGGCCACGTCGGCGAAGGGCGACGAGGTGTACACGCCCACCGGCAGCGTCGACACGAAGGCGGCGATCAAGTTCCGGCCGCCGACGTGGCAGGAGCTGCGCGGATTGTCGGCCGACGAGCGCCGCGCGATCCTCGACTACTTCACCCGCATCAACAGTGCGCCCGCCCCGTAGCGGGCCCGCGCCACGGGAGCGGTTGATCGTCGGAGTGTTCACGATCGCGGCGCTCGGCATCGGCACGCCCGCGACGGCCGTCGCGCAAGCCGCTGCGCCGCCGGCCGCCCAGGACAGTCAGCAGGAATCGCCGGACGTCTCGCGCGCGATCGAGCTCGAGAACGCGGGGAAGTTCCGCGACGCGATCCCGCTGTATCGCCAGGCGATGCGCACGAATCCGACCCCCATCGTGGTGCTCGGGCTCGAGCGCTCGTACGCCGAGCTGGGGATGACCGACTCGCTCCTCGCCCCGCTGGATTCCCTGCTGACGCGCTTTCCGAAGGAGCCGCTGTATCACGTCGTGCACTTGCGGTCGTTCCAGATCCTGCGCCGGTACGACGCGATGCGCGCGGCGTTCGAGCGCTGGGTGCACGACGACCCGCGCAACGCGTCGCCGTACGGCACGTACGCGCGCATGCTGATCGAGATCGGCCAGCCCGCGACCGCGGACAGCATCATCGAGCGCGGGCGCATCGCGCTCGGCACCGCGCGCGATCTGCAGTACGAGACGGCGCAGTTGCGCGCGGCGATGGGCGATTGGGAGGCGAGCGCGCGCGCGTGGCGGCAAACGCTGGCGAACGATGCCGGGCTCGCGTCGGCCGCGTCGTATGCGCTGGCGCCCGCGCCGGCCACCGTGCGCCCCACCCTGCGCACCATCCTGGGAGCGGCGCCACCCGACCGCGGCGCGCGACGCGCGCTCGCCGAGCTGGAGATCACCTGGGGCCAGCCGCAGGCCGCGTGGGAGGCGTTGCGCGTGCTGCCCGCCGATACGGCGTCGGCGACGGTGTGGGAGGAGTTCGGCGATCGCGCGATGTCGGAGGAGCGGTACGGTCTGGCGCGTGATGCGCTGACCGCGGCGGTCCGCGTGCGTCGCACGCCCGCGCTCGACCTCAAGGCGGCGGCGGCCGCGCTGCGCGCGGGATCGCCCGCCGAAGTGATGACGCTCGCGCCGATGAGCGAGGCGGGCACCGATCAGGCCACCGCGGCGCGCGACTATCTCCCGCTGCACGTCGGGGCGCTCGCGGCGCTCGGACGCGGCGCCGACGCCGAGCGGCTGGTGGCGAAGTACGACAAGTATCTCGCGCCGGGCCAGCACGAGCGCATGGCGCGCCTGCTCGCGAGCGCGTGGGTGCGCGCGGGCGATCTCCAGCGGGCGCGGACCGCCCTCGTCGCGGCGGGCGCCGATGCCGATTCGTCGGACGCGGCGGGTCTTCTCGCGTTGTACGAGGGGCGGCTCGACGTCGCGCGCCGGCTGTTGCGCGGGTCGCAGGACCAGAGCGCCGAGATGGCGCTCGTGATGGGCATCGTCTCCCGCGTGCGCGGCGACAGTGCGCCGCAGCTCGGCGCGGCGTTCCTCGCGCTCGCCCGCGGCGACAGCACGGCGGCGGCGCAGAAGTTCGTCGACGCGGTGGCCCAGAATCCCGAAGCGGCGTCCGCGTTGCTGATCGCCGCCGCCCGCATTCACGCCGCGCGCAACGACGCGCCGGGCGCGATCGCGCTGTGGCGTCGCATCGTCTCGGAGCAGGGCGAGGCGCCCGAGGCCGCCGAGGCGGAGCTCGAGTGGGCGCGCGCGCTCCGGCGGAGTGGCGACACGCAGGGCGCCGCGGCGCATCTCGAACACCTGATCCTCAGCGCGCCGCAGAGCGCGCTCCTCCCTCAGGCCAGACGGGAGCTCGAGCTCCTGCGCGGCACGGTACCCCCCGGATGATCGAAGTCGTGAAGCGATATCGCACTGCTGTGCGCGCAGCGGGAGCCGCGCTC
>JAEKKK010000132.1 GCA_019510405.1 Gemmatimonadota bacterium | reverse complement strand
CACCGCGCGCCAGCGCGAGCCATCCGTCTCGCCAGCCCACATCGCGATCACGTTCGGCCGTCTCGGCTGCTGCACCGAGTAGACCTCGGCGAAGGTGACGAGCCACCAGCCATCGGCGAGTGCGGCGGCGCGCATCCCCTTCAGCACTCGGCCCGGCAACGGCGATGGAATGGCTCGGACGAAGCTCGAGGACGGCTCGATGACCATGCCGAACAGCGAATCGAGGCCGAGCATGTCGTACCGATCGCCGGCATTGCGCCACACGTACACCGGCGCGCCGGCGACGAGGATGCGGCCGTCCCGGTTCGGCACCACCGTCTCCTGCTCGACATAGATGAGATGCCGGTCGTCGAGCCGAGCGGGGGCGATCGTCGCGGCGGTATCGAGGCAGCGGCGGGCGGGCGCGGAGGCAGCGGGTGTGATCGGACGCTTCGCGCCGGTGACCTTCCCCTGGGCTGCGCGCTGAGCGGCAGCGGGGCGGATTGGCGTCAGCGCAAGCGTGACGATCATCGCCGAGGCGATGGATGCGGATCGAGCGAGGGACATGTGTCGTCGGGTTCGAGGGCGGCACGATAGCGCGACCGCCGCGTCGAACCGGCATCGGTCCGATGCGGGGCGCAGCGAACGCGCGCAGGTCTCCGACGGAGTGAATCGGAGACCTGCGCGAGATGGCGTCGCTCCGCTACGCTATGCGTGGCGTAAGGTCGTGCCGCCCGTCATCGCGACGTCACAGCGACGGGTCGACGCCGCCGACGCGCCCGTCGACCGTGCTAGAGCTTCCAGCCCTTGAGCTTCGCGATCGATTCCTCGAGCGCCCGCCGCTCCTCGTCGCGGCTCGCTTCGGCCCACAGTCCCTCGTACGTCCTGACCGCGAGATCGAGGGCGAGGGGGTCGTGCTCGGCGCCGGCGACGCTGGCCGCATTGTCGGCGAGGGCGGCGCGCGCGAGCTGGTCGGCCGGGAATCGCTCGGCGACCTGCTGCCAGCGTTCCATGCGCGCGCGCGGGTCGGACTGCGCAAGCGCCCAGAGATGCCAGGCGCCGCGGTTGCCCGGATCGACGTGCCTGGCACGCTCGGCGAGCTCGCCGACCACGTCGGCGCCGCGACCGGTGAGCCAGTAGGCGTTGGCGAGGATCACCATCGGCTGGGCCTCGTTCGGACTGGCCTCGACGATCCGCTCGTACACCGGGATCACGACCTCAGGGAGATCCGTGAAGGGAGCCGCGGCCGAGGGGAGGGCGTCGGCGGGAGCGTCGCGCACGATCGCTTTCACGCGGTCGAGCAGTGCACCCAGGTCGCCCTGCTGCCGATACTCGCGCACGGCGGCCGCGAGCGCCGCCGGGACATCGGTCGAGGAATGGGAGGGAGAGGGGGAAGACATTGGGGAAAGGTACACACGCTCGACGAGGAGCTGACGGGAGAGCCGACCCGACGGGGCGGCGACTGGATGCGGCGCGGCCGGGGCACGAAGTTCGCAGCCCCACGTGTGGGTTGCGCGAATCGAGATTGTTGGCGATACTCGTTGCGTCCGTCGGTCCGACAGCGCACAGCATCGACCGACCGAGCATCGACGCGCGGCAAGACCAGTGTTCCGTCTGCGACGGAGTCACGAGGCGAGACGAAGCGCCGCGCCCCATGTAGGACCGTTCGCCTGACCCCGCGTGAGGGATCCGCGCCGGCAGGCGATCGAGGCAAAGCACCAGTCGCGTCGCTCCATTTCCGACATCGTCCGAGCTCCCACGGCGCAGCCGTGCGGCACTTCCGCGAGACATCGCCCGATCCGTTCCAAACCGCGACGCTGCGATTGGACACATCGCATACAGCACGACGCGAGCACGCCATGCGCGTGATCCGCGAGTTTTCACCCTGACCGACAGTACTGCATGAACGAACGCCGGCGTCCCCCCCGTCGTGGCCGTGGACCCCGCTCCAGCGCCCGCCCCGTGATCGAGCAGGGCGAGCCGAACCCGTATCGCGAGTCGCCAGTCGAATCCGTCGACGCACCGGTCGAACGGCCGGGGCGCAGTGAGCTCGCGCCGCCTCCCGAACCGCCTCCTCCGGTCGCTGAGCCGATCGCGTCGAGCGAGAGCGCACCACCGCCGCCCGTCGCGGCGTCACCGGCGGTACCTGCCGGCGCGCCGCCCGCGCCCCGTCCCGACGGTGCCTATGGCTCGCCGAATGGCCCGCGGGACGGTGGCTATCAGGAGCGACAGAATGGACGTCGCGGCCGCCGGAATCGCGGACGCGGACGACGTGACCAGGCTCAGGGCCCCGGCCCGGGGAATGACCGTCCGCAGGGGAACCCCGCGCCGACGCAGCTCGTGGCGACAGGCGAGACCACCGGCTGGTTCGATCCCTCACGGGACGGCGGATTCGTCCGGCGCTCCCAGGCGAGCTATCTCGCCGATGCGGGCGACGCGTACGTCTCTCCCTTCCTCGTGCGCCAGCATGCGCTGCGGAAGAGCGACCTGGTCGCTGGTACGACTGGACGCGATCCGCGGGGCCGCACCGCGCTGATCGAGATCACGGCGATCAATGGGGAACCGCCCGAGAACGCGCTCCGCCGCCCCGAGTTCAACACGCTCACGGCGACGTACCCGGAGCGGAAGCTCTACCTCGAGACGGGACGGCCCGCCAAGGGTGGCCCCGAGCTGATCCGCCGCGCCATCGACCTGATCGCACCCATTGGCTATGGGCAGCGCGCCCTCATCGTCGCGCCGGCGCGAGCGGGAAAGACGACGCTGCTCCACGCCATCACGGAAGGGATCGCGCTGAACCACCCGGAGGCGGCGCTGCTCATCCTCCTCGTCGACGAGCGTCCCGAGGAAGTCAGCGAGGCGATCTCGTGGGGGGTGGGTGAGGTGATCGCGTCGAGCTTCGACCAGCCCGCGGCGCGGCACGTGGAAGTCACGGAGATGGTGCTGGAGCGGGCGCGCCGTCTGGTGGAACAGGGCCGCGACGTCGTCATCGTGCTCGACTCGCTCACCCGCATGGCACGCGCACACAACACGGCGGAGCGCGGGACGGGGCGCACGATGTCCGGCGGCCTCGACTCGCAAGCGATGGCCAAGCCGAAGGCGTTCTTCGGGTCGGCGCGCGCCGTCGCCTCGACGTCCGGCGGCGGCTCGCTGACGATCATCGCCACGGCGCTGATCGAGACGGGCTCGCGGATGGACGACGTGATCTTCGAGGAGTTCAAGGGCACCGGCAACTGCGAGATCAAGCTGGACCGCTCGCTCGCCGAGAAGCGCATCTACCCGGCGATCGACATCGCGACGAGCGGCACGCGGCGCGAGGAAAAGCTGTTCCGCCCGGAGCAGCTGGACAGCGTGTACACGCTGCGGCGCGGCCTCAGCCAGATGCCGCCGCAGGCCGGGATGGAGTGGCTGATCAAGCGCATCGCCAACACGCCGAACAACGACCAGCTGCTGTCGGGGCTGTAAACGCAGTGAACAGGGAACGGTGAACGGTTCGCGGTTTACCGTTGACCGATCACGACCACCGATCACGACCGGCCCGGGAGACTCGAGTCTCCCGGGCCGGTGTTTTTTGTGCCCCCCAATGTCCGATTGCGGCCCCGCAGCCAACCCCTTCCGGGGCCCGCCCTTTGCTATTGATTGGGCCGCTATGCCACTGACCCGCCGAATCGGGGGTGCGGCGCTCGCCCTCGCGGCGAGCGCTTTTGTTGCTCGTTCCGCGGCTGCGCAACAAGAGCAGCCGCCAAAGGGCGACCTCTCGCCGACCCCAGAGGTAAAAGTTCTCGAGCTCAACGGCGTCAAGTCGGTGGACGCCGATGAGCTCCGTCAGAGCATCTACACGACCGCGACGAGCTGCAAGAGCATCCTCCTCTGGCCCATCTGCAAGTTCAGCCACTGGCGCGCGCTCGAGAACCGGCACTACCTCGACAAGCAGGAGCTCCAGCGCGACGTCCTGCGCATTCGCGTGTTCTACTACAAGCGCGGATTCCGCGAGACCGAGGTCGACACGAGCGTCTCGCGCCTGAACCAGAAGCAGGTCAGGGTGCGGTTCGACGTGCTCGAGGGGCCGCCGACGCTGGTCACCGACGTGACCGTCGCGCAGGATTCCACGCTCTTCACGGCGCGACGCCAGCGCCGCCTCACGCTGCTCAAGACTGGCCAGCCGCTCGACCTGCTCAAGCTGGATTCCACGCGCGTCGGCTTCACGAACGAGCTGTGGGACCTCGGCTATGGCGACGCGTTGGTGGACACGTCGTCCATCGTCGATCCCGTCGCGCGCACGGCGCAGGTGCAGTTCCGGCTCGTTCCGAACCACCTGACCCGCGTCGGCCAGATCGTGATCAACGGCGCCGACGAGATCTCGCCGACGACGGTGCTCAACTCGCTCACCTTCCGCACGGGCGACCTGTACCGGCGCAGCACCGTGCTCGAGAGCCAGCGCAACCTGTACGAGTCGAACCTGTTCAAACTGGCGACGATCCAGGTCCCGGAGACGTTCGACAGCCTCAAGACGGTGAACGTGTTGCTGCGCGAAGCGCGCATGCACGAAGCGCGGCTCAGCGCGGGATTCAACACGGTGGACTACGTCCAGACCGAAGGCCGCTTCACGCACTACAACCTGCTCGGCGGCGCACGGCGGCTGGACCTGACGGCCACGGTGGGAAATCTCCTCTCGAGGCCACTCGACGGCTGGGGGATCTTCCGACAGCAGACGGTGGACAACACGCTCACCGGGAATCCCGACGAGTTCCTGAAGCCGACGTGGCAGGCGAACATCCAGTTCACCCAGCCCGCCTTCCTGCGGCGGCCGAAGAACTCGCTGTCGTTCGGCGGCTTCGCGCAGCGGCGCGCCGTGCCGGCGGTGGCGATCGATCGCGGCTACGGCGCCAACATCAGCTACACGCGCTCGCTCGGTCTGCGCGCGCCATTGAGCCTCGGCTACGTCTTCGCCGTGACGAACGTGCTCGCCGACGACGCGTACTTCTGCGTCAACTTCGGCGTGTGCGACCGGGTGACGATCGACAACCTGCGCTCGCACCAGCGGCTGTCGCCCGTGCTCGCCAGGGTGCTCGTCGATCGCACCGATCAGCCGCTCAATGCGTCGCGCGGCTACACCGGGCGGTTCGAGCTCGAGCACGCGGGACAGGAAACGATCTCCGACTACTCGTACAACCGCGTCTTCGGTCAGTGGACGAACTACTCGCGGTTGGGGCCACGGCGGAACGTCCTCGCGACGCTCGTGCGCGTCGGGTGGGTGCGGCCATACGTCGGCCAGAACGGCGACGCCGTGCTGCACCCGAGCAAGCGGTTCTACGCCGGCGGCTCGCAGTCGGTGCGTGGGTACGGGGAGAATCAGCTCGGTCCGCGCATCCTCACGCTGCCGCACGGCTTCCTCACGTACGCACTGACCGCCAACGGCGCCCCGTGCGACGCGAACAGCCCGGCCATCCGGTTCTGCGATCCGAACACGGCGCGCGATTCCACCGGTGCGCGTCCGCTCGTCGGGGATGACAAGTTCACGCCGAGGCCGCTCGGTGGAACGTCGCTGATCGAAGGAAGCGTGGAGTACCGCTTCCCGCTGCCGTTCATGAAGAACCTCGGCGGCGCGGTGTTCGTCGACGGTGCCGCCGTCGGCGAGCGTGTGTTCGATCCGCTCACCGGCGGCATCACGTCGCTGAAGGATCTGGTGAGTGGTACGGGGGCGATCACGCCGGGCTTCGGCATCCGCTACTACTCGCCCGTCGGTCCGATTCGCGTCGACCTCGGCATCAACCCGTCGAAGGCGGAAGACCTCGCGGTCGTCACCGAGCTGCCGGTCGGCCGCCAGAACACGCTCGTGCCGCTCGACATTCCGCGGCGCTACTCGCCAGCCGCGGGCGCAGGGACGGCGGTGGGGAAGATCCTGAATCGATTGACGCTGCACCTCTCGATCGGCCAGGCGTTCTGATGATCCATCGCCTCGCTCGACTGCTCATCGTGCTGCTGGCGGTCGCCACCCTCGCGCTCGTCGGCGTGTGGGTGTTGAGCAACACGGATTTCGGTCGGAAGCGGGTGCGGAACTACCTGCTCGGCACGCTCGCCGGCTCGACGCACGGCGTCGTGCGCATCGGCGACGTCACGGGCAACCTGCTCAGCGGCGTGACGGTGCACGGCATCTCGATCACGGACAGCGCGGGCCGGCCATTCCTCACGGCCGACTCGCTCTCCGGTCGATACAGCGTCATGAGCTTCCTGTCGAAGCGGATCCTGATCAACGACCTGAAGCTGTACCGGCCGAACATCGTCATCGAGAAGCTGCCCAACGCGAAGGACTGGAACTACCGCGTGCTCTGGCCGGCGTCGAAGCCGAATCCCGCCGATACGGTGCCCGGGTTCGGTTCGTGGATCCGGTTCGAGAACGCGAGCGTCTTCGACGGACACATCACCGTTCGCTCGCCGTGGTCGCCGCGCACGGGGCTCACGGCGCGCGTGCGCGACAGTCTCGTGAAGGATGCGCTCGCCGGCGGGTCGCGTCTCGCCATCGTGCAGGCGCCGGGCGGGTACCAGAAGGTGATCGAGCTGCGAGCCCTCGACGGGCGCTTTCCCGTCGTGCGGATCTCCGATCCGGCGTACAGGAGCACGCGGCTCGTCGACGTCGCCGCGCTGCGCACCGTCGCGCTCCCCTTCCGTCCGCCGGGGGCGGACATCCGCGCGTTGGCGGGCCGGTTCGAGTTCAACGACGACTCGGTCTGGTGGAAGGGCGCGCGCGTGGACCTGCCCGCCTCGAAGATGCACGGCGACGGCGCGTATCTGATCAGCAACGGCGACATGAAGCTCGCCGCCGTGGGCGAGCCCGCCGCGTTCAACGACTTCCAGTGGATCTACCCCCACATGCCGAAGACGGGGGGCGGCACCGCCGGGATCGTCGTTCTCTGGCGCGGCGCGACGCAGGACTATGCCATCCGCGATGCCGACGTGCGCACGGAAGGCGCGCACGTGCTCGGTGACGTCGGCGTCACGGTGACGGACACGATCGTCTTCCACGACGCGAACCTGCGCTTCACCGGACTGACGACGAAGCTCATAAAGGAAGTCGCGCCGACCGCGAAGCCGCCGCGCGAGGGCGTCCTGGCGGGGAACGCGAAGTTCAACGGGACGTTCAAGCGCATGGATGTGGACGCCGACGTCACCTTCGCGGCGTACAATCGGGGCACGAGCCGGGTCGTCGCCGACGGCGTGGTGGGAGTGGAAGGCACGCCCGTGGTCGTGAGCGCACGCGACCTGCGCGTGCGCGTGGCACCGCTCCAGATCGACATCGTGAAGCTGCTCTTCCCCACCCTGCCGATCGGCGGCACGCTCACCGGGACGACGACGCTGAACGGGTCGGGGCGCGGCCAGCTCGTCGCGTCGAACGTCAACGTCGTGCACGTCGACGGACCCAACCGCTCGCACGCCGTGGGGCGCGCCGCGTTCCACACGACGGGGCGGCAGACGATGGACGTCGACGTGCAGCTTCAGCCGATCGCGCTCGCCGAGCTGACGAAGTTCGCGCCCGCGCTGCCGCTGAAGGGGCACGCGACCGGGCCGCTCCACGCACACGGGCCGATCGACGCGCTCCAGATGGACACCTACCTCAAGCTCCCGGACGACGCGATCTTCGCGCTGCGCGGACCGGTGGACTTCAAGTCGAAGGAGCTCGGCTACGACGTCACGATCGACGCGACGGCCGTGGACCTGAGTCAGGTGATGGTGGGGGCGCCGAAGACCGACCTCACCGGCGGCGGCACGGCACGCGGCCGCGGGTTCAAGCCCGCCACGATGTTCTCCGAGCTCGACTTCGCGTTCGGTCCCTCGCGGATCGACACGATCGCGGTGGACTCGATCGCCGTGAAGGCACGGCTCGCCGATGGGCTCGCGAACATCGCGCGTGCTGAGGTGCGCGGCTCCGGCGCGATCATCAACGTGAACGGACAGCTCGGCCTGGATTCGGTGCACACCGGCACGCTGAGCTACAACGTCTCGATCGATTCGCTCGCGACCTTCGCGCATTTCATCCCGCCTAGCGCCGGACCGGACACCGGCATCGTGCGGCCGCGGCCGCGCACGGCGGCGGAAGCGGTGCAGCGCGCCCGCGTAGAGTCGGCGCGCATCGCGAAGCAGACGGAGGTGGCGCGCGCGATCAGCGGCGCTCCCATGCCCCGCATCCAGGTGGACACGCCGACGGCGATCCCGCGCAACCTCGTCGCCGGTACGCTGCGCGCGTCGGGGACGATCGCGGGCTCGATCGAGCATTTCAACCTGCAGGGCTCGGCCAACGCGACGGGGCTCGTGGTGCGCGGCAACTCGGCGCGCCACCTCGTGACGACGTACAGCTGGACCGACGCGATGACGCCGAAGTCGAAGATGAGCGTCACGGTGCGCGGCGACACGATCAGCGCGGCGGGGTTCGGGCTGGACAGCGTGACCGCCGATCTGTCGTACCTCAAGCCGAGCGGCACCGTCCTCGTGCGTGTGGTGCAGAACAACGAGCGGGACTTCGCGCTCAAGGGCGACTTCACGCTCGACAAGGCGCGCAACGAGCTGCGCCTCGCCGACGTGGCGCTGCGGTTCGATACGACGACCTGGCGCACGACGCATCCCTCAGCCGTGCAGTGGGGAGGAAGCGGCATCCGGGTGCTGAACCTCGAGCTCGAGAGCGGACCCGGGCGCCGTATCTACGCCAACGGGCTGCTGCCGACCGAGGGACTGGCGAACTTCGATCTGCAGGTCAACGACTTCGCGGTGGAGAACATCGCCGAGCTGCTGCAGAGCGACCTGCCGATCAGGGGACGCGTGAGCCTCGACGCGCACGTCGGCGGCCGATCGAACGATCCCCAGATGCAGGGGCGGCTCGACTTCGTGAAAGGGAAGTACAACACGGCCACGCTCCCCGATCTGCATGCGAACTTCGACTACGGGAACCAGACGCTGGCGATCAACGCGACCGCCGTGGACTCGGTGGGTCATCGGCTCGCCGTGGCGAATGGAACGGTTCCGATCAATCTCGCGCTGACCGGCGTGACGGGATCGCGCCTGGTCGACAAGCCGGTGGACCTGCGGCTCCAGACGGACAGCCTGCCGCTCGCGCTGATCCCGAACTTCACCGGCACGGTGACCGACGTCGCCGGCACCGCGTACGCGAAGGTGGCCATCGCGGGGACGCTCAAGAAGCCGGACCTGCGCGGCACGCTCACGATCAGCGACGCCCAGGCGAGGCTCGCCGCGACGGGGACCTACCTCACGAACGTGAATGGCTCGATCCGCATGAACGGCGACAGCGTCTACGTCGACTCGATTGCGGGGACCACGAACGGCCGGGTGCGGCTGGGGGGCACGCTCGCGATCGGCGATTGGCGTGAGCCGGCGTTCAACCTGACGTTCAAGGCGGTCGACGCGCAGCTCATGAACAACGATCGCGGCGATCTGCACGCCAACGCCGACCTCACGATCACGGGGCCGTTCGCGCATGCGCGGGTGAACGGCACGCTGCAGGTGGTGCACGGCGTGCTCTACATCCCGGAGGCCACGGGGAAGACGCTCGTGGGCGCGGGCGATCCGGCGCTGTTCAGCGTGGTGGACACCGCGGTCGCCATGGAGCGCGAGCTCTTCCCCGCCGAGTCGCCGCTGTTCAAGGGGCTCGAGGTGAACGTGGCGCTCTCGGTGGAGCGAGGCACGTGGGTGCGGTCGCGCGATGCGAACGTCGAGCTCTACACGGAAGAGCCGGTGCAGATCAGCGTCGACGGCGATGCGCTCACCCTGACCGGCGCGGTGAACGCGGACCGCGGCGAGTACACGTACCTGAGCCGGCGATTCAACATCACGCGCGGATCGGCGCTGTTCATCGGGACGCCCGACCTGAACCCGACACTACAGGTGACGGCGGAGTACCAGGTGAAGACGGCGGCGAACGTGACGCTGATCAGGGTGCTCGTCGCGGGCACGCTGCAGAAGCCGCGCATCTCGCTCGAGAGCAATGCGCAGCCTCCGCTGTCACAGAGCGACCTGTTGAGCTTCCTCGCCTTCGGCGAGAGCACGGGCTCCCTGCTGCAGTTCGGCAGTGGACTCGGGGCCGGCATCCAGGGAAGCAACGTCGTGAACCTCGCCGGCACGCGGCTCGCCGGCGTCGCGCTCGGTGTGGCGCTCGACGAGCTGGAAGGCCAGGCGGCGCGATCGCTCGGCGTGGACGTGCTGAACATCACGCCCGGCGACTTCCCGGCGTTCCAGATCAGCGGCTTGAGCCAGTTCCTGCGCGCCACCGAGATCGAGGCGGGACGCTACGTGAGCCCGAGCACCTTCGTGTCGGTCGTGACGACACCAGGCGTGTTCACGTGCGCCGGCGCCGTCAGGAGCTCGAACTCGAACAGCTCGTGCGCCGTGCCGGGTGCGACGCTGCAGTATCGCACGAACAAGGGCTACCGCTTCGAGACGAGCCTGTCGCCGCGCTACATCCTGCAGCCGCCGACGCTCGACGGGCAGACGGCGGCGGGGACGAGCCAGTTCGGGGCGTTCGTGATTCGGGAATGGAGGTTCTGACGGAGAAACAACGGCCACTCCCAGTACTGAGTACGAAGTACCTGGTACCTGGACTGGCATACGAGCCCCCGGAAGGCCTCGGAAGGCCCTCTACCTGAACAGCAGGCGGCGGTACTCCGTACCAAGTACGCGTTGGGGTCAGAGTCAGCGAACCGCTGACTCTGACCCCTTTCCTTGGTAGCTCCTATTACTGCCGCGGTTCGTCTGTCGGGTCGCGATCTCGCCCCTCATTCCGGGAGCCCGTATGCCAGTCTCGGTACCAAGTACCAGGTACTCAGTACTGGGAGTGGCCGTTTTCCCTTCGGTATGCCAGTCCCGGTACCGGGTACCGAGTACTCAGTACTGGGAGTGGTAGTCCCCCGAAATCTCCTCCCAGAGAACTGCTATCGCCCGCATCCCCTTCTCGAAGTTCTCCACCGACATCCACTCGTCCGGCGCGTGTGCGTTCTCGCCCGGAAGCCCGAAGCCGACGAGCAGCACCGGTGCGCCGAGGACGCGCTCGAAGTCGCCGACGACGGGGATCGAGCCGCCCTCGCCCGTGATCACGGGCTCGCGGCCGAACGCCGTCGCGAGGGCGCGGCGCGCGGCATCGTACAAGGGGCCATCCAGCTCGGCGCGCCAGGGACGTCCGCCGTGCAGCGGCGTCACCGTCGCCGTCGCGCCGGGCGGCGCGACGCGGCGCACGTGCTCGGCCATCAGCCGCTCGATCTCGGCCGGATCCTGATCGGGGACGAGCCGACAGCTCACCTTCGCCATCGCCTTCGCGGGAAGCACCGTCTTCGCGCCCTCGCCGGTGTAGCCGCTGAGCAGACCGTTCACCTCGCACGTCGGGCGCGTCCAGAGCTGCTCGAGCACGGAGTACCCCGACTCACCGCCGAGACCGGGGGCGCCCACTTCGGCGCGGAAGTCTTCGTCGCGGAAGGGGAGCGTGCGCATCTGCTCGCGCACGTGAGCCGGCCAGTCGCGCACCGCGTCGTAAAAGCCCGGGATCGCGACGCGGCCCTGCGCGTCGTGCATGGTGGCGAGGATGCGCGCGAGCGCCATGGCCGGGTTCACCACCGCGCCGCCGTAGCTGCCGGAGTGGAGATCCTGCGCCGGTCCCTGCACGTCGATCTGGAAGTAGGCCAGCCCGCGCAGCGACGAGAGCACGCTCGGCAGGCCCGGTGCGAACATCGCCGAATCCGATATGACCACTGCGTCACAGCGGAGCAGCTGCTTCTGCGCTTCCACGAACGAAGCGAGGTTCACGCTGCCGACCTCCTCCTCGCCCTCGGCGAGGAGGATCACATTGATCGGCAGCTTGCCGCGAACGGCGAGATGCGCCTCGAGTGCCTTGATGTGCAGGAAGAGCTGACCCTTGTCGTCCACCGAGCCGCGCGCGTAGATGCGGCCGTCGCGCACGCTGGGCTCGAAGGGCGGCGACGTCCACAGCTCGAGCGGCTCGGCGGGCTGCACGTCGTAGTGCCCGTACACGAGCACCGTCGGCGCACCGGCCGGTGCGTCACGATACTCGCCCACGACGACGGGCTGCCCGGGCGTCTCGTGCACCGTCGCCTTCAGGCCGGCGGCGCCGAGCGAGCCGGCGATCCACTGCGCCGCACGCCGGGTGTCGGGATCGTGCTCGGAGCGGGCGCTCACGCTCGGGATCGCGAGCAGATCGAACAGCTCGCTGCGGATCCGCTCGGCGTTTTCGGAGAAGTAGCGGTCGAGGTCGCGCGGGACGTCGGTCATCGGTAGCCCCTGTGAAGTCGTGTCGCGGGGCGGGAAGTTAGTGGTCTGGCAGACCTCATGCTGTTGTAACCAGCGTCACATATAGCCATCTGTTTGAAACGTGAGTTAGTATTGCCGCGTCAATTGTTTCGCACGAGCGCTTCTTCGACCACGCCTCACCTCGCCCCCACTGGCGACCGGTCATGCCAAGACGCAGCAGCACGCTCCAGGACGAGATCAAGCAGACGAGACCTTTCCGGTCCTCCGCCGAGGAGGTCGTCGTCAGCGTCCTCCGTACGGCGGCGGTGATGCAGCGCCATCTCTCGCAGGTCGTGGAGGCGAAGGGCATCACGATCCAGCAGTACAACGTGCTGCGCATCCTGCGCGGCGCGGGCGACGCCGGATTGCCGACCCTCGCGATCCGCGACCGCATGGTCGAGGAAGCGGCGGGGATCACGCGTCTGCTCGACAAGCTCGAGATGGCCGGCTACGTGATCCGCGAGCGCTCGACCCCCGACCGGCGGCAGGTCCTCTGCCACATCACGCCGAAGGGGAGCGACCTCATTGCCACGCTCGACGGGCCGATGGACGCCGCGAATCGGCGCGCCGGCTCGCTGCTCGACGACACGGAGCGTGGACAGCTCGTCGAGCTGCTGGGCGCGATCCGCGCCGCGTACACGAATGGGCACGCGCGCGGAGATGCAAAGCCGCGCGGCAGCGCGGTCGGTCAGGGCTCGCTGCGCGTCGGCCAGCCGCCGATGTAACCGTCGAGGATCCAGAGGCGGCGCACCGACACGGTGTCGCCGTCTCTGAGCAGCGGCGCGAGCGCGCCCTGCTGCACGCGCGTGAAATGCGGGGCGAGCCGCGCGACGTTCTCGTGCACGGTGCCCAGAGGACGTTCGTCGAGCGCGAGGACGAGTGCGTCCCCACGCGCCGCCTGCTCGGTGAACCTCGGCCAGAGCTCGTACTGGTTGTGTCGCCCGGTGAGGCAGACGCACACGACCTCGGGCCGACCGGGCAGATGATACGCCAGCTCGCTGACGTCCTGGTAGCGGTCGGCGCCGAACCAGACGCGCGTGCCGAGCGTGCGTCGCGTCGAATCCGCCTTGGTCGCGAGCGCATCCCAACCCGCCGCCCGCGCGAGCGGGTCCTTGCGCGCGGGGATCGGCAACACCGGCGCGAGCACGTAGGCGTAGAGCACGGCAACGAGGACCGCGGCGAGCACGAGCCCGCGCCGCAGCCAGCGTGAGAGCGCAGCATTCGGCGCACCGACCACCTGCGACGCGAGCAGTACGAGCGCTGGGATGTACGCCGGCGCCGGCCAGTTCGCCTCGACGCGCCGATGGATCGCGCTGTAGACGTAGAACGCCCAGCTCCCGACGGCCACGACGGCGAGCACGAAGTGCGCGTCGTCGCGCGGGCGGCGCAGCGCGCGCCAGACGGCGGCCGCCGCCAGCGCAAACAGAATCGGCGTGACGAGACCGAGCTGACCGCCGATCAGCTCGAGCTCGCGATTCAGCGCCGAGCCCTTGGGCTTGCCCAGTCCATGCTCGAGCTGAAAGCGAAAGGAGATCCAGTCGTGTCGCGCGTTCCATAGGAGGACGGGCACGAACACGAGCACGGCGAGCACGCACGCGACGTACGGTCCGGCCTCGCGCAGGCGCACGCGCAGCGTCGGGCGGAGAACGACCGCGAGCGCGACGGACAGTGGGAAGAAGATCGACGTGTACTTCGACGCGAACGCGAGCCCGACGGCGATGCCGGCGAGCGACCACCATCCGAGCGACGCGCCCGATCGAGGTGCCGACTCGAGTGCGCGCACCACCGCGTAGAGCGCGATCGCCTCGAAGGCCAACAGTGGAGCATCAGGCGTCGCCAGCACGAGCCCCGCCGCGGCGAGGGGCATGATCGCGAACGAGAGCGCAGCGAGCATCGCCGCGCGTGCACCGGCGAGGCGCCGCGCCGTCGCGGCGGCGGCGAGCGTGGCCGCTCCGCCCGCGAGGACGGGAAAGAACCGAACGGCCAGCGGTGATGGCGCCGCGCCGAACACCGCGGCCAGCGCGGTGCCGGCGCGGATGAGCAGCGCGATCATCGGCGGGTGGTCGAAGTAGCCGCCCTGGAGGTGGCGCGACCAGTCCCAGTAGTACGTCTCGTCCGGAAACAGTGGCAGCCGCGCGGCGAAGGCGAGCCGGACGAGCCACGACGCAACGATGACGACGACGGCGGCGCGCCATGCACGCCACTCGCCGTCGTCACGACTCAGTGCGACATCACTCACCAGGCGCGCGGCGACGCATCGCGGGGAGCCGTGCGAGCATCGTGAGCGCCGCGACCCACGCGAACCAGACGATCCGCTCGTCGGCGCTGAGCGAGCGGAACATCCCCCAGGTCACGATCGGCACGGTGAACGGCACGAGCAGGGCGTCGTCGGTGTCAGCCACGTACCGCTCGGCCACCCTCGTCGTCTCGCGCCCACTGTTGCGCAGCGTGGCGGAGATCGCCTTCGAGACCTCCTCGGGGGGCGCGCCGCGCCAGCCGGGAATGAGCATCAACGTCCACGCCGAGGCGGCGTAGCCCCAGCCATGGCTGTCGCTGCCGGCGACCAGCGCGACGTCGGTGCTGTCGGCGATGTGCACGATGCGGGCGCGGTCGAGGCGGCTCTGGGTCAGTCCACGCGGCGAGCCGTCGACGATCTCGAGTGCGCGGACGCCGGGTGTGCCCGGCCCTTTCGGCGTGCGGATTCCCGACACGGTGCCGGGGATCGTCCAGATGAGCACCGGCTCGTTCCCCGTCACCAGGCTCGCGAGGCGCAGCGCGTCGTCGTCGATGTCGCGGAGCGACGCGTCGAGGATGCCGCGGTACATGCGATCGGCGTCGAGCACGATGACGTGCTCGCCCTTCCACACCGCCTCGATGGCGGGCAGCAGCACCGTCTCCGTACCGGACTCGGTGGGGTTGTTGGCCCACCCCTCGCGCGCGCCGTCGAAGCTGCGATGGTCGGCGATGTACACGACGTCGAACCCCGCCTTGCGGTGCCAGGCGCGGACGTCCTCCGCTTCCCAGTTCCAGCGACCGTCGTGCGAGTACTTGGTGTGGGCGTGGAAGTCGATCGCGACGAGGTTCGGCCCCGCCGTGTCGAGCACCGCCATGGGGCGCGGGACGAGCAACGCGACCGCGTACACGCCGGCCAGCACCGCGAGCGCTATGCCGACTCGGGCGGCGACGCGCACCGCGCGTCGCGTCATCGGCAGGGCGAGATCCACCTCGCGCCGAGTCCACCACCACCAGAGTGCCCAGCCGAGCACCAGGGTGACGACGAGTGCGACGTGTTGCCGGACGCTGAGCAGGGTGATCGTGTCGAGCACGGCCGAGATCGGCCCGAGCAGCAGGTAGCCGCCCGAGCGGCGCAGCGTCGCATCGGCAAGGGGGCCGCCGGTGGCGGCATCGCGGATCGGGTCGACGGCGAAGGGCGCGCTCAGGAGGAGGAGCGCGATGATCAGCAGCGGCAGCCAGGGAAGGCGGCGCAGCCGGTCGAACCGGCGAGGAGTGGATGCGGCTCGGGGAGCGACGTCGCGGGGCACCGGGCTACTCTTCGTGGAATGAAGTTCGCGGCGCGAGTGAGATGCCGCGCCAAAACATAGCCGTCCGGCCGCGCCGCCGCACAGGCGGACAGTCAGGCATTATCGCTCCTCACTCCGGCGCTTCGCACCTCCGCTCGGAGTACCACCAGTCAGGCATTCATGGCAAACCATCTGGCCGGCGAGACCAGCCCCTACCTGCTGCAGCACGCGCACAACCCGGTGGACTGGTGGCCGTGGAGCGAGGAGGCGCTGGCGAAGGCACGCACCGAGGAGAAGCCGATCCTGCTCAGCATCGGCTACGCGGCCTGCCACTGGTGCCACGTCATGGAGCGCGAGTCGTTCGAGGACGAGACGACGGCGGCGGAGATGAACGAGCACTTCGTCAGCATCAAGGTGGACCGCGAGGAGCGGCCCGATCTCGACGGCATCTACATGCAGGCGACGCAGGCGATGACCGGGCACGGCGGCTGGCCGATGACGGTGTTCCTCACGCCGCAGGGGGAGCCGTTCTACGCGGGGACGTACTTCCCCCCAGAAGACCGTCATGGCATGCCGAGCTTCCGGCGCGTCTTCTCCGCCGTGGCGGACGCATGGCAGAACCGGCGCGAGCAGGTCGTACGCACCACGGCGTCGATGCGCGAGCTGTACGCCGCGAGCACCGAGCGCACGCGCGTGTCGGGCGCGCTCGACGAGACGCTGCTGACGCGCGCCGTCGTGACGCTCCGCACGCAGTTCGAGCCGCGCTTCGGCGGCTTCGGCGGCGCGCCGAAGTTCCCACCCACCATGGCGCTCGACTTCGCGCTGCGGCAGTGGGCGCGCACGGGGAACGCCGAGGTGCTGCACATGGTGCAGCACACGTTCCGGCGCATGGCGCGCGGCGGGATCTACGACCAGGTGGGAGGCGGCTTCGCGCGCTACAGCGTGGACGCGTACTGGCTCGTGCCGCACTTCGAGAAGATGCTGTACGACAACGCGCTCCTCGTGCGGCTCGGCGCCGCGCTCTGGCAGGCGACGCGCGACGCCGAGGCACGTCGCGTCACCGAGGAGACGCTGGGTTGGGTCGCGCGGGAGATGACGTCGCCGGAGGGCGGCTTCTACTCCTCGCTCGACGCGGACAGCGAGGGACACGAGGGCCGTTACTACGTGTGGGACGCGAGCGAGCTCGGGTCCCTCCTCGGCGAAGACGCCGCGCTGCTGAAGATCTTCTGGGGGGTGACACCGGAGGGGAACTTCGAGGGGCGCAACATCCTGTTCGTGCCGCACGATCCCGAGGCGGTGGCGAAGGCACAGGGGGTGACGCCGCACGAGCTGCGCATCGCGGTGGAGCGGGCGCAGCGAATCCTCTACGACGCGCGGGAGAAGCGCGTGCGTCCGGGGCTCGACGACAAGATCCTCGCGGCATGGAACGGCCTGATGCTGCGCGGCGTGGCCGAAGCGGCGCGTGCATTCGGCGACGCCGAGCTGCGTGCGCTCGCGGTGCGCAACGGCGAGTTCCTCTTCCGGGAGCTCGTGCGCGACGATCGCGTGTTCCGGAGCTACAAGGGCGGCTCGGCGCGCATCGACGGATTCCTCGAGGACTACGCCGCGATCGCGCTCGGCGCGCTGGCGCTGTACGAGTTGACCTTCGACCGCATGTGGCTCGCGCGCGCCCGCCGGCTCGCCGACGCAATCCTTGCGCGGTTCTGGGACGACGGCGCGCAGGCGCTGTTCGACACCGCGTCGGACGCCGAGCAGCTCGTCACACGACCGCGCGACGTGACGGACAACGCGACGCCGAGCGGGACGTCGCTGGCGATCGAGCTGCTGCTCAAGCTCGGCGATGTGCTGGCGATCGGCGAGTACAGCGAGCGCGCCCGGTATCTGCTCGAGACGGTGGCGGAGCCGATGGCGCGCCATCCCACCGCGTTCGGCCACGCACTGGGTGCGGCCGACCTCGCGGTGCGCGGTGCAATCGAGGTGGCGATCGCGGGAGATCCGTCGGACGAGCGGTTCCACGCGCTGGCGCAGGTGGTGGCGGAGCGGTACCTGCCGTCGCTCGTGCTGGCGGGAGGCGCGGCGGCAGACGGGATCGCGCTGCTCGAGGGGCGCGAGGGCGCGGAGCCGACGGCGTACGTGTGCCGCGCGTACGCGTGCGACGCGCCGACACGTGACGCGTCGGCGCTGGCGTCGCAGCTGGAGGCGATCGTCTCTACAGGCGATTGATGGCTCCTCCCTGCGGCGCTCCGCGCCTCCGGTCGGAGTTCCGCATGTTCAAGCTTCTGCGGCGATGCGCACCTCCGGTCGGAGTTCCGCGGCTAGAGTTTTAGCTCCCACGTCTCCGACGTGAGCGACTTGCCGAAGTGGTCGTGGACTTCCTCGCGGATCATCGTGTAGCCGACGTCGGCGTAGATCTTCCGGGCCGTGGTGAGCGCGGCGTGCGTCCAGAGGGAGATCGTGTGGTAGCCGGTGTCGCGCGCGAAGCGGGTGCACTCGTCGACGAGGCGCCGGCCGACGCCGAGCCCGCGCGCCGACGGATGGACGAGGAGCATGCGCAGCTTGGCGACGCCGTCCCGCTCCCGATCCTTCTGCACGAAGACACAGCCGATCTTCTCGCCGTGTCGTTCGGCGATCCAGCAGCGCTCGTACGCCGGGTCGAACTTCTCGATGTAGTCCGCCACGACGCGTGCGACGAGCGCTTCGAAGGGCTCTTTCCAGCCGTACTCGCGCGCGTACAGCGCGCCGTGGATCTGCACGATCCAGCCGTAGTCGCCCGCGTGCGGCGGGCGGAGGATGTAGGCGGGCTCGCGGTCCGTGACGTCCGGTTCACCGAGCAGGCGGCTGATCGTGGTCATCGCGTCGAGCAGGCGCTGCCGGCCGGCGTCGTCGAGGGTGTCGAGCAGGCGCTCGACGTCCGCGCTGGCGAGCCGGTCGAGCGTGCGGAAGGCCTTCTTCCCTTCGGCCGTCAGGGAGATGTGGCTGTGCCGGCCGTCCTGCGCCGAGCGCGTGCGGGTGATGAGGCGTCTGCGCTGGAGTCGCTGGAGGAGGCGGCTCAGGTAGCCCGCATCGAGGCCGAGCGCCGTGGCGATCTCGGTCGCGGTGGGCGCGTTGCGATGCGCCAACTCGAACAGGACGCGCACCTCGGCGAGGGAGAAGGGGGTGTGGAGATGCCCTTCGTCGAGCACGCCGATGAGGCGGGTGTAGAAGCGGTTGAAGCGCCGGACGGCGGCAACGGGGGAGGACATGTGCGGGGATGCGGGGATGCGGGGATGCGGGGATGCGGGGATGCGGGGATGCGGGGATGCGGCCTGTTGCCAGAATCACGTAACTGCTTGCCTTTGTCAAGTATCAGCCACATCCCTCAGCCGGCTCGAGCACTGCTTTGCCTCAGCCGACGTGTGCCCGGCGTCGGGGATGCGCGAGACGCATGTCGCTGAAGCGCACACGTTTTGCGCGTTTCAGGCGATGCCGCGCGAGGGGGTCGGGCGGCGATGGATATTCAGCGACGAGGGGGGCCCGATGCATCGAACACGACAATGTCAGCGAACGCTCTTCTTTCTCCTTGTTGGCGGGCTCGGCGCCTGCGCGTCGAGCGGGTCGAACGCCGCGCGGTCGGCGGGCCTGGCCGCGAGCGCGACGAGCGACGAACGGATCCTCGCAATCCTGCACCGGTCCGACGTGGGTGAGATCTCGGCTGGCATGGTGGCGCAGGAGCGCGCGACGGACCCCGCGGTGAAGGCGTTCGCCATGATGATGGTCACCGAGCACACGAGGCTCGACGAGGAGGGGAACCGGCTCGCCCAGAAGATCCACGCGGCCGCGACGCTGCCGGACAGCACGCTGCCCGGGATCCTCTCCTCCGATTCGGCTGCTCTGCGTCTCACGACGGAAGCCGCCGCGTTCGATCGGACGTACATCGCGCAGCAGGTCGCCGCGCACCAGCGCACGCTCGAAGTCGTGGATGCCGGGCTGCCGAACGCGAAGGACGCCGAGGTGAAGGCGGCGCTGGAGTCCCAGGTGCGACCCGCGGTCGCTCGACACCTCGCGCAGGCACGCCAGATCCAGAGCCGGCTTGCCGGCTCGACCGCGACCCGCGGCAGGACGACAGGCACGAGCGCGGGCAGCGTGACGGAAAGCCCGGCGGACAGCAGCACGACGAAGAAGCCGTGAGGTGATGTCGGGGTCAGATCCCGCGGGAGTCTGACCCCGACGACATGCTCACTGGGTCTGCGCTTTCGTCCAGTGCTTCGCCGACCGCCACTGCTTCGGCTGGAAGAGCGCGTCGTCGAGGTCCACACCGACGCGGATGTCGTCGTAGTCCTCGAAGAAGACGAGCTTGCCCTCCGACCAGATCTCCACGCGCGGCGCGAGCCAGGCGCCGCCGCGAGGCTCGTAGTTCGTGAAGCGAATGTCCTGCATCTTCGACGTGTCGCGCGGGGTGGGCTCGAGCATGCGGACGAACAGCAGCCGCTCCTTGTCGATCCAGAACTGCTTGCGGTTGAAGTCGCCCTTCTCCGCCCCGACGACGATGACCGGCTTGCCGAGGAAGGTCGTCTCGTGCACCTGCGCCATGTCGAAGCCCTCGCGGCGGAGCCGCGTCGTCGTGTGCGCGACGGTCGCCGTGTAGACGTCGAAGCCGAGCAGGAGGAGCGGGTTGATCCCCGGATCGCCGCGCAGGAGCCGTCCGTTCTGCACGACGAACTGGCTGTCGCGCGCGTAGAGCACCCCGTTCCCCGCCGACACCGGATCGAAGTCGATGCGCAGCCGGCCGGGCAGCTTCATCGCCTCGTACCAGGTCTGCACGTTCCACTTCCCATTCGCCAGCAGGCGCGACGTCTTCTGCCGGAAGGTCAGCGTCGTGTACCACTTGCCGAGGTAGCGCGCATGCATCGCCTCGACGACGTCCTGTCCCGTGCGGAATTCCGGCTCGCGCTCGGCGGGCGCCTGTTCAGGAGGAGGCGGCGCGGCCGGCGACCGCCCGCGGTGGCAAGCGACCAGCAGCAACAGCGGCAGCGCCGCCGCGAGGGCGGAGCGGGACCGATGAATTCGCATGACTCGAATGTGAGCGAGAACTGCGCCGTGTCGGCCCGTCATGCCTCGGTCACCTCCGCGGTGGCGAAGGCGCGCTCGACGAAGCCGACGAGCTCCGGAAGCGTGAAGGGCTTGTTGAGCAAAGTACGGAGGGGAGACCCCAGCCCGCTGCGGGCGAGCTCGTCCGTGGAGAAGCCGCTCATGAACGCCACCCGTGCCGACGGATGAAGCCGAGCGACTTCCGCGGCGAGCTGCGCACCGGACATGCCGGGCATCAACAGGTCGCTCAACACGAGCAGCGACCCATGATCCTCCTGCTTCGCGAGGAGGGCGAGCGCCGCCTCGCCGCCCATCGCCGCGATGACGCGGAAGCCGGCCCGCGCGAGCGCGCGCACGGCCACGTCGCGCACGGCGTCGTCGTCGTCCACGACGAGCACGGTACGCACCTGCCCCGCGATCACGGGCATTCCCGCCTGCGGCGAGAGACGCCGCTCGGGCGCCGCGCCGGAGTATGCGGGCAGCCACACGCTGAACTCGGTGCCCTCGCCTTCCGTACTCTCGACGACGATGTGTCCCCCCGACTGCATGACGATGCCGTGCACCGTCGCGAGGCCGAGCCCCGTGCCCTTCCCCTGGCTCTTCGTCGTGAAGAAGGGCTCGAAGAGATGCTCGTAGACGTCGGGCGACATGCCGAGTCCGAAGTCGCGCACCGCGAGGACGACGTAGCGGCCCGGAGCGAGGACGCCGAAGCGATGCTGCAGGGCGGAGCGCAGCGTCGTCGACGAGGTGGTGACGACCACGTTGCCACCATCGGGCATCGCGTCCCGCGCGTTGAGCACGAGGTTCATCACCACCTGCTCCATCTGCCCCGCGTCGGCGTAGACCGGCGGGAGGGAGGAGTCGAGCTTCGTGAGGAGCCGGATGTCGCCGCCGATCACGCGCCGGAGCATGCGCTCCATGCTCGCCACGGTGCCGTTCAGGTCGAGCGGCTTGGGCTGCAGCACCTGGCGGCGGCTGAAGGCGAGCAGCTGGCGCGTCAGCGTCGCGGCGCGCGCCGCCGCCTCGCGGATCTGGATGATGTCGTCGCGCCGGTCGTCGGCCGGGTCGGTGGCGTCGAGCAGGAGCTCGACGTTGCAGCTGATGGCGGTGAGGAGGTTGTTGAAGTCATGCGCGATGCCGCCGGCGAGCTGGCCGACGGCTTCCATCTTCTGCGCCTGGCGGAGCTGTGCAGCGAGCTCGGCGCGGTCGGAGACGTCGGTGATGGTGCCGATGCAGCGCACGGCCCGGCCGCTGTCGTTGCGGATCACGGTCCCGCGCTCGAGCACGGCGGCCCAGCTGCCGTCGCCGCGCCGGAAGCGATACTCCACCTCCCACCGCTCCATCGGCCCGCGGGCGATCTCCGCATAGACGCCGCTCGTCACGCGCTCGACGTCGTCCGGGTGGATGCGGTCGATCCACCATTCCGCGGTCGGTTCCACCTGGTCCCACCGGAACAGCTCAGCGACGGAGTCGCTCCGGAAGGTGCTGTCCTGCACGAAGTCGTGATCGAAGATCATGCTGCCCATGCTCTCGAGCACGAGCCGGTAGCGCTCGGCGGCGAGGCGCTGCTCGGCGTCACCGGTCGGCGGCATCGCGAGCGTGCTGCTCTCCTGCTGGCTCATGGTGCGACTCGCGACGGGAAGGACGGCATGGACGCGAAGCTCGGTAAGAGGGGGGAGTCGCCGGAGCGTGGAGAGGACGAGCGCGTCTGCCCCTGACGCAACTAATAGGTTGAATGAGCGCGAGCCGTAGTTCAAGCGCCAGTGGCGTTCCGCTGGTGCCCTCGGTACCCCGTATCTAAGCTTCCGCCATGAGCGACGACGCCCCTTCCTTCGTCCGCGACCTGTTCGGCGGGTCGATCAACGACACGCTCCTCTTTCCCTTTCCAGCCACGCTCGACGAGCGCGATCCGGACGAGACGCGAACCGTGCGTCGTCTACTCGCCGCACTCGAGGGGATGAGCCGCGGCCTGATCGACCCGGCGCGATTCGACGAGGAAGAGCGGATCCCCGAAGAGGTGATCCAGGCGCTGGCGAGCGAAGGCTTCCTCGGCATCTCGATTCCGCGAGAGTACGGCGGGTTGGGCCTGTCGGCCGCCGCGTACGCACGAGCAGAAGGAGCGCTATCTCCCGATGCTCGCGCGCGGCGAGACGCTCGGCGCGTACGCGCTCACCGAGCCGGAGACCGGCTCCGACGCGCAGCACATCGTCTCGCGCGCGCGGCTGAGCGAGGACGGCACGGAGTGGATCCTCGACGGGCGCAAGCACTGGATCGGCAACGGCCAGCGTGCCGGAGTGATCACGACGTTCGCACAGACGGAAGTGATGAAGAACGGCGTTGCCGTGCTTCGTCCAACTGCGTTCATCATTCGTCCCGACATGCCGGGATTCCGCGTCGTCGGCACGGTGCGGAAGATGGGGATTCGCGGGTCGACGCAGGCGGAGCTGGCGTACGAAGGGCTGCGCGTGCCGGCGGACCACGTGCTCGGCACCGTCGGCAAGGGATTCACGATCGCGGTGAACGCGCTGAATGCCGGCCGCATGTCGCTTGCCAGTGGGTGTACTGCTGGTTCCAAACGGATTCTGGGGCAGATGCGCGAGTTCACCGAGGCGCGCGTGCAGTTCGGCCATCCGATCGCCGACTTCGAGATCACCCAGCGCAAGCTCGCGCGCACGGCGACGGACATCTACGCGTCGGACGCGATGCTCGGCGAGCTCACACGATTGGCCGAGTCGGCCGATGGGGAGTACGCGCTCGAGGCGGCGTGCTGCAAGGTGTTCGCGAGCGACATGCTCTGGCGCGCGGCGGACGAGATGGTGCAGCTCGCGGGCGGGCGCGGCTTCGTGAAGCCGTGGCCGTACGAGCGGATGCTGCGCGACTCGCGGATCAACCGGATCTTCGAGGGGACGAACGAGATCCTGCGGCTGTTCATCTCCCTCAACGGCATCAAGGAGCCGGCCGACCGGTTGCAGGAGCTCGGCGTCGCACTGCGGCAGCCGATGAAGAACCTCGGGCTCCTCTCCGAGTATGCGGCGTCGCGGCTGCGCACGCGCCTCGGCGCGACGCCGACGCTCGACGTCGAGCTGCACGCGCGGCTCAAGACGCACGCCCAATTCTTCGAGAAGCATGTCGCCGAGCTCAAGGATCACAGCGAGCGGCTGATCCGCGCCTACCGCAAGGAGATCGTGGAGCGACAGCAGGAGCTGGAGCGGCTGGCCGACATGGCGATCGAGCTGTTCGCCACGGCGTGCGTGCTGGCGCGCACGCAGCAGCTGCTCGAGCAGCGCGGCGAGGCGGGGTGCGAGCGCGAGCTCGCGCTGTGCGACCTGTTCGTCGTCGAGGCCGGGCGCCGCTTCCGCGCGAGCCGCATCACGCTGCAGTCGCCACAGGACGAGACGCGGCGTCTCGTGGCGCGGCATGTGCGTGAAGCCGGCGGCTACGGCGTCGTGAACACGCTGCTGCACACGGAGATCCGCGACGGTCTCACCGCCGCGGCAGCCAGTGATTCCGCCACCACGGAGGCCACGCGATGACCGACGCTGCGCGCAGGATCTGGGATGTGTCGATGCCGGTGCGGAACGGCGGGCTTGTCTATCCGGGCAATCCGCCGATCTCGATCTCGCTGATGCAGTCGATCGCGAAGGGCGACACGGCCAACGTGTCGCGTCTCGACTTCGGCTCGCACACGGCGACGCACGTCGACGCGCCCCTGCACTTCATGGCCGGCGGCGCGGGGGTGGACGAGCTCCCGCTCGACGTGCTGATCGGCCGCGCGCGGCTGATCGCCGTTCCCGACGACGCGATGTCGGTGGGAGAAGCGGAGCTGCGGAAGCACGACCTGACGGGGGTGACGCGGCTCCTGATCCGCACGCGCAACTCGGCGTGGCTCGCGAGCGGCGATCCGGAGTTCCACAAGGACTTCACGCACGTGGCTCCCGACGGCGCGTCGTATCTCGTCTCCATCGGTGTACGGTTGGTCGGCGTGGACTATCTGTCGGTCGAGCAGTTCCACTCGGCCGAGCACCGGACGCACAGGACGCTGCTGGACCACGGCGTGGTGATCGTGGAGGGGATGGTGCTGAGCGAGCCGCCGCCGGGGGACTACGATCTGTATTGCCTTCCGTTGCTCCTCGCCGGGCTGGATGGTGCGCCGGCGCGTGCAGTGCTGATCGCGCGGGGATGAGGGGATGCGGGGATGTGGGGATGCGGTACGACGTTGAGAGCAGTCGCCTCCTGAGGGCTTGAACCAACTCACCAACTCACCAACTCACTGCCGTTATGCAGCTAGCGATGATCGGCCTCGGACGGATGGGCGGCAACATGGTCGAGCGGCTCATGCAGCACGGGCACTCCGTCGTCGCGTTCGATCGCGATCCGGCAACCGTCTCGAAGTATCAGAAGCTCGGTGCCGCGCCGGCGAAGGATCTCGCTGACATGGTTCGGCAGCTCGAGACGCCGCGCGTGATCTGGATCATGGTCCCCGCCGGCGCGCCGGTCGATTCGACGATCGACACGCTGCTGCCGAGCCTGCAGAAGGGCGACATCCTGATCGACGGGGGCAACTCGAAGTTCTCCGATACGATGGCGCGCGCCCAGCACCTGGAGACGATGGGCGTGCATTTCATCGACTCCGGGACGAGCGGCGGGATCTGGGGGCTCGCGAACGGCTACTGCCTCATGGTGGGTGGCGAGCGCGAGGCCGTAGCGCACTGCGAGCCGATCTTCACAGCGCTGGCGCAGGAAGGAGGCTACGCGCACGTCGGGCCGGCGGGTGCGGGGCACTACGTCAAGATGGTGCACAACGGGATCGAGTACGCGCTGCTGCAGGGATACGCCGAGGGCTACGAGATCCTCGCCGCGTCGAAGAAGTTTCCCGGCCTCGACCTGCACCAGATCGCCGAGCTGTGGCAGCATGGCAGCGTCGTCCGCTCCTGGCTCAACGAGCTCGCCGTCGACGCGTTCGCGAAGGATCCGCGGCTGTCGGCGCTCAAGGGTTACGTCGCCGATTCGGGTGAGGGGCGCTGGACGGTGCAGGAGGCGATCGACGAGGACGTCCCCGCGCCGGTGATCACTCTGTCGCTGCTGATGCGGCTGCGCTCGCGGCAGGAGGACTCGTTCGGCGCCAAGGTCATTGCCGCGCTGCGCAACGAGTTCGGCGGCCACGCGGTGAAGGGCTCGTGACGACTCCTCAGTCGGGCCAGCCCTCCGAGGAGAAAGAGATGCCCGGACTGCACATGCACATGTCGGCGCGCCAGCACGCGACGTACGGTACCAAGCTGCCGGAGATGTCGCAGGCCGAGCACTGCACGATGGTGATCTTCGGCGCGACGGGCGACCTGACGAAGCGGAAGCTGTTCCCCGCGCTGTACCAGCTCGCCGCCGAGCACCTGCTCGCACCGGGCTTCGCCGTGCTGGCGGTCGGCCGCGAATCGTCGCTCACCGACGAGACCTTCCGCACGAAGATGCGCGAGGCACTCGGCGAGTCGGACGAGGTGAAGAAGGTAGACGACTCCGTCTGGCAGGAGTTCGAGAAGCGGATCTTCTTCGTCGGGGGCGACGCGACCGATGCCGCCGCGTACGAAGGGATCAAGAAGAAGCTGGACGAGATCGAGTCCGAGTGCGCGCCGGAGACGCGGAACCGGTTCTTCTATCTCGCGGTGCCGCCGAGTGTGTTCGAGCCGATCGTGCGGCTCCTGTCGTCGAGCGGGCTCGTACCGCGGATCGACGACCCGAAGCAGCGGCCGTGGGCACGTGTCGTCGTGGAGAAGCCGTTCGGGCGGAGTCTCGCCACGGCGCACGCGCTGAACCAGCTCGTGCTCTCGCTGTTCGCCGAGCACCAGGTGTATCGCATCGATCACTTCCTCGGGAAGGAGACGGTGCAGAACGTGTTGGTGCTCCGCTTCGCCAACTCGATCTTCGAGCCGCTGTGGAACCGGCGGTGGGTGTCGCACGTCGAGATCACCGCGGCGGAGACCGTCGGGGTGGAGGCGCGCGGCAAGTACTACGAGGAAGCGGGCGTCGTGCGCGACATGTTCCAGAACCACCTGCTGCAGCTGCTCGCGCTCACCGCGATGGAGCCTCCCTACTCGATGACCGCCGACGCGGTGCGCGACGAGAAGGTGAAGGTGATCCGCTCGATCCGCTGGCTGTCGCCGGAGACGATCCCGGAGGTTGCCGTGCGCGCGCAGTACGCGGCGGGGACGGTGAAAGGCGAGAAGGTGCCAGGCTATCGCGACGAGCCCGACGTGTCGAAGGACTCGCAGACGCCGACCTACGCCGCGGTTCGGTTCTTTGTCGACAATTGGCGATGGAAAGGTGTTCCCTTCTTCGTGCGCAGCGGGAAGCGGATGCCGAAGCGCGTGTCGGAGATCGCCGTGCACTTCCAGGCGCCGCCGCACCTGATGTTCGGCGGGAATGGCGTGGGGCGCGACCTCGAGCCGAACGTCCTCGTGATGCGCGTGCAGCCGAACGAAGGGGTGTCGCTCAACTTCGAGGTGAAGGTGCCCGGTGCCGCGGTGGCGCTGACCCAGAACATCGAGGTCGCGCCGGTGGACATGGACTTCGCCTACGCGGAAGCGTTCGGCGAGACGGCGGCGCCGGCGTACGAGACGCTCCTGCTCGACGTGATGATCGGCGAGATGACCCTGTTCACGCGCAGCGACGAGGTGGAAGCGGCGTGGCGCCTGATCGATCCGCTGCTCGACTACTGGGCGTCGCACCCGGCGGACCCGATGCCGACCTATCCGGCGGGAAGCTGGGGGCCGAAGGAGGCGGACAAGTTGATCGGGAAGATGAATGGGGGGTGGAGAAAGCCGTGATGTTGCGGGGATGACGAGGTGGGAAACGGCGTGTCATCCCGAGCGAAGTCGAGGGATCTGCACTTCGAAACCGCAGGTGCAGATCCCTCGACTCGCTACGCTCGCTCGCGATGACGGCGTCAGTCCGAGCTCACGTCCTCACTTCGTCTTCATCTTCCCCTTGTTCCGCGGATCGTCGGTCGGATTCACGTAGGTGATCGCGAAGGGGCCGTTGCCGCTCACGGCGACCACGGTGTGCCCCTTGGCGTGGGCCCAGTGGGCCATGTTGGGCGGGAGCGTTCCGCCCTGGCCGGCGGCCATCGTCTTCTCGGCCTTCTTGTCCACCTTGTCGCCCATGCCGTAGACGAAGTGGCCGCTCTTCACGGCCACCGTCTCCGCGGTGGGATGGGTGTGCGGCGGGATCAGGTATCCGTTCGGCAGATCGAGCCGGATCTCGAATGGCCCGGACTTCCCCGGGTCTCCGCTCACGAGCGCGAACTTGGCGCCGGCGGGGAGGAAGGGTGGCGCGGGACCCCAGCTGAGCTTCGCGGCTTTCGCGGCGGCCTTCTCGACCTTCTGTGCGTGCGACGGTGCGGCGGTGAGCGCGAGTGCGACGACGGCGACGAGTGGCAGGATGCGGGACGACATTACGACCTCCCGGTGTGCGATGAGCTCACCCGTCGACGGGTGAGGCGCTTGAATCTGTGGCACCAACCGTTGGACACAAGTCGAGGGCTCTATCTGACCCCGGGTTGTGCTGTCAGTTGGTGTTTGTACGGTTTGGTGACGGGCGCACTCGCGGCCGAGGCTGGCTGGATGCAGATTCGTTGCGCGCTTCGAGAGACGAACCCTCCACGTCCAACCCCGCCGAGGACGCATGAGTCAGCTCGCGCAGACCCGCCCCCGCAGCGTCACGGAGATCATCGACGCCAGCTTCCGCTTCTATCGCGCTCGATTCGGCGATCTGCTCGTCGTGTCCGCGCTGCTGCTCGTACCACCGGCGATAGTCGCGGCAATCGCGCCACTCTGGCTCCAGGCGGTGGCACGTTTCGTCAGCAACTTCATGTACCTCTTCAGCCAGGGAGCGATCGCGGTCATCGTCGCCGCCGCTCTCGAGCGGAATCAGGCACTCTCGGCCGGCGAAGCCTTCCGCGAGTTGAATGGTCGGTGGGGCAAGGTGCTTGGCGCCTCCATCATGTCCGGACTGATGGTGTTCATCGGCTTCGTTCTTCTCATCATCCCCGGCTTCATTGCGGCGGCGTGGACCGCGGTGGCCGTTCCGGTCGCGGCGATCGAGGGATTGGCGAGCTCGAAGGCGATCGATCGTTCGCGTGCACTCGCCAAGGGACGGTTGGGTCACGTCCTCGGTACGGTCATCCTTACCTGGTTCCTCGTCTGGCTCGTCGTCTTCGGCGTGGCCGTGTCGCTCGGCATCGCCGTGGGAATGCTCGGGATCCCCCAGCGCATCAGCGGGATGCTGTTCGAGCTGGTCATGGTGCCGATCTTCCCCCTGGTCGCCATCACAGTAACGCTGCTCTACTACGACCTGCGCGTCCGCGGCGAAGCAGCAGACGTCTCCGCGCTGATCGATGCGCTCCCGGCGACGCCTGCCCAGCCGACGTGACCCGTCAGCGCACGCTCTCGAAGTCGATGTGACCCTTTGCCGGGTCCGTGTGGACCAACCGGACCCGGACCCGCTCGCCGACGTCGAGCCCCTGCTCGCCGCGCAC
>JAEKKK010000030.1 GCA_019510405.1 Gemmatimonadota bacterium | reverse complement strand
GCGTACTCGCCGGTCAACACCCGCTCCGTCGTGCTCGACTGGGCGTGGCATGCCTACGCCGTCGTCGCCGCAGCGGCGATGGTCGTCGTCGGACTGCTGTGGGACATCTCGTGGCACATGTCCATCGGTCGCGACACGTTCTGGACGCCGGCGCATCTGCTCATCCAGGGCGGAGGACTGCTCGCCGGTCTGAGCTCCGGCTTGCTCGCCCTGCACACGACCTTCCGTGGTACTCCGGAGGCGCGAGCGAGCGCCGTCTCCTTCTGGGGGTTCCGCGCGCCGCTCGGCGCGTGGGTGTGCGTCCTCGGCTGCGGCGCCATGCTCACCTCCGCGCCGTTCGACGACTGGTGGCACAACGCGTATGGGCTCGACGTGCGCATCATCAGCCCCCCGCACATCCTGCTCGGCATCGGGATGATGGGCATCGTCCTCGGCGCGCTGCTGCGAACGCTCGCGCTGCAGAACGCTTCCGAGGGTAGGACGCGCGCGCGCGCCGCGATGCTCTTCGCCGTCGCGTCGGGGCTCTTCCTCACGATTCTCGCCGTGCTTCTCCTGGAAGAGGCGCCGCGCGCCTTCATGCATCAGGGACGCTTCTATCGCACGCTCTCGCGTCCCGTCGCGCTCCTTCTCGTGGCGGTGGCCGTCGCCGGCCGGAAGCGCTGGCCCGCCACCACGGCGGCCGCCGTGTACATGATCGTCCTCGCGAGCACGAGCTGGATCCTCATGCTCTTTCCCGCCACGCCGAAACTCGGGCCGATCTATCAGGACATCACGCACTACGTCCCGCTCGACTTCCCGTTGCTCCTCATCGCCCCCGCGTTCGCGATCGACCTCACCTGGAAGCGCGTGCAGGACCGCCCGTGGTGGCTCGCATCGCTCGCCCTGGGCGCGGCGTTCCTCCTCGCGCTGCTCGTGACGCAGTGGCCCTTCGCCGACCTGATGATGCGGCACGGCCGGAACTGGTTCTTCCACATCGACAACTTCGTGTACTGGCGGCCGAAGAGCACCGAGGCGTTCAACTACACCTTTCGCGATCCGCGGCCCGGCGATCCGTCGCTCGCCTCGGGGTTGGCGCAGGCGTTCGTCTACGCTGTGCTCGCGAGCGCCATTGGCCGGGTGTGGGGTCGCTGGATGACCCGCGTGCAGCGCTGAGGTGAGTGCACCGCTGCGCGCGACGCGTGTCGCGCTCGCGCTCCTGATGGCCGTCGTGCTCGCGGCGCATGTCGGAAGTCCCGACGTGTACTGGTCGGGCAAGGCCGGCCCTTACCCGATCGACGTCGTCGTGCGGCCACCGCAGGTCGTGCCGGGCATCGCCGAGATCCTCGTGCGCGCGCCTGATGCGGGGATCGAGCGCGTGACAGTTCGGCCGGTGTACTGGCGCGCGGGAAGTCGAGGCGCGCCGAGTGCGGACGAAGCGAAGCCGGTGCAGAATGCGCCCGGCATGTACAGCGGCAGGCTCTGGCTCATGGCCGGCGGGTCGTACAGCGTGGACGTCGGGGTACAGGGCCGTGCAGGGCAGGGGATCGCCGTCGTCCCCGTCGCCGCGGTGGCGACCGGCCAACTCCAACTCTCGGGTGGCCTGCGCATCCTCCTCGTCGTCCTCGGCACGCTGCTCGTCGCCGGGGTCATCACCGCGGTGTACGCAGCGGCGGGCGAGAGCCAGGTACCGCCAGGCGAAGCGATTCCCGCCGCGCGCCGGCGCCGCGCACGCGTCGCTGCCTCGATCGCCGCAGCGATCGTCGCGGTCCTCGTGCTCGGCGGCGCGAAGTGGTGGACCGCCGAAGCGAAGGCGTACGCGAGCACGCTGTACACGCCGCTGCGCACGCAGGTCGTCGTGCGCGACTCGGCGGGCGCACCGACGATCACGCTGCGCGTCGTCGACACGAACTTCCGCGAGGGGCGCGTGAGCGCGTTGATGCCCGACCACGGCCGTATCGCGCATCTCTTTGTCGTCGGCGTCGACACCGTGGGTGTGTTGGCGCACCTGCATCCCGATCAGGTGGATTTCCAGACGCTGCGCGGTCCGTTGCCACCTCTCCCGGCGGGGAAGTACCGCGTCTTCGCCGACGTCGTTCACGAGACCGGCTTCCAGCGCACGCTCGTCGACTCGCTCACGCTCGCCGCTCCGCTCGCCGCGAGCGCCGTGCGTCTCGACCGCGACGACGCCTGGTTCACTGGACCGTTGGTGCCCGTGTCGTCCGCCGCCTCACTCGGCGATCAGATCACGCTTGCCTGGGCGGGCGATTCGCAGCCCGTCGTCGGACGCACCGGGGTGCTGCACTTCACGCTGCATCAACCATCCGGCGAGCCGGTGACGGTCGAACCGTACCTCGGCATGACGGGCCACGCCGTCGTGATGCGCGACGACGGCAAGGTGTACGTGCACCTCCACCCGAGCGGCACGAGCGCGATGGCCTCCTCCCTCGCCTTCGCCCTGCGCGACCGCGGCGACACCACGGCTGACGGTCGCCTCCGCATGGGCGCCGGCGAGATGGGGATGACGTCCCCGCAGCCGATACGCGAGATCAGCTTCCCGTACGCTTTCCCGAGCCCTGGCCGCTACCGCGTGTGGGTCCAGCTCCGCATCCGCGACAGTGTCCGCACGGCGGGGTTCGAGGTGGCGGTGAAACAGTGAGTTGGTGAGTTGGTGAGTTGGTGAACGACGGCGGCCTCGGGAGCCAATTGCTTCCCGAGGCCGTTTCGCATCCCCACATCCCCGCACCCCCGCATCCCCGCTAGCTCAGCGGCACCTTCAGCATCATCGTCGATCCCGCTCCCAGCTCGCTCTCGGCCGTCAGGTCGCCGCCCATCCCGCGGGCCAGCATCCGGCTGATCGAGAGGCCGAGCCCGATCCCTTCGCGCGCGCCGTGCACCGGGGTGCCGAGCTGCACGAACGGCTCGAAGATCGAGGCGAGCTGCGTCGGCGAGATGCCGACACCCGTGTCGTGGACGCGGATCTCGACCAGCGACGCATCGCCGGTGCAGCGGCTCGCATCCAGCACGATGCGCCCGCCCGGCGACGAGAACTTGATCGCGTTGCCGATCAGGTTCACGAGGATCTGCTCGAGCTTCTCCGCGTCCGCCTGCACGGCGAGCGCTTCGTCGCCGTCGACGAGCGGGGCGACCGTGATCGACATTCCGTTCGCGCGCGCGTGCGGCGTCAGCAGCCTGGCCACCGACTGGAGCGCCGGTCCGATCGGGACGTGCACGATGTCGTACTGCACGCGGCCCGCATCCACCTCGGAGAGGTTCAGCAGGTCGTTGATCATCGCCAGCAAATGCCGCTGGCTCTTCTGCACGCGCCCGAGTGCCTGGCGCTGCGCCTCGTTGATCGGGCCGTGCAGCCCCATCTCCAGGATCTGCGTGTGGCCGCCGATCGCGTTCAGCGGCGTGCGCAGCTCGTGGCTCATCACGGTGAGGAAGTCGCTCTTCGCGCGGCTCGCCGCCTGGGTGGCGCGCAGCGCGTCGCGCAGCTCGGCCTCCAGGGCGCGGCGTCGCTCGAGCTCCGTCTCCAGCGCGCGGGCACGCTGCTGCAGGAGCGCGATCTCGCGCAGCCGCGCGCCGTCGTCGGCGCGCATGTAGCGCTCGGTGGGCATCACGTGCGCGTGCTGGTTGCACACCGCGCGCAGCGCCGCGTCGTGGGTGTCCTCGCTGAAGGTGCTCAGATCGTACGCACACAGCATCGCGAACGTGTAGCTCTCCGCCAGCTCGTTCCAGAGCTCCTCCACGCGGATCGCCCCGTCGATGTTCCCCTGCCGGCAGAGCACGTCCACCAGCTCACTGAACGCGAGCACGGGCCGGCGCTCACGCGCGCCGTCGCCGAACCGCGTGTGGCTGCCCAGCACCCCTTCGAGCGCATGACGGAACCGCGCGGCGTCTGGCGTCGTGCCGGCCATGAAGGAGTTGAGCAGCTCGTCCACGTCCAGAAGGATGAGCTGCCCGTTCGTACGCGTGCGGTCGACGTCGAACCCCTTCTCGTGCAGGCCGGCGGTGATCATTTCGCCGTGCCCACGCGAGACGAGCGCTACTGCGCGTTGCCCTTCGACCAGTCCCGCGGCGAAGAAGTCCACCACCGTCTCGATGAGGTAGCGGTCGTCCTCGTAGAACTGGACCGAGTGGCCGTGACCAGCGAGGTCGCGCGCCAATTCGGTCCGACGCCGGCGCGACGCCGAGTTGGCGGCGAGACGGACGGGCTCGGGGCTCGGAATGGCCCGATGGACGGAGGCGGACTGACGCGACATGGCTCGCCCTAATGCGCGATCCATGCCGACCGTCGAGCACGGCTGTAGCTTTGAGCTATGTCGCGTCGTAGCATCGCCTTCTGCCTCCTTGCCCTGGTTGCGGCAGCCGTCTTTGCCCGGCTTGGCCTCTGGCAGCTTGCAAGACTCCATGAGAAAGTGCGGCGGAACGCCTCGATCGCCGCGCAGCAGCTGGAGCCGGCGGCGCCGATCACTTCGGTGCCCCGGGACACCGCCGGCGCCCATTACCGGAAAGCCACTTTGTCCGGCCGCTTCGACTACGACCACGAGGTCGTCCTGGGAGCCCGAACGCACCAGGGGTCCCCGGGCGTCGACCTGGTCACCCCCGTCCGGATCGCCGGCTCGGATACAGCCATCCTCGTGAACCGCGGCTGGGTCTATTCCCCCGACGGCGCCTCCGTCGATCGCGCGCGCTGGCGTGAGCGCGACACTGCCACGGTTACGGGGTACATCGAGGTGTACGCGGCCGATGCCGGCGTGACGAACGTCGCCCGCGAGCCCCGATTGGTGCGCCGGTTGAGCCGGAGCGAGCTGGCGCCTCGTATCGGCTTCCCGCTCGCGCCGTATTATCTCGTCGCGACGGGCGACAGCGCGGATGGCGCGCATCCCGCTCGGCGCGAGCTGCCGGCGCTCGACGAAGGGCCGCACCGCAGCTACGCGATGCAGTGGTTCTCGTTCATGGCGATCGCATTGGCCGGCGCCGGCCTGGTGATCGCACGCGAGCGGCGGGGACAGTGATCTCACTCACGCCCGGACGCGGCCCGCGCGATGCAAGATGATGTAGGCAACGCCAGTATCATCACCGAGTCAACGCCGAGCGTATCATGGCAGAGCAAGCCGCCGCCAACAAAGGTCTCGCCTCCGAGAAGGAAGCCCGCGACGTCGCCGAAGCGGCGCGCGAGAGCGATTGGTCCGGTCCGAGCTTCGTCCGCGATCTCTTCCTCGGGCGGTTCAACCTCGACCTGATCCACCCGCATCCGGTCGTCTCCGACCCGGCCGAACAGGCGCGCGCCGATGCGTTCCTCGCCAGGTTGCGCGCCTTTCTCGAGCGCGTGGACTCCGACATGATCGACCGTACGGGAGACATCCCGGAGGAATACGTCCAGGAGCTCCGTGAGATGGGCGCGTTCGGGATCAAGATCCCCGTCGAGTACGGCGGCGTCGGGCTCTCGTACGCGAACTACACGCGCGCCATCGCCATGGTGACGAGCAAGGACGGCTCGCTGGCCGCACTGCTCTCGGCGCACCAGTCGATCGGATTGCCGCAGCCGCTCAAGCTGTTCGGCACCCCCGAGCAGAAGCAGCGCTATTTCCCTCGGCTTGCGAAGGGCGCCATCTCCGCCTTCGCGCTCACCGAGGTCGACGCCGGGTCCGATCCCGCCAACCTGCGCACCAGCGCGACGAGGAGCGAGGACGGCACGTATTGGACGATCAACGGCGAGAAGCTCTGGTGCACCAACGGCACTCGCGCCGAGCTGTTCGTCGTCATGGCGCGCACGCCGGACGCCGTCGTCAACGGGAAGCCGCGCAAGCAGATCACCGCGTTCATCGTCGAAGCCGACACGCCCGGCGTGGAGGTCGTGCACCGCTGCCGGTTCATGGGGCTCAAGGCGATCGAGAACGGCGTCATTCGCTTCACGAACGTCCGTGTGCCGAGCGAGAACATTCTCTGGGGCGAGGGGAAGGGACTCAAGCTCGCGCTCACCACCCTCAATACCGGCCGCCTCACCCTCCCTGCGAGCTGCGCGGGCGGAGGGAAGGCCATGCTGCAGGTGGCGCGGACGTGGGCCAAGGAGCGCGTGCAGTGGGGCCAGCCGATCGGCAAGCACGAGGCGATCGCGCAGAAGCTCGCCCTGATGGCCGCGAACACCTTCGCGATGGAGGCGGTCGCCGAGCTCACGGTCGGGTTGGCGGAGCGCGGGAAGTACGACATCCGGCTGGAAGCCGCCATCGCGAAGATGTGGAACACGGAGGTCGGTTGGAAGATCGTCGACGATACACTCCAGATCCGCGGCGGCCGAGGGTACGAGACCGCGGATTCACTTCGTGGGCGCGGGGAGGCGGGGATCGCGGTCGAGCGCGCGATGCGCGACTTCCGGATCAATCTCATCTTCGAGGGATCGTCGGAGATCATGCGGTTGTTCATCGCGCGCGAGGCGGTGGATCATCATTTCAAGACGGCCTTCGCGCTCGTCGACAAGGACTCGACGCGCAATGAGAAGATGGCCGCGCTCGGCCGCGTCGCGAAGTTCTATCCGGGCTGGTATGCCGCCCGCTGGTTCGGCCGCGGCACGATGCCCGGGAGCTACGGCGAGTTCGGCGCGCTCGCGCGGCATCTGCGCTGGGTCGAGCGGCATACGCGCCATCTCGGTCGCATGCTGTTCCACGCCATGGTGCGCTTCGGTCCGAAGCTCGAGCGTCGGCAGATGGTGCTCTTCCGCGGCGTCGACATCGGGGCCGACCTGTTCGCGATGACGGCGTCGTGCGTGCGCGCGCAGATGCTGGCCAGGGAGGGCAATCGCGAGGCGACGGAGCTCGCCGACCTGTTCTGCCGTGAGGCTCGCCAGCGCATCGAGTCCAACTTCTCGCGTTTCTATGGCGAGAACGACAACGCGATCTAT
>JAEKKK010000029.1 GCA_019510405.1 Gemmatimonadota bacterium | reverse complement strand
GAGGAAGCGCCCGACGATGCTCATCACCCGGATGCGGTCGCTCACCCCCGCCAGTCCCGGCCGCAGGCAGCAGATGCCGCGCACGATCAGATCGATCTCCACCCCCGCCTGCGAGGCGTGATACAGCGCATCGATCACGTCCGGATCGACGAGCGCGTTCATCTTCGCGACGATGCGTGCACGCCGGCCCGCGCGCGCGTGCTGGCTCTCGCGGTCGATCAGCTCGAGGAACCGTTCCTTCATGTTCGCCGGCGCGACGAGCAGCTTGCGGTACAGCCGCTGCCGCGAGATGCCGGTGAGCGAGTTGAAGAGATCGCTCACGTCGGCGCCGATCGACGGGCTGCAGGTGAACAGGCCGACGTCGGTGTACTGCCGCGCCGTGCGGGAGTTGTAGTTGCCGGTGCCGATGTGCACGTAGCGGCGCATCCCGTCCGGCTCGCGTCGCACGACCATCGCGGTCTTCGTGTGCGTCTTGAGCACCGCCGAGCCGTAGGCGACGTGCACGCCGTAGTCTTCCAGTGTGCGCGCCCACGTGATGTTGTTCGCTTCGTCGCCGCGCGCCTTGAGCTCGATCAGCACCGCGACCTGCTTGCCACGCTCGGCCGCCTCGGTGAGCGCGCGCACGATCGCCGTGTCGCCCGAGGTGCGATACAGCGTGAGCTTGATCGCCAGCACCTGCTCGTCCGTCGCCGCGCTCTGCAGGAACCGCTCGACGCTGGCGGAGAACGAATCGAACGGATGGTGGACGAGGATGTCGCGCTCGCGGATGACGTCGAAGATCGAGCGCTGAGGATCGCGCAGCTCGGCCGGCACGTTGCTCGTGAACGGCGGATCGCGCAGCTCGGGCATGTCCAGCTCGGCGATCTCCATGAGATCGGACAGGTCGATCAGATGACCCGCTTCCTCGATGTCCGCCTCGCTGAGTGAGCTCGTCGCCGGCAGGTCGGCGTCGCGCAGCTCCTCGAGCAGCAGCGAGCGGAGGTGCGTGGGCATGTCGTCCTGCACCTCCAGCCGGATCACCTCGCCGAAGCGGCGCTCGAACACCTGCTCCTCGATCGTCGCCAGGAGGTCTTCCGGCTCCTCGAGGTTGGTGAACTCCAGGTCGGAGTAGCGCGTCACCCGGAAGGCGTACCAGCCGATGATCTCCATCCCGGAGAAGAGCGCCTCGAGATTCTCCCCGATCACGTGCTCGAGGGGCACGAACTCGTGCGTGCGACCGGGCACCCGCACCCAGCGGCTGAGTCGCTTCGGCACCTTCACGCGGGCGAAGTGCACCGTGTCGAGCACCGGATCGCGCACCTCGACGGCGAGCGAGAGCGAGAGGTTGGAGACGTACGGGAACGGGTGCCCGACGTCCACGGCAAGTGGCGTGAGGACTGGGAAGATCTGCGCCTCGAACTGCTCGTCGATCGCGCGGCGCTCCGCCGGAGTGAGGTCGCCCATCCCGACGATGCGCACGCCGTGCGACGCGAGCTCTTCGAGCAGCGTGCCGAGGCAGCGCCGGCGGTCCTCGAGCAGCACGCTCACGCGTCCCTTGATGAGCGCGAGCTGGTCGGAGATCGCCAGCCCGTCAGGCGTCGCGTGCACGATTCCCGACGCGAGCTGCCGCCGCAGCCCGCCGACGCGCACCATGAAGTACTCGTCGAGGTTGCTGCTGAAGATCGAGAGGAACTTCACCCGCTCGAGCAACGGCACGCGCCCGTCGGTCGCTTCGTGCATGACGCGGGCATTGAACGCGAGCCAGCTCAGCTCGCGGTTCAGGTACATCGATTCGGCGGGCGCGTGCTCGGGCATGGACTCTCCGGGGTGCTGCTGGATCCTACTTGATGGAATCCAGACGCGTCAGCAGCGCCGTCCGCATCCCCTCCGGGAGGGGGGCATAGTCCAGCGACGCCTCCATCCCCTGCCCCTCGTTCAGGGCCCACCGAAGAAAATCCGTCAGCTTCTTCCCTTTCGCGGCGTCGGCCTGCCTGGAGTAGGCGATGATCCAGGTGAAGGAGGAGATCGGGTAGACCCCCGCGCCAGGCGCGTTCACGATCGAGACCCGGTAGTCCGTCGTCGCGGGAAGCTTCCCCGCCGCCCCCGCCGCCGCGGCGGTCACCGAGGCAATGCTCGGCGCAACGAACGCTCCGGCCGCGTTCTTCACCGCGGCCATGTTCATCTTGTTCTGCGTGGCATAGGCGAGCTCGACGTAGCCGATGGCGCCCGGCGTCTGCTTCACCTGTCCGGCGACCCCCTCGTTCCCCTTCGCGCCAAGCCCGACCGGCCACTGCACTTCCTTCCCCTTGCCCGGCTTCGCGGCCCAACCCGGGCTCACGTTGGCGAGGTAGTCGGTGAAGACGTAGCTCGTCCCGGAGCCGTCGGAGCGATGTACGACGAGGATGTCCGTCGCCGGAAGCCTGGTGCCGGGATTGAGCGCGGCGATGCGCGCGTCGTTCCACTTCGTGAGCTGGCCCTGGAAGATCGCCGCGATGACGTCGCCGGTGAGCTTGAGCGGCGCACCCAGGTCGGGGAGATTGTAGACCAGCGCCACCGCGCCGAGCGCGGTCGGGATGTGCAGCACCGGGCCGCCCTTCGCCTTGGCCATCTCCGCGTCCGACATCGGCGCGTCGGAGGCACCGAAATCCACCGTCTGCTCGGAAAGCTGCCGGATGCCGCCGCCCGAGCCGATCGACTGATAGTTGATCTTCACCCCGCTCTTCTTGGCGTAGGCGTCGAACCACTTCGAGTAGAGCGGATACGGGAAGGTCGCGCCGGCGCCGGTGAGATCTGCGCCCGAAGTCGTCGCCGGGGCGTTCGCGGCTGCCGAGTCTTTGCCCGCCGAGGTCCTGGACGACTCGCCGCAGGCGGTCGCGAGCGCGAGCGTGGCGAGCACGAACATCGATCGATGCATTGAGTCCTCTGAGGGTGTGAATCAGAGGAAAGCTGTGCCCGTCGATTCGTCGATCGCAGGAGCGCGGCTGCGATCGTGACACGATCGAAACAATCGCACCCGCAGCCGCGCGGAGCCGTCGACTTCCTAAAGCGGGTGGACGGCGTTCAGGAGCCAGTACGAGAGCGCGGCCATGATCCCCGCGGCCGGGATCGTGAGGATCCACGCCCACACGATGCGTCCGGCGAGCCCCCACCGTACGGCGGAGAGCCGGTTCGTCGCCCCCACGCCGACGATCGCACCGGTGATCGTGTGCGTGGTGCTGACGGGAATTCCCCAGTGCGTCGCGAGCTGAATGGCGATGGCACCGCCGGTCTCCGCCGCGAAGCCGCCCATCGGGCGCAGCTTCGTGATGCGCGACCCCATGGTGTGCACGATTCGCCAGCCGCCGAACAACGTGCCGAGCGAGATCATCGAGTACGCCCCGATCTCCACCCAGCGCGGGATCGTCTTGAAGTCCTGCACGTAGAGGTGGTGCAACCATCCCGTCTGGCCGGCGAAGTACGACTTGCTGGCCACGAGCAGGCCGAGGATGATCCCCATCGTCTTCTGCGCGTCGTTGCCACCGTGCGAGTACGAGAGCAGCGCGGAGCTCAGGAGCTGGGCCGGCCGGAAGACGTGGTCGATCCGTGCCGCGTTGAGGCGCCGGAAGGTCCAGTAGCACGCCACCATCAGCGCGAAGCCGGCGAGGAATCCCACCAACGGCGAGATCACGATGAAGGAGAGGGTCTGCACCCACTTCGATCCCCAGGTGATCCCATGGGTCCCCGCCTTGGCCATCGCCGCGCCTGCATAGCCGCCGATGAGCGCGTGCGACGAGCTGCTCGGGATGCCATAAATCCAGGTGATGACGTTCCAGCAGATCGCGCCGAGCAGCCCGCCGAGGATCACGTGGGGATCGACGATGCTCTGCTCGATCATCCCCCCGCCGACCGCCTTGGCGACGGCGACGCTGCCGGTGAACAGCGCGGCGAAGTTGAAGGTCGCGGCCCAGAACACCGCCGCGAGGGGGCTGAGGACGCGTGTGCCCACGATCGTGGCGATGGAGTTCGCCGAATCGTGGAAGCCGTTGCTGAAGTCGAAGATGAAGGCGATCGCGATGATCGCGACGACGTACCAGACCACGGCGTCAGGCGTTCTTGATGGAGATGCTGTGCACCGCGTTGGCGACGCCCATGCACAGATCGATGGCGATCTCGAGCGTCTCGTACACCTCCTTCCAACGGATCACCTCGATCGGATCGGGGGTGCCGGCGAACAGCGCGCCGACGGCGTCGTGATAGATCGCGTCCCCCTCCTCCTCCAGCCGCTTGATCTCGGTCGCCTGCGCGCTCACGTCGCTCGGCGTCCTGATGGCGGTGACGGCAACAGCGATGTGTTCCGCCGCCTGGCAGATCACATGCGCCATTCGCTTCGCCGGCTCGCGGACCTCGTTGATGTGCAGCATGACGACGCGGCGCGCCGTGCCGTCCAATCGGTCGATCACGTCGTCGAGTCGCGACGCGAGTAGATGGATGTCCTCGCGATCGATCGGCGTGATGAAGCTCTTGTCGATCCGCTGATTGATGGAAAACGTCAGGACGTCGGCCTGGTGCTCGATGTCCTTGATCTGCTTCACCAGCTCCGCCGTCCGCTGCGGTTCGGCGAAGAGCTGCTGCAGGAGATTTGCCGCCGTCTTGAGATGCTCCGCGAGCTGGTTGAAAAGATCGAAGAACTGCTCATCGCGCGGGATCAGGCGGTTCAGCATGCGGTCCGGCTCCAGGTGAAAGCCCGCAAAAGTTACCCGGGCGCGACGGGCGGGGCAAATGGGTGAGCTGGTGAGTCAGTGAGTTAGTGAGTTGGAAACGGCCTTGGGACGCTCCTGCCTCCCGAGGCAGTTCGGCTAACTCACAAACTCACCAACTCACCCTCCTCGGGTGCTCGATCTCGCGAATCTCGGCGCGCCTGGAGACCAGCCGCGGGTTCTCGAACAGCTTGATGAGCAGCACACCGGCGAGAAAACCGCCCACGTGCGCCCACACCGCCACGCCGCCCGAGACGTCGGGACGCATCCGCGAGAGCTCCGGCAGCCCCGCGAGCACCTGCAGGAAGAACCACCACAGGAGCACCAGCCAGGCGGGGATCGCAAACACCTTGAAGAAGATCACGAAGATGAACAGCATGTTCACCCGCACCCGCGGATAGAGCACGAGGTACGCGCCCATCACGCCGGAGATCGCGCCCGACGCGCCCACCGTCGGCACCGGCGATGCCGGGTCGACCAACACGTGCGCACCCGCCGCCACGAGGCCGCATACGAGATAGAAGATCAGGAAGCGGCCGGGTCCCATGCTGTCTTCGATGTTGTTCCCGAAGACCCAGAAGAACAGCATGTTGCCGAGCAGGTGCCCCCAGCTCCCGTGCAGGAACATCGAGAGGATGGGGGTGAACTTGTTGATCGGCGAGTTGGTGATGACGCACGCCAGTCCGTCGCCCAGCGGAACTTGCATTCCCACGCGCGCCTGGTGTGTCAGCTCGCCTGGGATGAGGCCGAGGTGGCACACGGAGGCGGGAAGCGCATCTCCGACGCCTGCTCCCTGCACCGTCATCCACACCGCGACGGTCACCCCGATGATGAGCCAGGTCATCCACGGGGTGCGGAGGGTCGGGTTCTCGTCGCCGAGTGGGATCATGATCGGGCAGTGTCAGTGCAGAAGGTAGTCCATCGTGGAAGCTCCTGAGTGTGAGGTACGAGCTTTCGCTTCTTGTGCGGCCACTGCCGGGCGAGCAGAATCGGCCCATCGCGCGGGCCGCTCCGGCCCGTCGCCCTCGTCGCAGACGACCGCCATCATGCCTCGCCTCTCGATCCGTTTCGCTCCGCTCTTCGCGGGCGCCCTCCTCCTCGCCGCATGCCGCGACGAACCGACCGCGCCCGTCTCCCCGTCCACCGTGTCGCCACGCCTCGCCGCCGGAGGCAACGGGAACGGCAACGGTCCCTCCTCGCTCGATCTCATCGAGGACGACTACACCACCGGGCTGCTCGACAAGGACAACGCGAACAAGTACCGCGAATACGCCGTCTCGGCGCCCGCCAAGCTGCCGCAGAAATACCAGTCCGGCGTCCGCGGGAAGGACGCTACCTACTCCATGGTGCAGATGGCGAAGGACTGGTCGTCGCTCTCCGCCGCGACGCGCAAGGAGATTCGCGACCTGCGCGCGAATGGGTTCGGGAACCTCAAGGAGACCGTGCAGACCACGCACTTCGTGCTGCACTACACGACCCAGGGCGCGTGGGCCGTGGCGCCGCAGGACGCCGACCGGAACGGGATCCCCGACCTGATCGACGCATCGGCGCGCAGCTGGGAGGAGGTCTATCAGCGCGAGGTCGGGCAGCTGGGCTATCCGGCGCCCAAGCTCACCGTCGCGGCCGACGGCACCGTCTCCAACAAGTTCCATGTCTACTTCAAGGACATGCCGTACTACGGCTACACCGTGCCGGAGAACATCGGCTACGCGCCGGTGAACGGATTCCCCTCCGGTACCGCGTCGGCGTGGATCGTCGTGGAAAATGACTTCGCGGGCTTCCCGCCGAACGACGAGGACGTGACCGGACTCGAGCCCGTTCGCACGGGGGCACTCAAGGTGACCCAGGCGCACGAGTTCATGCACGCGCTCCAGTTCAACATCAACGTCTACCAGTCCGGATGGCTGATGGAGTCGCACGCGACCTGGGCGGAGGACGCCGTGTACGATGGGATCAACGACTGGCACTGGTACATCGATCGCTTCTTCGTCACGCCCAGCCTCCCTGTCTTCAACCGTTACGTCTACGGCTCGGCGTTCTTCCATACCTGGCTGAGCGAGACGTACGGCGTCGACACACCGCGACGCGTCTGGAATGCCGCGAAATCGATGAGTGCCGCCGACGCGATCGAGACCGTGGCGTTTGGCGGAAGCTGGGAGCCGATGAAGTCGTTCGCCGTCGCGCAG
>JAEKKK010000131.1 GCA_019510405.1 Gemmatimonadota bacterium | reverse complement strand
CACCCGTCCGTCGCGCAACCAGTTTCAGAAGCTCCTGCAGGCCGTCTCGCCGGTTCCGCTCGGCCCCATCGCCACGAGAGCGCCGCGATGGGTGATGGAGGGCTACGCGACCTACGTCGAGGGACGGGTCTCCGGTACCGGCCGCCCGAACAGCGCGTGGCGCGCCGCCATTCTGCGCCAGTTCGCGCTCGAGGGGCGGCTGCCCTCGTATGGGCAGCTCAGCTCCACCGGAGGATGGATGGGTGGCGACTTCGCCTACCTCGCCGGCTCCGCCTACCTCGAGTGGCTGGCGCGTCGCGAGGGCGACTCGAGCGTCGTCGCACTCTGGCGTCGCATGACCGCGAAGACCGACCGCTCGTTTACTGCTGCGTTCAGCGGCGTCTACGGCGGATCACCCTCCGAGATGTACGGACGCTTCACCGTCGACCTCACGGCGGATGCCGTCGAGATCGCGCCTCAGCTCAGGCGGCAGCAGCTCACCGAAGGCGCGCTCGTTCAGCGTCTTCGCCGCACGACTGGTGATCCCGCCATCGCGCCGGACGGCCGCTACCTCGCGCTCACCATCTGGAAGGAGGACGCGCCGAGCCAGGTAGTGGTGTGGCGAACCGCCAACGAGCCGGACACCGCGGCCGCATCGCGTCGCGAGGCAGAGCGCCGTCGCGATCCTCAGGACGTGCCGGATCGCGCCTTCTATCCACCCGCCAAACGAGTCGTCGCCTCGCTCATCGCGAACGACGGCCTGCCGTTCGAGACGCCGCGCTGGTTCGCCGACAACAAGCGGCTGCTCCTGACCCGCAGTGTGCCCTCGCGCGACGGCACCTTTCGCCCCGACCTCTTCATCTGGAACGCGGAGGACGGCAGCCTCGCCCGCGTCACTCGGCGCGCCGCGCTTCGCGATGCCGATCCTTCCGCGAACGGCAACTGGGCCGCCGCGGTCCGCTGCGAGCATGGATGGTGCGACCTGGTCCGCGTCGACCTTGCGACGCAGGCAGTCCGCGTCCTGCGCCAGGGAAGCGTGACGCGGAACTACTATCGGCCTCGCGTCTCGCACAGAACCGGCGAGATCGTCGTCTCCGAACAGTTCGGCGACCGCTGGCGCATCGCGCGCGTCTCCCCGACCACCGGTCAGCTCCGTTACGCCGATCCCGACGATGGCGTGAATCGCTACGACGCCACCTTCGACGTCGACGGCACGTCCATCGTGACGACGTCGGAGCGCGGTGGCTTCATCAACCTCGAGCGGCTCCCGGCCGATGGCAGCGAGCCGGTGGCGATCACGCGCGTCACCGGCGCCGCCATCGCTGCCGACGTCGCGCCTGACGGCGCGGTGTGGTTCCTCAATCTCCAGTCGTCAGGCTTCGATCTGCGCCGCATCCGCCCGGACAGCGCGCGCATCGACACACCCCTCCCCACGCTCGTTCTCGGTGATACCATCTCGGGCGTGATGCCTCCACCGCGCACGCGCGCGACCGCGCGCGACACGATCGGCGGGCGCTCCGTGAACCCCGTCCCCACCGAGCACCGCTACGGATTCGGTCCTTCACGTTTCCGCTACGTGCCGAGCGGCAACTCCGGCTTCGGTGGCACGACGTTGGGTCTTGCGATCGCGCGCAGTGATCCCGTCGGCCGCTACGGATTTCTGCTGCAAGGTCAGGCGGGCGCGGGTGCGCTCCCCGCGGGCGGCTCCATCGCGTTCGTCTCGCGCGCGTACCACACCTTCCTCGGCCTCAACGCATGGTCCACGCACGAGGCACCGTCGCGCGTGCTGCCCATCGCGCTCGCAGAAGGGCTCGATCTCTCGCGCACTGGCGGTGCGCTCCGCCTCGACAGTCGCCGCTACCGCGATGGCGGCGAGTTGACTGGAACGCTGGCGATGCTCGGCGAGTCTCAGCGCGCCACTGCCTTCCCCGATGCTGCGCGCGTTGCCGCACTCCTCGCCTTCGGCGCAACGGTTCGCCGCGTCGACGAGGATACGCGCTATATGCTCGCCCTCGACGGGATGGGTGAGCTCGGCGCCATGGCGAACGAGCGCTACGCGCGACAGCGCAGCAGCCTCCTCTTCGGAACCGCGCGCGGTGACCGCCCGCTCCTCACCGCGCGCGTCGCGTATGGAACCGTCGGCGGTGGCGATGGCACCAATCGAGAGCGATACGCCGTCGGTGGCTTCCGCTCGGCGCTCATCGAACCGCTGTTCGACGCGCGTCGTGTCGAAGCGCCCGCCTATCCCGTGGGAAGCGCAAGCGGGCTGACCTTCGCGTCGTATCGCGTCGGCCTCCCCGTCGAACCGGTCGAGCTGTACTACTCGGGTGTCACGACGGATTTCTTCCAGACCCAGGAGCGCAGCTACGGGGCCGAGATTCGCACTCGCGTGCCCGCCATCGCGGCGCTTGGGACACCGGAAGTCGCGATCCTCGCCGGATTCGCCCGCGCCCAGGACGAGCCCGTGCGCGGTGACTGGCAGTACTACGTGAGCCTCGCGCTGCGGCCATGACGCGCGCGCCGCTCGCGATCGGCATCGTCGGCTGCGGTGCGATTGTGCAGAGTGCGCACCTGCCCGTCCTGTTGGCGAGCGACGACGCGCGCATCACCGCGATCGCCGACTCGCGCGCCGACGCCCTCGATGCCACCCGCGCTCGCGTCCCGCATGCGCGCGCGTTCCCATCGGCCGAGGCACTGCTTGCCGAGGGAGAGGTCGACGCGGTCGTCGTGGCCGCGCCCACCGCCCTGCACGCCGATCTCGCCGTCGCCGTGTTGGACAGTCGGCGACATCTCTATCTCGAGAAGCCCATCGCGACGAGCGCCGCCGATGGACGACGTGTGCTCGACGCCTGGCGGCGCGCCGGCTCCATCGGAGTAGTGGGCTACAACTATCGCCGCAATCCACTTCTCCAGTCGGCTGCCACGAGTCTGCGCCGCGGCGACGTCGGTCGCACCGTCGCGTTTCGCACGGTATTCTCGACCTGTTTCCACGCGGGCGGTTCCTCAGCGACCTGGCGTCACGCGCGCACCTCCGGCGGAGGCGCCCTTCTCGACCTCGCCTCGCATCACATCGATCTGATCCGCTTCCTCTCGGGAGCCGAAGTCGTCCGAACCTTCGCGCGCATCCGATCCCATCACTCCGAGGATGACACGGCGTTGCTCGTACTCGAGCTTTCCGACGGCACCACGGCAGATCTGTTCGTATCGCTGTCCTCGACCGAGTCCGACCGTGTGGAGATCTACGGCGAGAAGGGCCGTATCGTCGTCGACCGGCACCGCGAGAGCTCCGTGGTGAGGGAGCCGCTTCGCGCGCACCGCGCGCCCACCGATTACGCGAGCAGCCTCGTCGCGCGCGTCCGCGGATTGCCGTATGCTCTCGCCAGGCGTCGCGCGCCGGCGCATGAGCCCTCGTTCGCGCACACCATGCAGGACTTCGTCGCCGCGTGCCGCGCCAATCGCCCGATGTCCCCCGATCTCGCTGACGGCTTCGCGAGTCTCGCCGTCGTGCTCGCGGCCGAAGAATCTTCCCGCACGGGGCGCGCCGTCGACGTCGCTCCATCGATCACATGACGGAGATGATGCCCAGCTCCAACGAAGCGTCGGCTCGTCCCGCGCTGACCGTCGTCTCGATCACCCCCGATCGCTACGAGACGGTCCGAAGGACTCTTCGCCACGTACGCGCACAGACCGCACGCGATCAGATCGAGCTCCTCCTCATCGTGCCGGCGCGCGACACGCTCGAGCCGGACGAGAGCGAGCTGGCGGAGTTCCGTTGGGTGAAGATCGTGGAGGTCGGTGCGCTCGGCGCCACTGGCGAGGTTCGCGCGCGAGCCGTGCGCGAGGCGTCCGCGCCGATCGTCGTGTTCACCGAGGATCACTGCTTCCCCGAGCCGGAATGGGCAGCCGCCCTGCTCGCGCGTCACGCCGAGCCCTGGGCTGCCGTCGGTCCGGTCCTGCGAAACGCGAATCCCGAAACGATGGTGAGCTGGGCCGACCTGTTCATCGGGTACGGACCCTGGCTCGCCCCGGGCGTACCCGGCCCGAAGGATCATCTGCCCGGCCACAACTCCAGCTACAAGGTCTCCGTGCTGCTGGAGTATGGCGACCAGCTGGCCCAGCTCATGGAAGCGGAATCGGTGCTGCATTGGGATCTGCGCCGTCGCGGGTACCAGTTGTATCTCGAGCCGGCAGCACGAGCAGCGCACACGAACTTCGAGCACTGGACGACCTTCAGACCAGTGCAGGTGATGAACGGCCGCGCCTTCGCCGATACGCGGCGTCGCGACTGGCCCGCGTCGAAGCGACTCGTCTTCGCGGCGGCGTCACCTCTCATTCCGTTCGTCCGGTTCGTCCGCGCCGTCCGCGATGCACACCGCGCGGGAATTCCCGTCTCGCTGCTTGCACGCGTCGCACCGGCGCTCGCCGGAGGACTGTTCCTCGATGGCGTAGGGCAGATGCTCGGATACGCTTTCGGCGCCGATGATTCGCTGCGCGTCGATCTGGTCTGTTTCGAATCCCACCGCGTGGAGCGAAACGAGCGTGAGGGAGCCCAGCGAGCCCACGTTTAGCGTCATCGTGCCGACGTTTCGGCGGCCCGCGGCGCTCGCACGGTGCCTCGAGGCGCTCGCCTGTCAGACACTCCCTCCCGAGCGCTTCGAAGTCGTCGTCGCGGACGACGGCAGCGGCGCGCCGCCGCACGACGTGGTCGCCCGCTTCAAGGCTCGCATCAGCGTAAGGCTCGTCGAGGCCCCGCATGGCGGCCCCGGTGCCGCGCGCAATGTCGCGGCGACGCGCGCCAACGGACGCTTCCTCGCGCTCACGGATGACGATTGCGCTCCTGAGCCCACGTGGCTCGCCTCGCTCGAGCGCACACTCACGAGCCACCCGGAGGCGCTCGTCGGCGGCCGCGTGGAGAACGCGCTCGTCGAGAATGCCATGGCGTCCGCGAGCCAGTTGTTGATCGGCTACCTCTACGAGTACTTCGCCCGCGTTCGCTCGCCGCAGCGCTTCTTCACCACCAACAACGTGGCGTGCTCCGCCAGAGCGTTCGAGGAGGTAGGTGGCTTCGACGTCGAGTCCCTCGCTGATACGGCCGAAGACCGAGATCTCTGTGACCGCTGGTCGCGATCCGGGCGTCCCCTCGTGTACGACGCCGACGCGCTGGTGCACCACCACAACCCCTTCACGCTCGCCGCCTTCCTGCGCTGTCATTTCAACTACGGCCAGGGCGCGGTCCACTTTCACCGCGCGCGCGCCAGGAGGGACGGCAGCCGCGTGCGTCTCGAGCCGTTTGGATTCTACACCGGCATGCTCGCCTACCCGTTTCGCCACGAGCGCCCCGCTCGCGCGCCGATCTGTGCGGTCCTGGTCGCCCTGAGCCAGCTCTCGTACGCGGCAGGCTATCTGATCGAGCCCACTGCCGCCTCGCCGGCGGTGTCGCGCCGTGCTTCTCGGCTCTAGCCACCGCACCCGTACCACGACCTATATTATCGCCCTGCCGGACACTCCCAGAGCCGTGCAGCGCGGCCCCGCCCGAGTGACGTTCACCCTTCCACTCGCGGCCGCGACTCGACGCACCATAGGAGGATGCAGATGACGCTTCACCGTGTGACACGGTTCGCCTTCGCCCTCGGATTGCTCGCTTGCCCCGCCATCGCCCGCGCCCAGGCGTTCGGCTTGAATGAGATCGGTTCCTGCGCACTCGCCCGCGGCTTCGCCACGACCGGCGCGCCCTGCGACGACGCGTCTTCCATCTACTGGAACCCGGGCGCGATCCCGAAGACGAAGGGCCTCACCGCCCTCGCCGGCGTCGCGGCCATCTCGCTGGGCGGCGGCTTCACTCAGGACACCACTCTCAAGTCCTACGACCTGGACGTTTCCACGGAGTGGGTGCCTCACCTCTTCGCCAACTACCGCACCTCCGGAAGCCTCGCCTACGGGCTGGGCGTCTATGTGCCTTACGGGCTCACCTCTCAGTGGCGCGATGATTTCCCGGGGCGCTTCGCCGCGCTGAAGGCCTCGCTCCACACGATCTACGTGCAGCCCAACATCAGCTACGCCCTCAACGACGACTGGTCCGTCGGCCTCGGCCCGGTCTTCGGCTTCTCGAGCGTGGAGCTCGTTCAGAGCGTCGATCTCTCGCAGCAGAAGACGCCGGCCGGCCCCACCTTTGGCCAGCTCGGCATCCCGAAGCGCACTGAGTTCGCCCGTGCCACCCTGAAGGGCAACACCACGGCGCTCGGCGTGAACCTCGGCATCCATGGCCGCATCAACACGAGCTGGGAAGTCGGCGCGCGCTTCCTCTCGTCGATGTACTTCAAGTACGACGACGCCGACGCGACCTTCCAGCAGATCCCGACTGGCCTCGTCCTCGCCGCGAACAATCCAATCGGCGCTCCCGGCGGCACTCCGGTCGACGCTTTGCTCGCGCCGCAGTTCGCGTCGGGCGGCGCCCTCACCGCGCAGAAGGTCAAGACGCGAATCATGCATCCGGCGCAGATCCAGTTCGGCGTCGGCTACAACGGCTTCCAGAACACGACGGTGAGCGTCGACTACGCGTGGGTCGGTTGGCAGTCGTTCAAGGAGCTCCCGGTCGATTTCCAGGGCGGCGCTACCGATAAGCTCCTGTTCGAGAACTACAACAACACCTCGGCCCTGCGCCTCGGCGTGGAGCATCGCTACACCGGCGGGGCCGCCATTCGGGCCGGCGTCGCCGCGACCGCGTCGGCCGCGCCTGACGTCACCGTCACGCCTCTCCTCCCGGAGCAGGATCGCGCCTACGGCTCCATCGGGGGGCGGTATCCGATCAACAAGACCCTCGCCGTCGACGGGGCCTTCTCGCACATCTTCACGCCGGGCAGGCGCGGCCGCATCGACGAACGCACTTCGCCGGCGCAGACCGCCGATCAGCTCAACTCCGGCGCATACTCACTGCACGCGAACATCTTCTCGATCAGCCTTAGGGCTTCCCTCTAACGCGAGCCCGGAGACCATCTGATGTATAGCATGACGAATCGCACCCGGGCGCTCCTCGTCGGCGCCGTCGCGGTGCTCGTGGCGTGCGACGCCAACCGCGACGCGGTCGGCCTCACCAACCTCAACAGCGACATCTTCCGCAGCTACGTCGCCATCGGCAACAGCATCACGGCCGGTTGGCAGAGCGGCGGCATCAACGACTCGACGCAGCTGCAGGCCTATCCGCGGCTCCTCGCGATTCAGATGGGCACGCCCTACAAGTACGCGTCCCTCGTCAACCCGGGCTGCCCTGCGCCGATCGCCAACTTCCAGACCCAGGCCAAGGTAGGTAAGGCGACTGACCCCGTCTGTTCGCTGCGCAACCCGGCCTCTGTCACCGACGTCCTGAACAACGTCGGCGTCCCCGATGCGCGGGTGCTCGACCCGATCTCCCCCTCCACCGTCGCGTCGAACGCACTCACCACCTTCATCCTCGGTGGCAAGACCCAGGTGCAGCGGGCGCTCGATGCTCGGCCCTCCTTCGTCAGCATCTGGATCGGGGCGAACAACGTGCTCCAGGCCGCCTATACTGGCATCCTCGTGCCGACGCCTGGCGTCTCCAACGGCATCGTCGGCACCCAGGCCGAGTTCCAGGCGAGCTACGACTCGATGATCAAGCAGCTCCTCGACAGCATGCCCGGCCTCAAGGGCGTGTTGATAGGGGTTCCCGACGCCTCGAGCATCCCGTTGATGTCCTCGGGCGCCCTGCTCGCCGCGTCACCGCAGATTCAGGGCGCAATGACAGCGATCGCCGGGAAGCCCGTCGTCGTCGACCCGAACTGCACCGGTTCTGCGGCGCTCATCAGCACCCCCCTCCTGCTCAACATGATCAAGGCGGGAGCCATCGCCCCGGTCGTCTCGTGCGTGGCCGGTTCCGACCCGACCGACCCTCGCATTGGCCAGATCTTCGTCCTCGATGCCACCGAGAGAGCGCAGCTCTCCGGTTTCATCGCTGGTCTCAACGCGTACATCAAGGCCAAGGCGGCCGCGATCGGGTTCGCGTATTGGGATCCGAACCCGACCCTCACCGGCATCCGGAACTCCCCTCAGAGCCTCCCCTTCCCGAACTTCCAGCCGACGGGGACCTTCGGAACCGCGTTCAGCCTTGACGGCGTCCACCCGTCCGCCGAGGGCCAGAAGCTCATCGCGAACAACCTGATCACCGTCATCAACCAGACCTACGGGACGGCGTTGAAGCCCATTCCGTAAGGCGAGCTACTGAGAAAAGTATGAAGGAGGCGGCGACCGATTGGTCGCCGCCTCCTTCGTTTTGAGCCACTCCGGCATGGTCACCCGGGTCGCGCGCCCGGCGACACCTAACCTCCCGGGCCGCACATCGACGGTACTACCTGACGCCGCTGCCGCGCACCCGCTGCTTCGATGCGCTCGAGCCGAGGCGCGCCACCGCGGCGGTTGGGCGGGCCCGAAGCTACCGGAAGCCTGCCGGTGCGCGCCGCTCGTATTGTGCTCCCGAACGGCGTTCGCCGGGCGATATCACCCCACAAAAAGGCAGGTGAACATGCCCCGCTAATATTTGTGATATATCAGCAAACAGATGCTAATGAATCACTTGCATAGTGCATGATAATCTACTTTATCAAGCGGTAACCAACACACGCTGGATGACCGTAGTTCCTAGCGATACGGCCCGTCCGGCCGTCTGGAGTGGGACGCGCCCCCGCCTGGGTTGCCCTTCGAACCGCCGCCACGACGTCTGCGGCGCCCCGCGTCCCCGTCGCGTTTCGCGTCGGCTCCCTCGCTCCGACCGTGCGCTCGCGACGGGCGGTCGCTGCCCGTCCCCGCAGTCTTGGCCGCCGCCGCGCGACCACCGCCTGCCGCATTGGCGGCACGCCGCTCCGCCTTCTCCTTTGCGCGCTTGCGCTCTTCCGCCTTCCGCGCCCGGATCTCGGCGATCCGCTCCGCGATCGGGACCTCGAAGCGCTGCGTCGGCTTGCTCGCGTAGTCGAATCCAGGCACCACCACGCGGGGCAGCCGCTTGCCGATCGCCCGCTCGATCGCCGCAAGGTCCTGCTCGTCCTCCGGCGAGACCAGCGTGAACGCGTCCCCGGTCGCTTCCGCCCGCGCCGTCCGGCCGACCCGGTGGATGTAGTCCTCCGGCAGATGCGGGACGTCGAAGTTCACCACGTGCTCGAGCTGCTCCACGTCGATCCCTCGGGCCACGATGTCCGTCGCCACCAGGCATCGATACCGCCCCGTCTTGAACCCTTCCAGCGCGTCGGTGCGCTGCGCCTGGGATCGATTGCCATGGATCCGGGCATTGGATACCCCCTGGCTGGTGAGGTAGTCAGCCAGCCGGTTCGACCGATGCTTCGTCCGGGTGAAGACGATCACGTTTCCCACGTCACCGCGGCGAAGGAGCTCCACGAACAGCGCCGGCTTGAGGTCCTCTCGCACCGCGTAGACCGCCTGCCGAATCCCGACCGCCGGAGCGGATCGGCGCTCCAGGTTGATCGATGCGGGATCATGGAGCAGCTCGCGGGACAACGCCTGGATGGGCCCGGGCATCGTCGCCGAGAAGAAGAGGGTCTGCCGGCGCGCCGGCAGGTGCTTCAGCACGCGGCGGATGTCGGGCAAAAACCCCATATCCAGCATCCGGTCCGCCTCGTCCAGCACCAGTACTTCCAGGCGGTCGAGCTTCGCGTAGGGTTGTTTGAAGTGGTCGAGGAGGCGTCCCGGCGTGGCGATGACGACGTCCACCCCAGTGCGGAACGCATGCTCCTGCGGCCCCATCCCCACCCCGCCGAAGATCGCCGCACCGGAAAGCGGTGTGTGAACCGCGAGCTGGCGAAGGTGCTCCTCGATCTGCGCCGCGAGCTCTCTGGTCGGCGTGAGCACGAGGGCCCGCGTCACTCCCCTCGGCTTACCTATCAACCGGTGCAGGATCGGCAGCAGGAAGGCGGCAGTCTTCCCGCTCCCCGTCATGGCGCAGGCCAACAGATCCTTTCCTTCCAGCGCCGGCGGGATCGCTTGATCCTGGATCGGCGTGGCGCGCGTGAAACCCAGCTCGCGCACACCGCGGAGCAGGTCGGGATGGAGCTTGAACTTGGCGAATGGCATCTGGTCGACGGTCTGGGCTTGAGCGAGGCGAGCGCGGAAGTTAGCCCGCCCAAGCTCCCGAAGGCACCCGACCTTCGGCCTCAGAGCAGCACGGCGACGTCGTAGAGCGCGTGCGTCCACGCCGTGATGCCGAAGCCGCGCGTCAGATACAGGCCGCTGAACGCCAGTCCGGCCAGCGTTCGGAAGACGAACGACTCCAGCTTCAGCGGCTCTCCGAGCGGACCGACATAGTGGAATGCCGAGAACAGCAGCGCGCCCACAATCGCGGCGAAGATCCCTGACGGCACCCGACCGATCCCGAATAGCAGGCGGACGCCGTTGGAGAGCAAGGCGACGATGACGACACGAAACAGCAGCTCCTCGTAGAGCCCCGCGCCCAGCGACAGGGTGAGCCTGGAGAGCGCGTCGCCGTCCAGACCGCGGCCCGCCGCCAGCGAGCGAAGCGGCCCGACGAGATGCACCGTCGCCGTTCCCACTACGACTCCGAACAACAGCGCCAGCACCACCGACTCCCCGAGCATCGCGGCGAGGGTGCCTGCGCTCACTGGCCCGCCGCGTTTGTCGCGGATGATCAGCCACAGCGCGAAGCCGATCACCAGCGCCATGAAGACGAGCGGACCGCGTGGGCCGAGCATCCAGGTGAAGAGATCGGTCAGCAGCACGTCCGCACCGTTGCGTACGACGCCTCCCGCCGCACGCACCGGGGCGATGGCCTCGAGCAGCTCGTACGCGAGCAGCAGCGGCAGCGCAAACAGCAGGCTGTGGCGATGCGACTTGCTGGTGCGCCAGTAAGCTTTCGCCTGCGCGCTTATGGACGGGATGGCGCCACCTTCCAGAAGTCGATGCCGCCCGCCTGCTGGCCGACGTCGATCGTCGCCACCTTCCGCAGCGCGCGAAGATCGATCACATCGACCGCGGCCGGTTCCGACCCGACGCCTTCCTGCGAGATGAACACGTAGCGGTCATCGCTCGACACCGCGGCACCGTGCACCACGCGGCGGGTCGTCGGGATGCGCGCCAGCTCGGTCCCGCTCGCGATGTCGATCACCGAGGCCGACTTCCCGCGCTTGTTCGTCGCGACGAGCAGCTTGCCGTCGTGCGTCACGGCCAGATTGTAGACGCCCTCCCCCGCCGGAATCCGCCGCAGCAGACGCCAGCTCGCGACGTCGATCTCGACGATGTCGCTGCTCTTGTTGCACGCCACGAAGAGGCGGCTGCCGTCGGCCGACGGCTGGGCCCACGTCGGCGAGCAGCTCACGTCTCCTGGCTTTGGCGGCTCCATCCCGTGGCCCGCCATGTCATGCGACGCGAGACTCGCCGTCGCGCGTGCCGGCGCACCCTGCATCCCCCGCTCCTTTCCCTTGCTTACTACGAAGTGACGCGACACGCCGAACGTGCGCGTGTCGATCTCCACCGCCATGTCATCCATCATGCAGGCCGAGTACTGCTTCGTCCCCTGCGCATTGATCCGGGATCCGTGCGGCATCGTGCACGTCGTCACCCGCGCGACCTCGACCATCTCGTCCGTCGATACGATCGACACGCTCGACGGGACCATCTCGCCGTACAGGTTGAAGTTCACCACGTAGGCGAAGGCGCCGTCCGGCGTGATCTGGAGCGTCGCCGGAAAGTTGCCGAGCATGACGCGGCCGACGAGGGAATCGTTCGCCAGCGCATACTTCCACAGCAATCCATACGGCGTGCCGTGGGCGGTCGACACGTAGTAGTACTTGCCGTCGGGCGACACCGCGACGCCGTGCGGACCATCGACGTCTGCGGGCATCATCCCGACCGTCGCCGTCCGCTCGATCCGGATTCCCGAAGGCCCGAATCGCACGACCGCGATCTGATCCACCGCCTCCGACGCCACGAGCGCGAGGTAGTCCTGCGTCGGTGCCACCGCCGCGCGGGGAGCTTCGCTCGTCGACACCGCGCTGGTGGGCGCGGGCGCCTGAGCAGTCGTTCCTTGCCCGCCTCCCGCGCACGCGGCGCAGACGAGCGAGCACAACCAGGCGGAGAGCCGGCGATTCATCGGTAGGCCACGTCGTGAGAGGGGAGACGATGTCTCCTCCAACTTCACTCTCTACGCGGAGCGGCCGCAAGCGTGTTTCAGCACCCATCGACGCACGACTTGCGTCGGTGAACACCACTGGTGAAGTTGGGTATAACGTTTGTTCGCCCGCATGTCGAACCCGATAACTGAGGAGGTGATCCATTGTCTAGTTCTTCTCGGACCAGCAAGGTCACCGTAGCTCGCTAGTTCCAGGAGCAACGCGGACCACGATTGATCTGGTCCGACCCTTCATGCGCGACGGGCCTGCACGGGCGGCCCGCGCACCATGAAATGCGAAGCCCCCCAGGATTCACTTCCTGGGGGGCTTCTTCGTTCAGCGTGCTCGAGTCGCGCCGGCTCGCTCTAGTGCTTGCCCGTGCTGCCGAACCCGCCCGCGCGCTCGCTCGTGCGCTCCACGAGAGACACCCGGAAGTCGGGCGCGACGAAGCGCGAGAACACCACCTGGGCAATGCGCTCGCCGTGCACGATCCGACGGGCGGCAGGCGCATCGTTCCGCACGATCACCATCCACTCCTCGGCATAGTCGGAATCGATCGTGCCGGGCGCATTGGGAACGGTGAGCGCGTGCTTGAATGCCTGTCCGCTGCGCGGCCTGATCTGAGCCTCGACGTCCTGCGGCAGCCGCGTCCGGAAGCCCAGCGGGATCAGCGCCATCTCGCGCGGCGCGAGTTCGATCCCCCATTCGCCATCGGCACAGTTCGCGCTCCGCTCGTATTGTGCTTCCCCGTTCGAGCAGCGGACGAGTCGTTCGCTGAGATGCGCCCGAAGGTCGAACCCCGCCGAGCCCGCCGTCGCTCGCGCGGGAAGCATCACGTCGTCGTGAAGACGCTCGACGATGACCGTCGGCGAGCTCTTCTCCTCGCTGCGTGCGCCACTGTCGGCACTCATCTGCTGCTTCCCACGAGGCCGCTGATGGAGCACCACCGACTGGTCCGGTATCTCATGCGGAGTAACCTTTGGCGGGGAGGGGCGTATACGGGACTGGGACTCGATCGTAAAATTACAGCCAGGATGCCGCACCCATGAATGGACGTGTCGCTCTCCTTTCGGCCGTGATCGTGCTCGGCGCTCTGCCTCTGGGAGCACAGGAGGTCGAGTACGCCGCGGGTACGACTCGCTACCGCGTCTCTACGACGACGAAGGGCACCCAGTCCACGCCAATGGGCGAAAGCGGTTTCGAGCTCGGGATGCGGCAGCAGGTCACGCTCAATCTGGCGCGGCAATCCAAGGACACCATGCGCGCGACGGTGACGCTCGACTCCATCGCGCTCGACGGCGACGGCGGCGCCGCCGACCTCAGTACGCTCCGGGGCGCGAAGTTCGTGTCGTTGGTGTCCCCCACGGGACGCGTCTACTCGACCCAGAGCCCGGTGAATCAGACCCCTCTCGCGTCCCAGATCGCCGAGGGCATCACGCGCTTCCTCCCCGCGTACCGCGCCCACCTGAAGACGGGCGCCACCTGGGCCGACACGACCGCCGGCAAGGTGACGCAGCAAGGCGTGGAGCTCGACCGAACGATCGTATCGAGCTTCGTCGTGGAGCACGACACGACCATCGGGGGCGTGAAGGCCTTCAAGGTCGCCCGCATCACCTCGGTCCGGGCGGCGGGAAGCGGATCGGCTCAGGGGACGCCCATCTCCATGGAGTCGTCCGGCACCAGCAACGGTGCCTTCTTCGTCAGCACGAAGGGCGTCTTCCTTGGCGGGTCGTCGAATGACGACGTCAACCTGAAGCTGAAGATCCTCGCGCAGGGCGCGGAGATCAGCATGCAGCAGAACGCCCAGACGAAGATCGAGCCGATTCAGTAGCGGTGTACGCGCGGCCGCGAGCCGCGAGGGCTCGGCTCAGCGCGAGGTGCCGGCAGGCGCGGGCGGGGGCGTCGTGTCGCGAAGCGCCGCCCACAGCGGGAGCGCGACGCATTCGTGGAAGTCGAGCCCCGAACAGATCGTTCGCGCGTTCTCGTTCACATGGCGGCGCACCTTTTCGGGATACGCGCGGCAGTCGGGCGTGTTCGTGCCGTTGACGCAGCCATTGTACCTCAGCAGGGCGACCTTGGTGACGTTGGCCGCGTCGAGCGTGTCGGCTGTGCGCTTGGCGAAATGCTTCAGGATGTAGACGCCGTAGCGCAGGTTCGTCTCGTCGTCCTTGAGATTCCGTCCCAGGATCGGACCGAGGTTGGGCATCCACATGCGAGGCATGATCTGCATCAGCCCCATCGCACCGACCTTCGACCGCGCGTTCCGCTTGAACTGATCGTTCTCGGTCAACATCACGCCGAGCACGAGGGCGGGCGGGATTCGCCGATGGTAGGCTTCGCGGACCGCTACGCGAGCGATCGAGTCGGCGCGGCCATCCTCCAGATTACCCGTTCGACGGAGGTCAGTGGCGAACGCATTCACGTCGCGGAAGAACTGCGGGTGCCGAAGCGCCAGTGGCTCCGGAAGGCTCAACCACGGCGCGCGCATCGCCGAAGAATCGACGTACGCCGCTGCGAGAACACGACCCGCTACCGGCGCGCGGCCCAGGTAGACGGGCCGCATACGCTCGGCCGTGACGAGCACGGTCGAAGCAGCGGCAGCAGCTATCGCGATCTGTCGAGCGAGCGAGGGGATGCGAATTGCAGGCTCCGGTCGAGGGGCAATTGGCCGAGGCCGGCACCGGACACTCCCGCGTCAGGCACCGATTTGCTTCTCGGATGGTAATATGCATCACCAATCCGTGACAAGCTCGGCAGCAACATTTGTTGCATTTATACACCTCGGCGGCGGCACTGTTCTTTCCATGATTTCGACGACTTCACCTACGATCCGCCGTGTCTGACTCTCCGCGACCCACTCCCGCCGAAGGTGCGTGGAGCGGCGACCTCGCCGATCTGCCGAACTGGGACGCGATGCCGCGCCGCAACAGGCGCAAGCGTCGGCGCGCGCCCTATCCGGTGTGGATCAAGTACGTCGTTGTCTGCGTCAGTCTGGCCATCGTCGTCACGCTCGCGCAGATCGGGATCCATACTTACCGCGCCGATCCGCGCGACTCGCGCGTGTTCGCCGAGCGTGAGCTGCGGCTCACCACCCTCCGTCCGAATGAGCGGGTCATCGCCGAGGTGAGCGTCTGGCAGCGCCCGCTGATCGACTACTTCCGCGCGACGCGGGGCATCCTCGTCGTCACCGACGCGCCCCCCGACAAGACACACCCCGTCGGCGGCCGGCTCCTCTATCTGGGCCTTCAGCCACGCGACCCGTTGAGCCCTCCCGACGCGCCCCCCACCTTCGATCAGCGCGAGTGGCCTATCGACACCCTGGTCAGCGTCACGCCGACGCGAACCTTCTTCTTCGTCGCGAACGCGCTCGCCATCGCCGCGCCCCGCGAGCCGAAGCTCGTCGTTGGATTCCCTGCGGGCGCTTCCAGCGATGCCGACGCGCTGCGAAACGCGATCGCGAAGAAGTACGCCACCCTGCGTGTTGTCGGCTGGCAGCGTCGCGAGGAGCGGCGCGCACGCGACCGCGCGCGGCTGGTACAGGAGTTTGAAGGGCGACGCGCCTGGTACCACACGGTCAAGCGCGGCGACGCGCTCTCCTCCGTCGCGACCCTCTATGGTGCGACTCCGGACGACGTTCGTAAGTGGAACGGAATCGTCGGAGATCGAATCAGGATCGGTCAGAAGCTGCTGGTGAAACCGTGGACGAAGAAGGCAGCGCCGTTCCCGCCGGGAGTCATTCCGGAGCGGGCGCCGGCACCGCAGCCGACGTCACCCTGAGACGATTCCGCGACACTCGCCGAACCCGATCGGCCGGAAACCGGCGCGCTCGCACCGTCCGCGCATCACCACCTCGTCGCCGTCTTCGAGAAAGCGCCGCGTCTCGCCGGTCGGAAGCGTGAGCGGCTCGGTGCCGCGCCACGTCCGCTCGAGCAGGCAGCCGCGCGACTCCGGTGCCGGCCCGCTGACCGTTCCACTCGCCAGCAGGTCGCCCGGGCGCAGATTGCAGCCGTTGCTCGTGTGGTGCGCCACCAACTGCGCCGGCGTCCAGTAGACGGACGACTCGTAGCGCCCCGTGCTCACGAGGAATGGCGCGCTCCTTTCCTCCCGCATCCGAGCGCTCGTGAGCCACACCGAGAGCTCGATCGCGAATGCACCCTGCGAGCGATCGGTCGCGTCTGCGAGGTACGGGAGCGGCGCCGGGTCCTCGCTCGCGCGGTCCGCCAGGGGAACGCGGAATGGTGCGAGCGCATCGCGCGTCACCAGCCATGGCGAGATCGTAGTTGCGAAGCTCTTCGCCAGGAATGGTCCCAGCGGCTGGTACTCCCAGGTCTGGATGTCGCGCGCTGACCAGTCGTTCACCAGACACAATCCGGCGATGTGCGCGTCCGCCGAGGCGATCGGGATCGGGGTGCCGAGCGCATTGCCGCGCCCGATGACCGCTCCGACTTCCAGCTCGTAGTCGAGGCGCTGGCTCGGTCCGAACTGCGGAGCCGCCTCCGAGTCGGCGCGCGTCTGCCCGAACGGCCGATACACTCGCTGTCCGCTCGGAACGACGGAGGACGCGCGCCCATGGTAGCCGATCGGAACCCACTTGTAGTTGGGCAGGAGCGCGTTGTCCGGGCGGAACATTCGCCCCACGTTCGATGCGTGGTGGACCGATGAGTAGAAGTCCGAGTAGTCGCCGATCCGGACGGGGAGAAGATGCTCCGCGTCGGAAGCCCGCACGAGCAGCGTCGCGGCGCGGGCCCGCGCGTCACGGCCTTCGTCGGTGTCGTCGCGCAGCACGCGGCTCAGCGCCCTCCGCAGCGCCCGCATCGGCTCCGGCCCCGCCTCCAGCAGCGGGTTGAGCGCGCCCTCCGCTGCACATGCCTCGATCAGCTTCGCACTGCCGGCGTCGAGCAGCGCCGATTCCGCGGCTGCCGTCAGGTCGACGATCTGATCGCCGATTCCCGCACCGGGTGCGGCGCGGTCGCCACGCGCGCGGAACATACCGAGCGCGAGGTTCTGGACGGGGAAGTCGGTCGTCGGATCGTTCGCTGAATCGACCCAGGAGCGGAGCTCGAGGCCGTGCGTCTCGTCGATCGCCGCCTTCACAGCAGCCCGAGCTCGCGCAGACCGGCGACCGGCTCCTCGAACGAGCACGAGCCGAACGAGAGACCGAGCGACGCGCGCGCGCGGGCGATCTGCGCGGTGGTGGCGGTGTGCTCGCGCCAGCTCAGCACCTCATCGGAGAATCGAAGTGCGTCGGCGTGTTCCTCGTCCACGAGCTCGGTGAGGAGGCGTTCGGGCATGCGCGCCTGCGCGAAGACCGCCGCCGCGAACACGTTGAGGAAACCGAACATGCGCGCGCGCGGTGGCGATTCGGCATAGGTGAGCGGGTACGTTCCGCACACCGGATGGTGGAGCCCGGCCGTCGCCTTGAACGGGACGATCAATTCCGCCGCGCGCGAGAGAAAGCGCGCGATCTCTCGCGCCGAGGGAAACGCATCCGGCGTCACTCCTCCCGTCCGGATTTTCGCCCACGCCCCTGCTCCGCGGATCTCCACCAGCCCGGCTCGCGGATCGTCGATCAGTGGAAGCTCGACGAAGATGCGCATCTCGCCCGGGAGCGGCCCGATCGTCGACGCAATGGATCCACGCGCGATCGGCCGACATTCGACGACGTCCACCATGAGCCGTCCACGATGTTCGCTGTTGCACGTGCGAATGCGCACTCCCGCATTCGCTTCCTTGCCGACGAGCGCACTGATGCGCCACGCGTCCCCGCCGTCGTGCAGCAGCGGCTCGGCGCAGGCGGCCAGCTCGTCGAGATGCTCCAGCGGCACGACGAACCGGCCGAGCATCCAGGCGTCGGGCGACCGCAGATACGATGCGTAGCGAGCCGTCGCATCGGACATCGACAGCTCGGCTGGCGGAAAGAGCCCCGCATAGTCCACCAGCCTGCGCATCATGGCTCGGAGGGTGGCTGCGGGAGCGGACACGTTATCCCTGTGTTGCGACTGGTGCGAGGATCGTCCCGCGGCACTTCGGCGAGCCACACCGGCAACGATAGAACTTCTCGTCCTCCGGGGTGTGGTCGTCGGTGCGCTCGTACTGATAGTCGTAGACGAGCTCCGTCCCGGCGGGAATCGTCTTGACCGCTTCGATGAAGATCCGCTTGCGATCGTTGATCGCCTCGCAGTTCGGGTCGCACGAGTGGTTGATGAAGCGTGCCTCGTTGCCGTTCACCGCGGCATCGATCACCGTCTTGTCATCCACCGTGAAGAGGAACGTGTGGTGACGCGACATCTTCTCGTCGTCGTACCGCTTGTCCGCCGTTCGCCACGAGATGCGCTGGCCGAGATACTCGATGATCCGTGTTCCCTTCCGGATCGTGCGAATCGCGAACGCCCCCGTCCCCTGGATCTCCGACGTACGGAGCTCGAAGTAGGGATTCGGGTCTTCCTTCCACGGGTAACGGGCGGCAATCCCATGCTTCGCGCGCGTCGAGCGCTTGCCGCTCGTCCGCTTGCTGCTCGCGCCCTTGCCCGGCTTCTTGCTCTTGCGGTTCGTGGCCATCGCCTCAGGTCAGTTCTGGACGCGTCTTCCGATAGGCTTCGGCGGCGTGGCGAAGCGCCAGCAGCGACGATGCCTCGAGCTCGTACTCCATCTGCATCGCGGCGAGCTGGTCGGGCGAATGCTTGGTCGCCAGTCGCTTCGAGAGTGCATCACACCCCGCGTGTCGCCGCTGGTACTCGCGACTGGCGTGCCACAGGGCATTCGCCTTGTGCCACCACCCTTCGGCGTCCGGCGGATGCACGTGCGCGGTCGCGGTCTCGTACGCGGCCGACAGCTCGGCGAGCGAGCCGTCGCACATCGCGCAGAGCGCATCGGCATGCTTGTGCTCGAGCTCCGGGTCGGACGACGAGAAGAGCTTCGCCGAGCGATCGTGCTGACGGCAGCACTCGACGGCAGCGCGGTAGAGTGCATCGGCGCGCGCACGCACGGTTGCGACGGGGTCGGCGGCGACCATGTCGGGAGCAGTGGAACGACGGGAAGTGGGCATCGGGGGACGGCAGGTGGGCGGGGGCGGCCGGCCGGGAAGCGCTTGGGCCGCGCACTAAAGATGTTCGGCCACCCTCACTTCTCCAAGGCCCGCGCTACGCCGAACCGCGGCCCCGGCCCCGCGCCTCGATCGGCCATCCGCGCTCGAGGTGTCCGCCGCGCACACCGTACACGAAGTCGTACAGGTGGACCGCGACGCACACGTGATTCGGGACCACCTGCACCACGTCACCGACATTCGGACGCCAGGCGCTTCCCCCGAATTCGAGCACGCCGTGCTCCTCGGACATGCGCTCCACGATCACGTCAGGATGATTCAGCAATTGGCCGAACCCCTCGCCGGGCCCTCGCATCGGCTCGCGGCCAAGCGCCTTCGATCCGGCATCGATCACCGCCTGTCCGGAAACGGACGTCGAGACGACCGTCGCGAGCACGGTGAGCGCGCAGTCTTCCGAGGTGCACGCGCCGGTCGTGACGGTCGTCCGGTCGTTGTACACGTAGGTGCCCGGCCGCATCTCCGTGACGCTGGGAACTTCGTGCGTTCTCCACATGGTGGGCGTCGAACCCCCACTCACCACGCGCGGCGGCAATCCCGCGTCATGGAAGCGCTCCATGGCACGCGCCAGCGTGTGCTCCAGTGCTTCGAGCTTTGCGTCCTGGTCGGTCATCGCTTCGCGGATGTGTCCCGGATAGAACGCGATCCCGTCGAATCGCAGCCCGTCGATCTCCGAGACGTGCCGGGCGAGCGCCACGGCCGCATCGACGCTCGTCACGCCAACGCGATGCATGCCGAGATCGAGCTCGACGTAGACGCCGACTTCGCGCCGCGCATCCCGCGCCGCGCGCGCGAGCTCCGTCGCCGCCTGTTCTGAATCCAGCGCAACGGTCAATCGCGCGGTCGGCGGCAGCGCGGCCAGTCGTCGCGCCCGTGGACTCGCGATCGGCGGATAGGCGACGAGCACGTCGTCGCACTCCTCCGCCATGACCTCTGCCTCGCGCGGCGTGGCGCACGTCAGCCCTCGGGCACCGCGTCGCAGCTGTGCGGCCGCGACGAAGCTCGACTTGTGCGTCTTCACATGAGGCCGCAACTGAAGCCCATGTCGCGCCGCATACTCGGCGGCGCGATCCAGGTTCGCCTCCAGTCGATCGAGATCCACGACGAGCGCGGGAGTCTCGACGGCCTCGAGTCGGCTCGGCAGCTCGTCGGACATCGGCTGAAGCTAAGCCTCTTGCGAGAGCGCGTGACCGCGCGCTACCAGGCGCCCGAAACGCGCGGCGAGATCGGAAGATCGAGGACGAACGAGAAGCGCGTTCCCTTGCCGAGCTCCGTCTCGACCTTCAGCTCCCCGCCCATCGCCTGGACCAGCTGCTGGCAGATCGAGAGACCGAGCCCCGCGCTCGAGAACGCATACTCACTCCGATTCGCGCGCTGCCGGAACGGATCGAAGAGCGTCGGCAGCGCGTCGGCTGGAATGCCACGACCAGTGTCCGTCACCGCAAACTCGAGCTTCGTGCGCGACCGCGGCTCGCAGGTGATCGTGACCGAGCCCTGCTCGGTGAATTTGACGGCGTTCGTCGTGAGGTTGAGCAGCACGCGACCGACCGCCACGCGATGCCCCACGCGCACGTCGGCCTCGGGGCCCTTGGCCGTGAGCGTGATGCGCTTCTCGGTGGCGAGGGGCTGCACCAGGTCACCCACCACCTTGAGCACGCTGGAGAGCGAGAACGGCATCGGGCGCTCGTCCACGAGACGATTGCCGCCGTGCGCGAGCTCGATCACGTCGTCGGCGAGCGTCGTCAGTCCGAATGCCGCACTGTGAACCAGATCCATCTGCCGCGCCTGGATGTCCACCAGCGGGCCACTCCGCCCGCTGCGCAGCTGTTCGGCGAGCAGCAGGATCGCGTTGAGCGGCGAGCGCATGTCGTGCACGACTTCGATCAGCAGCTGCAGCGCATCCGGCCCGGTGAGACGGCCGGCGAACTGCTGGGCGCCATTCTGCTCCAGCTCCCCCTGCAGCCGCTCGATCGCCTTGAGGATGCGCGCGACCTCGCCCATGTCCGCACTGCCGGCGTCCGCCGACAGCTCCTCGACGAACAGGCGACGGACGAGCGCGACGAGCTGGTGCGCGGCAGGGCCGATGGAGGTCGCCGCTTCGGTGACGCTCTCGCCGTCCACGGCGCGCTCGATCGCGTGGGCGAGCGAATCGGCGGCAACCGAATAATTGACCGCCTCGCCACCACGCGGCACGAGGATGCTATGCTCGCCCTCCGAACGAAGCCGTCCCAGCGCTCGGGCCATGATCTCCCACACCGGGCGGGTCGTCACCCGATAGGGCATCCTCAGCATCGGACTGCCCGAGGAGCGTGCCGTCATTCCATCGTGCCGGATGAGTCGTCGCGCCTGAACCCGTGTTTTTCCATGAGCCGATACAGGGTCGTGCGGTCGATGCCCGCGAGACGCGCGGCCTTCGACATGTTGCCGCCGGCGCGCACCACCAACCGAGAAAGGTACTCCTTCTCGAAGTCGGCAACGAGCTTGTCCTTCGCGAGGTGATACGGCTCACGCATCACGGCGAGCGGCACCCCGCTCGTCGTCGCTGACTTCGAGTCGTCCTCGTAGACGGGGAGATGCTCCGGATCGACCGGTCGGTCGGCATCGGCGATCACCGCGACGTGCTCGATCACGTTCTGCAGCTCACGCACGTTGCCACGCCACGGACGGGTCCGCAGCGCTTCGATGGTCGCTTCGGTGAGCGGCGGTGGCGGCGTACGATTGCCGCGGTGCCGCTCCCAATACAGCGCGAGAAAGTGGTTCGCGAGCAGGGCCACATCCCCCAGTCGCTGACGAAGCGGAGGCAGCTTGATCGGAACGACGCGCAGCCGATAGAACAGGTCTTCGCGGAGCAGGCCTTGGCTCACCGCCTCCGCTGGTTCGCGATTCGTCGCCGAGATGAAGCGCACGTTGACGATCGCATCGTGCTCCTGCTCGCTGCCCACCCGCCGCACGATGCCGTCCTGCAGCACGCGCAGCAGCTTGGCCTGCAGCGGGAGCGACATCTCGGTGACTTCGTCGAGGAAGAACGTGCCGCCGTTCGCCGTCTCGAGGAGCCCCGGCTTGGTGCGGTCCGCGCCGGTGAAGGCACCCTTCACGTGTCCGAAGAGCTCGCTTTCCAGAAGGTTGGCCGGCAGCGCCGCGCAGTTGATCGACACGAGCGACCTGCTGGCGCGCCGGCTGTGCCGGTGGATGAACTGCGCCACGACTTCCTTACCGGTGCCGCTCTCGCCGGTGATCATCACCGAGGCGTCGGTCTCGGCGACGCGACGGGCCAGCTCCACTGCGCTTCGAAACGCCGGCGCGGTGCCCAGCAGCGTCACCTTGTCGCTGTTGCTGGAATCGCCGACTCCCTGCCTGCGCAGGTCGCGCGTCTCGCGCGCCACCAGGATGACGTGCGCCGCGCGGCCGATCAGAATGTGGAGGTGCGTGGCCGAGAATGGCTTGGGGAGATAGTCCCAGGCCCCGGCACGAAGCGCCTCGATGCTCGTCGCGACACTCGGATTCCCGGTGATGACGATGACGATCACTTCCTTGTTGGCTTCCAGGGCGCCAGCCACGACCTCCATGCCGCTGACAGGCGTCATGTGTAGGTCGACGAGCACAATGTCGAAGCGGCTCCGCCGCATCATGTCGATCGCTTCGTCCCCGCGACCGGCTGAGCTGACGTTGTAACCGTCGGCCTGAAGCATGCTGGTGCAACCATCCCTCAACGTCCGCTCGTCGTCTACGACGAGGATGCGGATGGTTGGCTTTGCTTCGGGCGGAATGGAGAGCGCATCGAACGCTCCCCGAGAGGCGAGGGTGTCAGACATACCGGAAGAACGAGGGACTCGACCGTGCGTAACCGGATCGGCCTCCAGGGCGCCGCATCCAGTGTCTTTCCCGCGATGAAGCGCGGCCACCGAAGGGTGCAGCCTCTTCGCCACACGCTGTGGCGCGCCCGCTTCCCCGCCCGTCAATGTGCGGGGCGCCGGGGAGCCGCGCAAGCGCCTGGAAACGGATGAATTTGTGCTGGTGACGGACTCCACCGCTGAGAGTCGTATCACAGATGGGCGTCGTATTATGTTGCTGCTGCAGAGCATCGGTGGGTTCACTGTGGCCGCGGAATCGGAGCGGGCGCCGCCGCGGATCGCGCGGCATGGCGCCCTAGCCAGGTCGG
>JAEKKK010000028.1 GCA_019510405.1 Gemmatimonadota bacterium | reverse complement strand
CGGTGCTCGCTCAAACCAAGGGTGAACGCGTGCGTCAGCTCGTGCCACGCCGTCGAGCCCCAGTTGAACTCACCACGCTTCCGCGACGACGGCGCATCGAGTGCGAGCAGGTTGCCGAAGCTCACGCCGAGCGCGCCGAGCCCGGGAATGCCCATCGTGCGCACCGAGAAGTCCGCATGCCGGCGATAGAGCTCCACCCGCACCGGTCCGCGTGGCGTGTACCCGTACCGCTTCGAGAGCGAGTCGTACGCTTCGTCGAGCAGAGGGACGAGATACGTCGTCAGCAGCGCCGATTCCTCCGGCGGCGCGACGATCCTGAACCGACTGGTCTCGGTGGTCTTGAACGTCTTGAGCTGATCGAGCAGGTCGAGGGTGTTCTTGTGCCACAGGTTGAACGGGTCGATCGCGAAGGCGCGCTCCAGTCGCGCGCGCCCCTGCTCGATGTCCCCCGAGCGCAACTCGTTGGTGCCGAGCAACCCGAGCGCGCGCACCGACGTCGAGTCCATCGCGAGCGCCTCGCGCGCCAGCTTCACCCCTTCCGCGTACCGGCGATGGCTCACCGCCGCTTCCGCGAGATCGGTGTAGAAATCGGCCGGCTTGGGATTGAGCCGCTTCGCCGCCTCGAGCGCGGCGCGATACTGCGCGGAATCACCCGCAAGCCAGGCGGTGGCGCCGAGCATCGACCACGCCTCCATCGACGCCGAGTCCACGGCGAGCGCCGCACGCGCCGCCGTCGCGGCCGAGTCGTACGACTCCGCGGCGAGGTGCTGCCGTGCCTGCGCCAGCCGCGCGTCCACGAGCTTGGGATTCGCGATGAGCGCGCGGCCGAGCAGGGCAGTGGAGGGCCCTTCGCCGGAGAACGACGCGACGCGGCTCAGCCCCAGCAGCGCGCGCGCATCGTTCGGCGCCTTGCGCAGCACTTCATCGAACGAGGACTTCGCCTCGGGCGCGTTGTACTTGTCGAGGAACAGCTCCCCCGCGCGCAGCCGCGCGTCGAGGTCGGTCGGGTCGGCGTCGTAGGCCGCGTCGAATGCGGCGAGGGCGCTCCGCACGGCGTTCGCGTTCCCGCGCGAGAGGAGAAGATAGGCGCGCCCCGCCGCGACCTGATCGTCCGCCGACCAGCCCGACGCGCCCGGCGTGTACTGCGCCACGAGCGCGTTCGCGCGCCGCGTCGCTTCGGAGTGATCGCCGCGCCGTTCGGCCAGCTCGGCCAGCGCGACGTCGGCGCCGCGCCAACCGGCCGTCTTGTTCGCCACGGCGTACTGGAGCGCCGAGTCCGCCGCCACCAGACGGCCGCGCATCACGAGCACGTCGCCGAGCGCGGCGGACAGCGGCGGGCCGCCGGCGCGCGCGACGGCAATCGCCTCGTCCAGCTTCCCCACGTCGGCGAGCGCACGCACGGCCCGCGCATCGGGCGCGCGCTGGAACCCGCACACCGCCGCCGTCATCAGCAGCAGCCACCGCGCGCGCATCACTGCGCACCTCCGGAGCCGAGGGCGCGGATCGCCTGCGACTTCTCGGCCACCTGCACGAGCAGCCGTTCCAGCTCGGCCTCGTACGCGGCGGGAGGCATCGAGTCTTTCTTGCCGCGCAGCGCGGCGACCTTCGCCTCCAGCTCCGACCGCGCGGCGACGAGCGCCGCCGCGCGTGGGTTCAGCGGCGCGGTCTGGCCGCGCTGCTCTCCGAAGCTGACGCTGCGCGCCAGCGCGCTGTCGCTCAACGACGCGTGCTCGGTGAGCATCCTGTTGTCTGTGTCGTACACGCGTGCCACCTCCTTCTTCGCGTATGCGAACGCCTCGAGCACGCTCACCTTGCCGTCCTTGTCCGCGTCCGCCTCGCCGCTCGTCAGCCCGCGCACGAACGGCGTCGCGAACTGCGTCTCGTTTCGCTCGAGCGCGGTGCGCGTCGCGGTCACGATCACGCGCTTCGGGCCGGCGAGCGCGGCGATGAAGTCGCCGCTCCCGCTCGCCGCGTTCACGAGCACGACCGTCTCGCGCGCAAAGCCGGCGAGCCAGGTCGAGAAGTCCGCCGCGGTCGCGTCGGGACCGGGCAGGCTCACGCGCGAGTCGGCGCCCTCACCCGATCCATGGCCGATGAGGAAGACGAATACGATGTCGCCCGGCGACACTCGGCGGGACAGCGCGACGAACGCCTTCCCGATCTCCTCCTTCGTCGAGCGCCCTGTCGCATGGAGGCGCGGCGTCGCCGGATCCTCGGTCAGGACGAACAGGCTCGAGTCGCTCACGTGCCAGCGTGCGCGGGCGCTGTCCACCAGCGTCGCGAGGCTGGACTCGAACAGGAGCTTGTACGCCGGCTCGCCGGAAAGGCCTGACACGGCGAGCACGTGCACGCGCTGCGCATGCGCCGCGCTCGGCGCGAGCAGCGCGCTCACGAGCGTGGCGACGAACGCGAGTCGGCGAAGTGGCGACACTCGGCGCGACACTAGGCGAGCCCTCGCCGGCGTCGATAGAACCATTCTGCGCCGAGCAGCGTCACGAGCAGCAGAAAGACGATGGGCATGTCCCACAGGTCGTGTGCATCACGCTGCGTGACTCCGCTCTCCGTGTAATTGACGTCTTCCGCGAGGTGCGAGGCCTGCGCGAGCGGGTAGTACTTGCCGCCGGTCTCGTTCGCGACCTGTCGAAGCAGCCCCGTGCGAAGCTCGGCCTGCTCGACGTCGGCCCCCTGATCGTCCGCGAGGAGCGCGCCAGAAGCGGAGTGCAGCGAATCGCGGCCCGCATTTGCCGACGCGGCGAAGGAGTAGGAGCCGCGCTCGGGAGGCACGTAGCGGCCGAGGTACGTGCCGTCACCGTTGCGCGACCGCTCCATCGGCACGTCGACCAGCGCACCGGTCGGCGTCGTCACGCGCGCGACCACACTCGCCTGACTGATCGGCGCGAACGTCGAGTCCACCACTCGCGCCCGCAGCTCGACCGGTTCGCCGGGCGCAACGCGGCCCGGCACCGCCGCGATCTCGACCTGATCGGGCACGCCCTCGACGATCCACCGCATCATCTGCCGCCAGAAGGTCGCGTGCGTCGCGTCCTCGAGCGGCATGCTCGCGCTCATCCGCCAGAGCCAGCTGTCCTGCACACCGAGCACGACGCCCATCCCGCGCCCGTAGCGCTGGAACGCGAGCACCGGCAGCTCGTCCGCGTCGCGACCGTCCTTCGGTCGGCCGACGAGCAGCGTCGTCGCACCGGCGCGCAGCCCGCCGAGGTGGTTCACCGACGTGAGCTTCGGCAGAGAGTCCCACCGCGCCGCGTTCGCGTCGTCCCCGTCGCGGAGCTGCAGTGCGGCGTGCGCACGACCGGCGACCGTCGGCGTCAGCGCCAGCTCCACTGGCGCCGCTCCCGTGTCGGCCTTCGGCGCGTTGAGCAGCACAGGCAGCGCTTCGGCCACCGGTGTTTCCGCGTAGCCGCCCACGGCCAACGAGCCGCGCCCACCGAGGGCGAGCAGCGTCCCGCCGCGCTGGCTCACGAACTCCGCGAGCATGCGGAGCTGGTCCGCCGTGAAGAACGACGCCTCCACGCTGCCCAGGACGACGGCGCGGAACTGGAACAGCTCCTCGCGCCGCGTCGGAAAACCGCCGATCAGCTCCGCGCTGTCGCGCACGCCGAGCCGCAGGAACTTGTGCTCGGCGCTCCGCATCAGTCCGACGACCTGGACGGCGCTGTCGCCGGCCACCGCGCGGCGCATGAAGGCGAACTCCGGCCGCGGCTCGCCCTCGACGTAGAGCACCCGGGCCGGTCCCTGACGTACATCGAGCACCGTGCTGAACACATTGTTGTCCGCCACGAGCTCGCCGGAGATGGGCCGCGCGCGCACGGCCAGGGAGTAGCTGCCGGCGGGCAGTGGCGGGACCCGGAGCCGCACGCGCACCACGTCGCCGCGCTTCGGCAGGGTGACTTCCTGGGTCGCGACGATCTTCCCGTCCGCCTCCGCGGTGACGGTCGTCTTCTCCCCGCCGGCGCCTCGCACGCCGAGCGCCGCGTCGATCAGCACCGTCGATCCGGCGAGGGCGCTCGGGGGCACCGTCACGCTCGTCACGGACAGGTCGCGGCTGAACCGCTCCGTGCCGACACCTACCGTATAGACCGGGACCCGCCGCGCCTTGAGCGCGAGCAGCGAGGCGCCGAGATCGCCGCCGGCGTTGTCCGCACCGTCGCTCACCACGATCACCCCCGCCACCGGCAGGCCGGCCAGATCCGAGCCCACCCCATCCAGCGCGGCGGCGAGGTCGGTCCGGCCCCCCGACGCGTTCAGGGGCGTCGCCGGCTGGGCCGGGGTCGGCTCGGCGGCGAAGCGGAAGGTGCGCACGTTGTACCGCGTGGCGAGCTGCCGCACCAGCGCGCTCGTGTCCGAGAACTCGCGGCGCATCGCCCGGGTCCGGCTCGTGCCATCGACGTCGCTCACGCGCATGCTGCGCGAGTCGTCCAGTACGAGCGCCAGCACGTTCCGCTGGGCCACCGCGCTCGACAGCACCTCGGTCGGGCGGAGCAGGCAGGCCAGGACGATCGCCAGCGCCAGCGCGCGCGTCGCGCCGAGCACGATCCGGTCGACGCGACTGATGCCGCGCAGGTTCCGGTACGCCAGCACGACCAGGGCGACCGCGGCGAGAATGGCGAGCGCGATCAGCCAGATCGGGACGACCGGCGCCAGCACGAACTCCCCGCGACCGAACAGGCGCGGCGGGTACTTGAACAGGAAGGTGAAGACGGACTCGAGCGCAGCTTGCACACGTACTCCGGCCGATGGGCGCGCGCCTTCGTGGGGGAGTGGGAGCCCCCTTCGCGATCTACGCAGTCAACGCGAAAATGGTTCGTGACACACGAGCAAGCGAGCGCGCCGATCTGCACCTGTTTTTACGATACCACCCGGTACACGCGGACGTTGGACACAATGGACGCCGTGCGGGATGCCGGCCAGCTTTCCGTCATGTCCCGCTCGCTTATCGCCTGATCGCGTGCGAATCGTCAAAGGCCGCTTCGCCGGCCGCGACCTGGTCTCGCCCAACGACGCCCGCGTCCGCCCCACCGCCGAGCACGTGCGCGACGCGCTGCTCGACCTGCTCGCTGCGGATCTCGGCGACGCCCGCATCCTCGATCTCTTCGCCGGCACCGCGGCCCTCGGCCTCGAGGCCATCTCGCGCGGCGCCGCACGCGCCGACTTCGTCGAGACGCGCCCCTCCAGCCTCCACGCGCTGCGCGCCAACGTCGCGCTGCTCCGGCTGCGCGAGCGGACGCGCATCTTCAAGCGCGACGCGCTCCCCTACGCCGGCGCGCTCGGCGAAGACGCATACGACGTCGCCTTCGCCGATCCGCCGTACGAGTCGCGCATGCTCGACCGCGTGATCGACAGCTGGCTCGCGCGCCGCTTCTCGCGCGTGCTCGCCGTGGAGCACGCGGCGACGCACGTGCTCCCGCGCGCGGCGATCTTCCGCCGCTTCGACGACACGGCCGTCAGCATCTACCGACGCTGACGGCCCGTGTGATCACCCCCAGCGGTTCGTGCGCTTGGGATCCGTCTGACGGTTGCCGGGACGAGGCTTGCCGCTCGTCCCCTTGGCCGTGCCGGCTTCCTTTCCTTCGCGCTTCTGCTCCATCTTCTCCTGATGCGACGCGCCAGACCTCGCTTCCTTTCGCTGCTGGCTTGCGCCGAGCGTCGCGCTGACCTCGCTCGGTTTCTTGCCCGCGTCGCGCGCCTGCTTCGCCTTCGCCCGTCGTTGCTCGTTGTTGCCCTCGGCGTTCCGCTGTTGCGCCATCGATCACTCCCGTGACTGGTGTGCCGGTTTCGATGGAACATCCATGCCGCCGAGTCACAGCGTCGAACGCCATTCACCCGTACCTGCTCAGCTCATGAAGCTCAGACCGGTCTCGTCGAAGAAGGACATCAAGCTCGGCGACGCGCACGCGCGCTGGGATGGCAACGGGAAGAGCGAGAAGGAGCTCGAGCGGCTCGGTGAGAAGGAATCCGCGCGCATCGCCGAGCTCCAGCGCGTCTTCTACGCCGACGGCCGCTTCGCCGTGCTCATCGTGCTCCAGGGGCGCGACGCATCGGGGAAGGACGGCACCATCCGCAAGGTGTTCTCCTCGGTGAACCCGCAGGGGTGCACCGTGTCGAGCTTCAAGGTGCCGACGGAGCTCGAGCAGCGGCACGACTTCCTCTGGCGCGTGCATCAGCAGATCCCGGCGCGCGGGATGATCGGCATCTTCAACCGGTCGCACTACGAGGACATCCTCGTGCCGCGCGTGCACGATCTCGTGCCGAAGAAGGTATGGTCGGCGCGCTACGATCAGATCAACGAGTTCGAGCGGATGCTCACCGAGAATCACACGGTGATCCTCAAGTTCATGCTCCACATCTCGCGCGACGAGCAGAAGAAGCGGTTCGAGGAGCGCCTCGCCGACGAATCGAAGAACTGGAAGTTCCGCGCGGGGGATCTCGACGACCGCAAGCACTGGGATCTGTTCACCAAGGCGTACCGCGGCATCCTCGAGAACACGAGCACCGACTGGGCGCCCTGGTACATCGTCCCCGCCGACGACAAGGATCTGCGCGACGTCCTCGTCGCGCGCACCGTCGCCGACACCCTCGAGTCGCTCGACCTCCGCTATCCCAAGCCCGACCCCAGCCTCGCCGGAATCCGCGTCGAATGATGCGCCGCCATCTCTCCGCCGTTCTTCTCCTCGCGCTCGCGGCGTGCAGCCGGGCGCCCGCGCCGGCGCCCGCCGCGTCGGCGAGCCGCTCGCCCGCCACCAGCGCGACTCGCGCCGCGCCCGCGCCAACGGCGAACCTCGATCGCTTCGCATCCGAGATCGACGCGTTCGACGCGGCCGACCGCGCCAACCCGCCCGCACCCGGCGGTATCGTGTTCGTCGGCAGCTCGACGATCCGGCTGTGGACGTCGCTCACCGCCGACT
>JAEKKK010000027.1 GCA_019510405.1 Gemmatimonadota bacterium | reverse complement strand
ACGCGTCCTCCAACGGCAGCGTGGTTCCACTACGCGGCGCTCACCGCGGCGCTGCTCGGCGAGCTGGATCGCGCCTTCGCCCTCCTGCAGGAGGGGATCGTGGCGCATCCGCACGCCGCGGCGCTGCACAACAACCTGGCGGCGGTGCACGAGCGCCGCGGCTACCATCCCGACGCGCTGCAGGCGGCCGAGCGCGGGGTGCTCGAGGACGCCGGTCTCGCGCAGCTGCACAAGAACCTCGGCGATTGCCAGTACCGCGCGGCACGCTACGACGATGCGCTCGAGGCGTACCAGCGCGCGGTGAAGATCAATCCGCAGCTCGGCGACGACGTGTGGCTCAAGCTGGGCAACATCCGCTTCAAGCGGCAGGAGCGCGACGAGGCCGTCCGCTGCTGGGAGCAGGCACTCGCGCTCGATCCGGCAAACGCGATCGTGCGCACGAATCTCGACGCCGTGAGGCAGGTCCTGTGATCGCGCCCGGCCTCTCCGACGCCGCCTTCACGGCGCTCACGGTGAAGATCGCCGCCGATCGCGGCTTCGGCTGCGCGAGCTACAAGGACAAGTGTCTGCGTCGCCGCATCGCCGTGCGCATGCGCGCGCGCGGCGTGAACACGTACGCCGAGTACGCGCACGTGCTGGACAGCGACCAGGCCGAGTACGATCGGCTGCTGGACGCGCTGACGATCAACGTCACGAAGCTGTTCCGGAACTGGGAGACGTACACCGTTCTGCGCGAGCGCGTGGTGCCGGCGCTCGCGGCGCTTTCCGATCCGGTGATCAACGTCTGGAGCGCGGGCTGCTCGTCGGGGGAGGAGCCGTACTCGCTGGCCGCGTTGTTCCATGAGCACTTCGAGCGGAAGGGCGCCGCGTCGCTCGCCGAGCGTCGCGTCCACGTGCTGGGTAGCGATATCGATGCGCGGTCGCTCGAAGCCGCGGAGCGGGGCACGTTCGAGGAGAGCGATTTCAGCGAGACGCCGCGCGAGCTGCGTACACGCTACTTCGCGCCCGACGCGCCGTTCACGGTCGTTCCCGAGGTGCGCCGCATGGTGCGCTTCGAGCGGCGCGACCTGCTCGCCGAGGCGCCGCCAGCGGGACCGCTCCATCTCATCTGCTGTCGCAATGTCCTGATCTACTTCGATCGCGAGACGCAGGAGCGTCTCTTCCAGAAGTTCCGCGACGCACTCGCCCCGACGGGATTCCTCGTCCTCGGGAAGGTCGAGACGCTGTTGGGCGCGGCACGCACCCGCTTCACGGCCGTCGACGGCCGCGAGCGCATCTTCCGGCCATCGTGAGCACCACTATCGCTGACGTTCGAGTCAAGGTCGCCGACTACGCCGTCCGGCGCGGCAACGACATCATCGCGACGATCGGCCTCGGCTCGTGCGTCGCCATCGCGCTGTACGACCGCGAGACGCGCACCGGCGGACTCGCGCACATCCTGCTGCCGAGCATGGCGATGTCGCGGGAGACGTCGAACCCGGCGAAGTTTCCGGAGTCGATCGTGCCGCTCATGCTCACCGAGATGCGCGCACTCGGCATGGCGCCGAACGCCAAGGTCGTCGCCAAGATCGCCGGCGGGGCGAGCATGTTCGGGCAGCTCGTGAACGGCACCGGCATCAACGTCGGCGAGCGCAACATCCTGGCGACGAAGGAAGCGCTCGAGAAGGCGCGCGTCGGGCTCGTGGCCGAGGACACGGGGCTCGACTACGGGCGCAGCGTCTACTTCCATCTCGCCGACGGGCGGCTGGAGGTCCGGTCCCTCAAGAAGGGAGATCGTGTCCTCTAAACCAGCGACAGTGCTGGTCGTCGACGACAGCGCGTTCATGCGCCGCGTCATCGGCGAGATCATCGACGGATCGCCGGACTTCAAGGTCGTCGGCACGGCACGCAACGGTCACGAGGCGATCCAGAAGCTGCACACCCTCGAGCCGGACATCGTGACGCTCGACGTCGAGATGCCCGAGCTCGACGGGCTGCAGACCCTCGGCTACATCATGAGTGAGGCGCCGCGCGCCGTCGTGATGTTGAGTGCTGCGGTGACGCAGGGGGGCGTGGATCTCACTCTGCGCTGCCTCGAACTCGGCGCTGTGGACTTCGTGCGGAAGCCGTCGGGGCCGATCAGCCCCGACCTCGCGAGCGTCGCCGACACGCTGCTCGACGCGCTGCGTGCGGCGATGCAGGTGAATCTGAAGGGCGTGCAGGCGCTGGCGCGCCCGCGATTCGTCACCCAGCCGCCGGCCGTCCGGGCGCGCAGCGAGGCGACCGTCGCCGTCGCCATCGCCACTTCTACCGGAGGGCCGCGCGCCCTCGCCGAAGTCATCCCCGCGCTCCCGGGCGACTTGCTCGCGGCGGTGCTCGTCGTCCAGCACATGCCGGCCGGCTTCACTCGTAGCCTCGCCAACCGCCTCGACGGGATGAGTGAGCTCCGCGTGACGGAAGCGGAGCATGGGGAGCCGGTGGTCGTGAACCGCGTCTACCTCGCCCCCGGCGGGCTGCACATGCGCGTCGCGACGAGCAGCCCTGGTCACTGGACGATCGCGCTGGACGAGACCCCCGCCCGCCATGGCGTGCGCCCCTCCGCCGACCGGCTGTTCGAGTCGGTGGCGGCGGAGTTCGGCCGCGCGAGCATCGGGGTCGTCCTCACCGGGATGGGCAAGGACGGCGCAGAGGGGCTCCGGGCCATCCGCAGCGCCGGCGGGGCGGGTGTCGTCCAGGACCGCGCCACCTCCACCATCTACGGTATGCCGCAGGCCGCCCTCCTGCGCGCGGGTGCGGAGCGGGTCGTCGGCCTGTCCGAGGTTGCCCCGGCGATCGTGGACCTCCTGTCTGAGCGGGCCGTGCCGTAACGCCTGGTGCCCCGTGCTCGTCGTCCTGAGAGCAGGAATAGCTGCGCCTTTTGTTGGAACGTCGTCGATACTCGCGTGGGGTGGGCCGCTCACGAATGCCAAGGAAGAAGAAGACACCTGCCGAATCCGCGGACGCTCTCGCGGCGCGTGCCCTCGCCGAAGTCGAGGCACGCGCCGCCGCCGCGCACGCGCGCGAGCTCGCCGAGGCCGAGGCGGCCGTCGAAGAGGTCAGCGAGGAAGCGGTCGTGGCGGAAGCCGCGTCGCCCGCCGCCATCGCGGCGCGCATCTCGGGTCCGCGCCAGGCGGTCGCGTGGGACGACGATGACGAGGACGACGACGATGAAGAGGCGTACGACGATCGCTGGGACGACGCGTCGTATGCGCATCATCGCGGTCCGCGGCGCCCGCTGCGCGAGCGCGCGCGCAGCCGGAGCGGCGTCGTCGAGCTGCTCATGTTCCGCATCGGTACCGAGCGGTTCGCCGTGGAGCTCTCCTCCGTCGAGGAAGCGATCGATCTCCCCGACGTGCATCACGTGCCCGAGATGCCCCCCGCCATGATCGGCGTGATCACCGTGCGCGGCGCCCTCACGCCCGTGTTCACGCCCGATGATGCGCTCGGCGTGCGCGTCGAGCATCGCAGTGCGGCGCTCATCTTCCGTTCGCCGCGCGGCCGCTTCGCGCTGGCGATCGACGACGTGGACGACGTCATGACCCTCGACCTCGTGCAGCTGCGCGACGCGCCCGGCGTCGACGGCAGCGACCCGGTCGTGCTGGGCGTGGCGCGCAACGAAGGCAGCATCGTCGCCCTCGTCGACGCGGAAGCACTCATCGAGGCATGTCAGGCCATTCCCGTTCCGGAGCTCGCATGAAAGTCGAAGCGAACAAGCTCGTCACCTTCCGGCTCGGCGATGACCTCTTCGCCGCCGACATCTTCTCCGTCGAGCGCGTGCTGCGCTACACGACGCCGACCTCCGTGCCGGACATGCCGGCGTACATCGAGGGCGTCATCGACTATCAGGGCCGCGTGGTGCCGATCGTCAATCTGCGCCGCCGGTTCGAGATGCCCGACGTCGAGGTGCGCAACGAGACGCGCATCCTCATCCTCCACGGCGGCGGCGAGTGGATCGGGGCCGTCGTCGATTCCGTCACCGCGGTCACGCCCTTCGATCCCGCCGCCGTCGCGCCGCCCCCGAACCTGTTCCGCGGACTCGCCGCCGCGTACCTCAAGGGGATCGTGCGCATGGGGGACAAGCTCGTGATCTTCCTCGACGTCGAGAAGCTGCTCTCCTCCACCGAGCGTATCGCGCTCGACGAGGCCGAGGCGGAGGCCGTGGCGAATGGGTGAGTGGGCCGTCGCGTATCGCGAGCGTGTGCAGGCGCTCGCAGCGCGGCTGGATGGGCCCGATGCATCGCAGCAACGGGAAGCCCTGAAGGGAGAGCTGATCACGCTCGGCAAGAGCCTCGAGCGGGACCTCGCCGAGCTCACGGCGCTGAAGGACGAGGCCAAGTCGCTCGTCGAGAAGTGGAAGGCGCTGAAGCTCACCGCGGCACCCACCTTCGACGCCGAGCGGCCGGTCGTCGCCGATCACATCGGCGCGTCCACCTTCATCGAGAAGGGCTGGAGCCGCATCTCGCTCGGCGACTACGCCGGCGCCGAAGAGTCCCTCGGCAAGGCGCTGCAGCTCGCGCCCAACGACCCGCAGGCCGAGTCGCTGCTCGGGTGGGCGCAGATGCTCCAGGAGAAGTACGACGACGCGCTGATGGCGTTCCAGAAGGTGCTCATGCGCGAGCCGGGCAACGCGCTCGCGCGCATCAACGTCGGCTACATCTGCCTGAAGAAGGGCATCTTCGGCGAAGCGATCGAGCACCTCTCGAAGGCGATCCGGCTCGACAACGACCGCAAGGCGACGCTGTACGCGCACTTCTATCTCGGGCTGGTGTATCTCGAGCGGGACATGTTCGAGGACGCGCAGACGTTCTTCCAGAAGTCGCTCGCGCTCGGACCGAACCTGATCGAGGCGTACTACGAGCTGGGGCGCGCGTACTGGTACAACGGTCAGCGCGCGGAAGCGACGCAGGCGTGGCGCGACGGGTTCGCGGCGAACAAGTTCAACCCGTGGGGAAAGCGGTGCGCCGAGGTGCTGCAGACCGTGGAGCAGGGCGGAGAGCCGTAGCCATCGGTCGCGGGCTGCGCCGCGCCGGCGCGTCGCTGGCGCTCGCGGTCTGCCTCGTTCGTCCCGCGCGCGCGCAGGACGACGCACCGCGAAGGCTCGACGTCGGCCGGTTCACCGCGGTCTACTTCCCGGACGATGACCGCCTCGCGCGCACCCTCCTCGAGGGCGCCGCCCGGAACGACAGCTTTCCCTGGCTGCCACGCCCGCAGCAGCGCGTGCTGATCGCCATCGCGCCCGACGCGCGCCGCTTCCGCCAGTGGGCGGGGCCCGAGGCGCCCGAATGGGGGGTGGCGCTCGCCTTCCCGGCGTCGCGCCGGGTCATCCTCCAGGGGCACGCCGCCGGCTCCGAGGCGGGGGATCCGCAGGAGACACTTCGCCACGAGCTCGCCCACCTCGCGCTCCACGAGCGGCTCGGGGACCGGCCGCCCCGCTGGTTCGACGAGGGCTACGCCTCCGTCGCCGCGCACGAGTGGCGTCGCGACGACGTCCTGGCCGCCAATGTCGCGCTCGCGCTGCGCGGGGTGCCGTCGCTCGATCAGCTCGACCAGAGCTTCGAGCAGGGGACGACGGCCGCGCAGTCCGCCTACGCCCTCAGCTACCGTGCCGTGACCGAGCTCGCGTCGCTCGACCCGGAGCGCGGGCTCACGCTGCTGTTCCGGTACTGGGAGAACGCACGTAACCTCGACGCCGCGGTCCGCCAGGCGTTCGGTACGACGTTGAGCGGGTTCGAGAAGGAGTTCCAGCATCGGACGCAGCGGCGGTACGGGGCACTGGCTGTGTTCGCCGACCTCTCGCTGATGTTCCTCGTGACCTCGGTGTTCATCCTTCCATTCATTGTGTCGCGCCGGGCCCGCGACCGCCGCCGGCTGCGCGAGATGCTCGAGGCCGACGCCATCGCCGAGCGCGCGGAGCGGGACGCGATCCTCGCGGCACTGCTCGGCATTCCGGCACCCGTCCACGACGCCGGCGAGGCGCCTGGGCTGCCCCCGTCCGCGCCCCTGTCGGGCGATGGTCACGAGCCTCGGCCGGACGCCTCCACCGATCGTTCGGCGCGTCGAGACGACGAGTCGTAACCAATGGCGTGGCCGTTGCTTGACACCCTTCGGGGGGCCGGATACACTCGGTCATGGCACAAACGGATACGACGGTTCAAGCACGCCCGTGGCTCTGGTGGGGGCTCGCGATCGGCTCGATCGTGCTGGGATTTGCCGATCTGGCGCGCGGTGGCACCACCATCGCACCGATTTTGCTCGTGCTTGGCTACTGTGTTCTGGTGCCCATCGCGATTCTGAAGTAGCGGTTGGGCACGGCCGACTCCTACAACGTGAGGAAGCCAGGCGGGCGCGGCCGGCGGGGCCTCGCTCGCACTACGGATTTCGGGCGAATAGCTCAGTTGGTCAGAGCGCCTGCCTTACACGCAGGATGTCGGGGGTTCGAGTCCCTCTTCGCCCATGCAGGTCGGCCGTCCGGGCGGGAGTCTCGGACCCTGTGCGGCACGTCGGTGTACCCTTCGTCAACGCTTTGGAGGTTACGATCGTGAAGGTTTCGTATCGCTTTGCGCTCCCGGCTGTCGGAGTTGCCGTCGCGATGGCAGCGTCGGTTGCCGGTGCACAGGTCCCGAGGCAGGGGCCGGGGCCGGAAACCAAGAGAGTCGTGGTCACGGCGTTCCGCGGTGACGTCGCGGGTGGCGTCAAGCTCGCCGACGAGCTCCGCACCCGGATCTCGAACGACTTCAACATTCGGCAGCTCATGCCGGTGTCGAAGAAGGACATCGACAACACCCTCGTCTCCTCGGGCTACAAGCCGGATTCGGCCCTCGCGCCGAACGACATCAAGGAGCTCGCGAAGCTCGTGCGCGGCGACGAGGTGATCGACGGCGAGGTCCGGAAGACGGCCGGCGGGTACAAGGTGAACGCGCGC
>JAEKKK010000026.1 GCA_019510405.1 Gemmatimonadota bacterium | reverse complement strand
GAGCTCCTCGGGCGGGATGGCGTCGAGCGCGCGGGCGGCACGCTCCGAGGCGACGGCGAACCCCGCGTCGTGCTCGGCGTCGAGATCGGGGGCGACCTGGTGCGGTTTCGCGGTGCGGGGCATGGGAGGGCCGTCGTTCAGCGCATCATCCCGGCCAACCGTCCGATCAGCGGACGCGGCTCCCTTCGCCGACCGGGACGGGCACCGCCTCGGCGGGCGCCGCACCGATCGCCGGCGCGCGCTCCGAGAGGAGGCGCGTCACGAACCGCTGCCCCTCGGAGACCCGCTCCACCTCGATCGCGATCGCATCGACGGCCTGTTCGATCCGCTCCAGTCGCTCGGTCGAATCGGGCGCGGCGGGCGGCACGGTCATCTTCCGCGAGCCCCGCTTCCAGAACAGCCGCGAGATCGAGAGTGCGATGGGTGACATCACGAACACGACGAACGCTATCGCGACCGGCGTGGGGTCGAAGTTCGAGTTGCGCCACGGCGGGCCGAAGTTCGGCGCCGGACGTGTCTCGGCCGCGTACTGCTGGGCCTGGGGCGACGCGAGCTGCTGGCCCGTCGCGTCGATCTCGGACTCGAGGTGAACGATGCGCTGGTCGAGCACGGCGAGCCGCGCCTCGAGCCCCGCCTTGCTCGCGCCGTCGGCGTGACGCACCTGATCGGCGAGCGAACGACGCCGGCTTGCAGCGCTCTCGAGCTGATCGCTCAGCTCCGCGCGGCGGGCGCGAAGGACCGCGACGTCCTGTTTGGTCATGGCGCCGCCCGGAAGCGATCCGGCGTACACCACGTCGGGGGATGACGGGCCGACTGTCACCGGTGCCGCCGGCGGCGGCGGAGGCGCCGCCGGCGCTGGCGTCTGATATGTGGCTGGCATGGACGGCCCTACGACGTGGGATCGGACGGGGTTCCACTCGCGCCGAGTCGCGCGATGCGCTTCCGTAGCGCGGCGCGGCGGAGCCCTAGCTTACGGCGCCGGAAGGGTGAAACCAAGAGCCACGCCGTCCGTGCCGTTCATGGCGATCGTCGTCCCCAGAATGACGCGATCGATCTTGTTGTGCGGATGGGCGTGCGAGTAGCGCACCACCTTGAGCCCGCTGAAGGTGCCGATGCCGGCGCCGAGGACGACATCGCTCGCCCAGTGCTTGTTGTGGTACATGCGCGAGAGTCCCACGAGCGTCGCGCCTCCGTACAGCACCGGCGCGACGAACTTGACCGCATTCGGGTGCAGCCGGCGCGTCTCGCTCGTGACGGAGGAGGCGACGGCGAACGCCGTCGTCGTGTGACCGGACGGGAACGACTGTCGGTCCGCGTTCGCGAACCCGCCGCCAAAGCGGAAGTCGGTCGGGTTCGTGTCGTTCGTGACGAATGGGCGCGCACGTCCCATCGTCCCCTTGAGCGCGCCCGTGATGGCGGTCGCCAGGATCACCGACTCCGTGCCGTGCCACCCGAGGTCCGCCAGATCGGGCTTATGGGCGAGACGGCCGACGGCATACATGCCTCCGCCGATGATGTACGCGCCCGGCGCCGTGATCGCCTCGAGGCCATTGGCCGAATTCTTCAGGAAGCGGTTCGTCGTGAGCGACGAGTCAGTGAGCCGCTTGGCGATCGCCCGGTCGGCGGGGAACATCACGACGGTGAGGAAAGCGAATCCTCCGGCGAGAACCGCGTCGCGATAGGTGAAGAGCGTCTTCTGCTGCGACTTGTGAGCGGTGTCGCGCGGCGTGACGGTGCGTTGATCAGGGGTCGGATTCTGCGCGGCGAGGGGCGCCGCGGATGCCAGCGCCATGGCCAGCGCGAGAGCCGCGTTCACGCTGTGACGGCGGGCGGCTGGTCCGACGGTCGCGGTGACCACGCGACCGACATTGTTGAGGTGGCTCATACCAACGGCCAATGCAGGTTCCGGGCACGCACCCGAAACAAGGGCCGGTCAGGCGGCCGCGAACACCATGTCCACCCAGGTGCTGGCGCGGGTGACGACCGGCTCGGCGTCCCGCTCGGTCAGCCCTCCGTCGTAGAGCACGAACCGGATGTGCTGCCGGATCGTCGCGGCGGCGGCCGCGCTGTCGACGCCGGCATCGCGCATCTCCCGCGCGACCTGCTCGACCTGCACGCGCATCACGGCGTACATCGCGTTGGCGCCTTCCCAGGTCTCGCGCGTTTCGGCGATCAGCGTTCTCACCCGCCGCGCCGACGCACGCTCCAGCCGCGCCTTCCTCACCGACTCCGCCGTACGGCCGGACAGACGCTGCGCTTCCGCGCAGGCCGCGACCGCCCGGTCGAAGAGAACGTTGAACGTCGGTGACTTCGCCATTACTTCCGACAATCCTCCGGAGTCATCCCGAATCGGCCCGCTGGTAAAGGTGAACGACTTTCGGCGCGTCACGATTCGGTCCTCGAGTGAAATGTACGCAAAACCCGGCGCACGCGCGCGTGGCGCGTCCTTACGCCCGTTACCCCGGCGGCCTGAGGATGTTGTCTCTGTAACCCGTTTTCTATTGCCCTTTCTGCTCAGTGTGGCAGGGGTGGTGTGGGGCTACGGTTCTACGCCTGTCATCGCGAGCGAGCGGAGCGAGTCGAGGGATGAGCGGATGCGACACGGCCTCGGGAAGCAGGAGCTTCCCGAGGCCGTGTCCCACTCACCCACTCACCCACTCACCCTAGAACGGCAGGTCGTCGTCGTCCGGCGGCGGCGCATCGTCGAGCGGTGGGCCGTCCCAGGGGGGCGGCGCCTCGCTCACGGCGGGGGCCGAGCGTCGCGCGGCCGGCGGCGGGTACGGGCTCGCGGAGCCGTCGCGTGCCGGCCAGATCACTCCCTCGCACCCGGGGCCACCCCGCTCGCGCGGCTTGTTCCGGCACTTGAAGTCGGGCGCCCGCGGATTCCGCTTCGAAGCGCGGTCGTCCCACATCGCTCCACCGCAGATCGGGCAGAGAGGCATCCCGTTGGCGTCCACGCCCCCGCGTGCCGCGCCGCCGCTCGCCGCCCCGGAGGAGGCCGGCGTCTGGCGCGGTGCGCTCCCACCCGCGGCGGCCGCGGGCGCGCCTGGCGCAGCGACTCCGCCGCCGCGCGGCGGCCAGATCACTCCGCCGCACGCCGGATCCTTGCACTTGAAGTCGGGGGCCTTCGGGTTGCGCTTCCCTTCGCGATTGTCCCACATCGGGCCCTCGCACTTGGGGCAGTTCGGGGCGGAAGGTTCGGCGTCGGAGGTGCGGGGCTGGGTCATCGCTTCTGCGGCTTTGGGAGAGTAACTGTACAAAACTAGCCGAGCGCGCTTCATCGGCACACCATTTCGCGGCCGCGATCATCACCCGAACTCGGCCCGGTTGTTGCTTTTGTGACACCATATCCGAGAGACGAGGCCGCTATGAAGTGGAGTGACATGGGGCGCAGCTCCAACATCGAAGACCGGCGTGGCGGAGGCGGCGGGTTCGGCCGCATGGGCATGGGCCTGGGCGGCACCGCGGTGCTGCTCGTGCTCAGCCTCCTCTTCGGCCGCAACCTGTTCGAGGACACCGGCGCCGTGCCGAATGTCGGCGAATCGAATGGACAGCTCGCCCCCGCCGACTCGGCGCGCGAGGAGCCCGAGGTGCGCTTCGTGTCGTTCGTGCTCGACGACGCGCAGCAGACGTGGACGAACATTCTGCCGAAGTACGGCGCGCAGTACCACGACGCGAAGCTCGTCCTCTTCCGTGACGCCACCCAGACCGGGTGCGGCGTCGGCCAGACGGCGATGGGCCCCTTCTACTGCCCCAACGATCAGAAGCTCTACATCGATCTCGGCTTCTACGACGAGCTGAAGAACAAGTTCGGCGCGTCGGGTGATTTCGCGCAGGCGTACGTCATCGCGCACGAGCTCGGGCATCACGTGCAGCACATCCTCGGCACCGATGCACAGGTGCGCCGCGCCGAGCAGAGCGATCCCGCCGCGGCCAACCAGTCCTCCGTGGCGCTCGAGCTCCATGCGGATTGCTACGCGGGCGTCTGGGCGAACTCGACCCGGCAGCGCGACAAGCTCGACGCGGGCGACATCGAGGAAGGGATGAACGCCGCGGCGTCGGTCGGGGACGATCGTATTCTGGCGCAGGCGGGCCGGCGCGTGAATGCCGACAACTTCACCCACGGCTCGTCGCAGCAGCGCGTAAGCTGGTTCAAGAAAGGGTTCGACACGGGCGATCCGCGCGCGTGCGATACCTTCGGCTCGACGAGCCGATGAGGCAAACGTTGCGGGCCGGTGCGTGATGGATGAAGCACGCATCAGCCCGCACGCGGATTAGAAATCTCGCATGATTATCGACGCCGCCCTGTCAGGGCTGCGTTCTCGTATCATATTGGAATCAGACGCGTCCCGAATAAGCGCGTGTGCGCGGATCGTCTTGCGCACACGCCATTCGCGTCGCTGGTTTCGGCGATATTCTTGCGTCGAGGAACCCTTCTCATGTCCTCGCCTTCGGTCGTCTCCATGGATCGCGCTGCCTCTTCCGATACCGAACTCCTGACGCCGGACGTGTCCGGTCCCGCACCGGCCGACGGCGCGCACCCCGCCGGCGAGAACGGCGCCGCGCCGAATGCGGCGCCCGCGACGTCGGGAGATGAGAACTCGTCGCTCGTGACCGAGCCGGCGACGCGGCGCAGGTCCACACCGCGCGCGAAGAAGGCAACGGCATCATCCGCGGCGACGGCGACCAAGCCGAAGCGCACGTCGCGCAAGAAGATCGAGCCGCCGCAATCGCCGGTGACGACGCTGCCTCCCGCGCCGCTCACGCGTCCCGATGGAACGCCCGCGCCGGTGGTGCATCTCGCGGGCGAGCTGTCGCCGTTCGCGCGCACGGGCGGGTTGGGTGAGGCGGTCGCGAGCCTCGCGAAGTATCAGGCGTCGTCGGGCATTCCCGTCACGGTGTTCATGCCGCTCTACTCGGCGGTGCGCGAGCGGACGGAGATCCGTCCCCTCGGCGCGGAGTTCGCCGTCTCGGTGGGCCCGCGCACGGAAACGGCGCGCCTCTACGAGCCGGCCACGCCACCCCAGCCGGGCAATCCGCGCATCATCTTCGTCGAGAGCGAGCCGTACTTCGATCGGCCCGGTCTCTATGGCGACGATCTGGGCGATTATCCCGACAACGCACGGCGCTACGCGTTCTTCGCGCGCGCCATCCTCGTCGCGCTGCCCCGCGTGCTGCCGCAGCCGCCGAGCATCATCCACGCGCACGACTGGCAGACATCGCTCGCGAGCATCTACCTCAAGACGGAGTTCGCGGCGCACCCGTACTACGAGGGGATCCGCGCCGTGCTCTCGGTGCACAACGCCGGCTATCAGGGACATTTCCCCGAGTCGACGATGGCGGACATCGGGCTGCCGTTCTCGCTCTACAACCACCGGCAGCTCGAGTGGTGGGGCCGAGTGAACCTGCTCAAGGGCGGCCTCGTATTCTCCGATCTCGTCGTCACGGTGAGCCCGACGCACGCGCACGAGCTGCGTACGGAGAAGGGCGGATTCGGGCTGGACGGCGTGTTCGTCGCGCTGCGCGACCGGCTCGTCGGCATCGTCAACGGGATCGATCAGGAGATCTGGGATCCCGCGCGCGACACGATCATTCCGCGCCGGTATTCGCCGGAGAACATGGCCGGCAAGAAGCGCAACCGCCTCGCCCTGCAGCGCGCGACGGGACTCAGCCGGTGGCAGGCGCCGATCTTCGCGCTCACGGCGCGCCTCGTCGCGCAGAAGGGGCTCGATCTCATCCTCGGCGATCCGGGCTACTTCGCTTTCGACGCGCAGTACGTGTTCCTCGGACATGGCGACGCCCGCTACGAGATGGCGCTCACCGAGCTCTCCGAGCGCGCGCCGAGCCGCATCGCGGTGAAGCTCGACTTCACGGAGGAATTCGAGCACCTGCTGCTCGCCGGCGCGGACATGTGCCTGATGCCGTCGCAGTACGAGCCGTGCGGCCTCACGCAGATGCGCGCCCAGCGCTACGGTACGATCCCCGTCGCGCGGCGCGTCGGCGGTCTGGCCGACACGATCGAGGACGGCGTCACCGGCTTCCTGTTCGACGACTACACGCCGACGGACTTCATGCGGGCCGCCACGCGCGCCGTGGACCAGTACCACGAGACGGCGGCGTGGGAGGAGATGATGCGCGAGGCGATGGCGCGCGACTTCGGCTGGGAGCGGAGCGCGTCGCGGTATCTGAACGTCTATCGGCGCGTGCTGGGGCTGCCGGCGGTCCGTCACGATCGTCCGGTCGCGGTCGGGGTATAGTTCGACGCGTGGCGCCGGCGCTCGGGCGCCGCGCGCCGCTCGTACGCCCTCTCCGCATCTCACGCATGCCGTCTCGTCTCACCCGCCTCGCCGTCGTCCTCATTCTCCTGTTCGGCGCCGCGTCGTCTGCGAGTGCGCAGACGACGCCCGCACGTACGACGCGCGACAGTGCCCCGCCGATCCCGCGCGAGCTGCGCGCCGTCTGGATCGCCACCGTCGACAACATGGACTGGCCGTCGAAGGCCGGCCTCTCCGCGGATGAGCAGCAGCGCGAGCTGATCGCCATCCTCGACAAGTGCGTTCAGCTCCGCCTGAACGCCATCGTGCTGCAGGTGCGCCCCGCGGCGGACGCCCTCTATCGCTCCGACATCGAGCCGTGGTCCGAGGTGCTCTCGGGAGAGATGGGCCGCCCGCCGGAGCCCTACTACGATCCGCTCGCCTTCGCCGTCGCCGAGGCGCACAAGCGCGGCCTCGAGCTCCATGCGTGGATCAACCCGTACCGCGCCCGCTACTCGCTGACGCGCCCCGCCGCGAAGACCCACGTCAGCCGCACCGATCCGGACCTCGTACGCAAGTACGGGCCGTATCTCTGGATGGATCCCGGCGATCCGCGGGTGCGCGACCGGACGACGCGCGTCGTGCTCGACATCGTGCGCCGCTACGACATCGACGCGATGCACATCGACGACTACTTCTATCCGTACAAGGAGCAGCAGCGCGGGCG
>JAEKKK010000130.1:23570-37864 GCA_019510405.1 Gemmatimonadota bacterium | reverse complement strand
GGACGACGGTCAAGAAGAGTGGTCGCTACACCAGCTGGCCAGCGAACACCCGCGCGGAGACGTTCGTCGCGGGAGCAAAGATCGGCGGCGTGTGGTCGTTCAAGGTCCCCTCTGGCCGCTATCGCATGCACTACACCTTCGAGATGGCGAAAGAGGACGGCACGACACCGAGTGGAGACCGTCGCAGCGTGGATTCGAATCCCTTCGTGGTGACCGGCTCGTGAGCGCGACACGGCAGTTCGCCATGTGTCTGCTGCTACTCTGCGGCGTTCTCGCGGGGTGCAGTGATGCGACGGCGCCGGAGGGTGCGTTCCTCGTCGTGGTGTCGCCGGATACGGTGCCGCTCGCTCAGGGTGGCGGGATGCAACCGTTCTTCACCTTCCGCGAACGTTTCGTGTCACTCGGAGGCAAGGTGTGGGTGGCGAGCCCAGACATGGAAACCGAGGTGACGCCAGGCCAGTGGCGACTACTCAATGGCACCCCCGACAGCCTGTATCTCCAAACCCCGCTCGGGAGCATGACTTCTCCGACGAACAGCGACCTTGGAGCTCCGAGAACGATTTACTTCTTCGTGCCCCCAGGCCGATATCGCCTGCGCCAACGCTACCAGGTCACAGCCTCGAACGCGACGCAGGGCACCGGCGAAGTCTTCGTGGCGACGTCCAATGTGTTCGTCGTGGTGCCCTGATTCGAGCTCGCGATTCAGCGCACGTAGCTCAGGCGGCGAGTTGCCGCCCGCAGCCCGCACAGAATGCCGCTCCCGCCTCCTCGACCACGCGCCCGCAGCCGGCGCACGTCTCGTCGAGATAGGCCCCACAGTTCGAGCAGAAGATGGCGTCCGGCTCCGGGCGCGGGCCGCATCGCGCGCAACTCTTCAAGCGCGCGCGATACGCCAGCACGGTGGCCTCGACCAGATCTTCCGGCGACGCATCCGCGCCGGCCTCTCCGCGCGCGCGCATCGCGGCGAGGGCGCGCGCCGTATAGCGCGACTTGAGCTCCGTGTAGTCCGCGTCGGACAACTTTCCCGTCGCGCGGTCGAACTCGATCTCGCGCAGCGCGACGATCGCATCCTCATCGGGCGCGGGCGCGACGAGCGGCAACCCGATCGGACGACGCGGGCCCGGTGCGCTGCCGAACAGCAATGGATAAAGCACGTACGCCACGGCGACGGCGGCGAGCAGCGTGCCGACGATCAGCGGGAGCATCAGTCGTCGTTCCGGATCGCGTCGTTCAGCTTGGCCATTTCATCAGCGGTGCCCAGTGGCGGGACGACCACGCCATCCACCGGCACCTCGGCGCGTGCGCTGCCGCGCTGCATCCCGCGAAGTACGACGAGCACGGCGGCCGCGCCGGCTGCGAGGGCACCGAACGGCACGAGATAGCCCGCCCAGTTGAATCCTTCCTTCTTCGGCGCCATCAACGCCCGCTCGCCGTAGGTGCCGACGAACGCATCGAGGATCTCCTGCGCCGAGTAGCCGCCTTCGACGAGCGCCATGACATCGCGGTGCATCGCGGGCGAGACCTGACAGGCGAAGTCGGTCGTGCGGCAGGTGTAGACGTCGAGCGTGCAGCCGCACTGACAGCGGATCTGGTGCTCCAGCCCATCGCGCGCGTCGGCATTCATCGACGGACGCGCGCCGGGCTTGGGCGGACGCGTCACCGTGCGCGCGGCGCCCTGATTCATGTCGAACAGGTTCGACGTGCTCTGGCTCGCGGTGGTGTCTCCCTGAACCGCCTGCTGGGCGCCAAGTGCTCCTGCACCAACGAGTGCGGCGCCGCCGAGCGCGAACGAACGGGTGATGAAGTCGCGCCGCCGCATCAGGTCGTCGCCGCCAGCTCGCGCTTCGGCTCCAGGGTGGCCACGTAGCCGCTCGGCGCGCGACGCCGCTCGGCCTGCGGCCACATCACGATGAGGCCACCGATCGCCATGATCATCCCGCCGATCCACACCCAGACGACGAGCGGATTGAAGCTGATGCGCAGCTCGGCCGTCTCGTCGCGCACGCCGGCGAGCACGACGTACAGATCCATCTTGGCCGATGGACGGATGCCGACTTCCGTCGAGGGCTCGAACTGCGGCTGCTTGTTGCTGTCGAAGTACTGGCGCTTCTCGCTCGTCAGGATCCCCTGCGGGACGCCGTCGCGGAACACCTCGAGGCCCACCGCAGTGACGAAGCGGTTGAGCGTCTCCGACGTCGACACGCCCTGGCTCACGAAGCGCCAGCGGTGGCCGAGCGGATCGACGAGCTCCTTCGCTTCGCCGGCCTTCATCTGCACGTCGTGATCCTTCTTGAACGCCAGACCGGCAAACGCGGCGAACAGCACGACGATGCCGGCGTGCACGATGTAGCCGCCGTAACGCCGACGATTCCGGCCGACCAGCCGGACGACCGCTATGGGCAAGGACTCGCCGTGGATGTTGCGGCGCGCCGAGATGCCCTTCTGGAACTCCTGGATGATCGTCGCGGCGACGAACCCCGCGAGCGTGTACGCGACGAGCGCGTAGCCGTCGCGCATGCCGAGCGCGAAGAGCACCACACCGACGATGAGCCCCGTCGCGGCGGGAACGGCGAACTGCCGCTTCAGGTTCGACGTCGACGCCTTCCGCCAGGCGATCAGCGGACCGACGCCGGTGAGCCCGAGCAGGAGGAGTCCGAGCGGGACGTTGACCGTGTTGAAGAAGGGCGGGCCCACCGTGATCTTCGAGCCGCGCACCCACTCGCTGAGAATCGGGAAGAGCGTCCCCCACAGCACACTGAAGGCGATGCCGACGAGCACGACGTTGTTGTAGAGGAACGCCGCCTCGCGGCTCACCATGCTCTCCAGCACGGCCTTCGCCTCGAGGTCTTTCAGCCGCGTCGAAACGAAGTAGATCGTCACCGCGGTCGCAGTCAGGAAAAAGGTGGCGAACCAGCTGCCGACTGGGGACTGCGCAAACGAGTGGACGCTCTCGATGATCCCGCTGCGCGTGATGAAGGTGCCGAAGATCGCGAGCAGGAAGGTCGTCACGACGAGCACGACGTTCCACTTCCGCAGCATCCCGCGCTTCTCCTGGATCATGATCGAGTGGAGGAACGCGGTGCCCGTGAGCCACGGCAGCAGCGACGCATTCTCGACCGGATCCCACGCCCAGTAGCCGCTCCACCCGAGCTCGACGTACGCCCACCACATGCCGAGCGTGATACCGACGGTGAGGAAGAACCAGGACAGCAGCGACCAGCGTCGCACGATCCCGAGCCACTCGGCGTCGAGGCGGCGGGTGACGAGCGCCGCGATGGCGAAGGCGAACGGGATCGACGTCGCGACGTAGCCGAGGTAGAGATTCGGCGGATGGATCGCCATGCCCGGATTCTGGAGCTGCGGGTTCATCCCGCGGCCGTCCGCCGGCACGAAGCTCAGCCGATCGTACGGATTGGCCTTGAAGCAGACGGTGGCGATGAAGAAGACGAGGATCACCGCCAGCGTGCCGCACGCCCAGGGCACGAGGTCGCGCGACTTCAGCGGCACGAAGCGGATCGCGATCGCCGAGTAGCAGGCGAGGATCAGCCCCCAGAAGAGCATCGAGCCCGCCTGCCCGCCCCAGAACGCGGCGAACACGTAGACCTTCGGCATGTTCGCGCTCGTGTTCGACGCGACGTACTTGAGTGAGAAGTCGTGCGTCAACAGCGCCGTCCACAGCCCGATCGACGCGAGCACCATCATCGCCGTCGTCGCATAGAGTCCGCGACGGCCGCTGGCGACGAGATCCTCGCGCCCGAGCGCTCCGCCGGCGAACGACGTCGTGGCGGCCCACGCCGCCATCAGCAGCGCAACCCAGAGGGCCAGCTCACCAACGAGGATCACGCCTTCGCTCCCGCTCCCGCCTTGTAGCCCGGGGTCTGCTTGTATTTCTCCGCGTCCGGCGCGTTCTCGTAGCGCGACGCGCACTTGGCGAGCAGCGTCGTCGCGTGGAAGGTGCCGTCGGTCGCCATGCGTCCCTCGACGACGACGTCCACGCCGTCGGTGAAGGTGTCGGGGGCGATGCCCTTGTAGACCACCGGCACGACGCGCGCCCCGTCGGTGACGCGGAAGGCGTACTCGCGCCCCCCGGGCTCACGCTGAATGGAACCGGGAACGACGCGCGCACCGATCTTCACACCCGTGTTTCGGAAGCCGGGATCCGCGTCGAGCTTCGTGGCGAGCTCGGTCGGCGTCAGGTAGTACGTGCCGGTCTCCTTGATGGATGTCGCCATCAGGTAGCCGGCCGTCCCCAGCACGAGGGCGCCGCCGATCAGGAACTTGGTACGAGCCGAAGTCATCTATCGCGCTCGGAGGAGGAGAGGTGAACTACAACAATATAGTGGAGATGACCCCACCAGCCCGGTCGGCGCTTCCCTGACAGCTCCTCACCGCGCGGTGCGGACGAGCAGCAGGGTGGCCGAGCCGGCGCCGGCGGCGTCCCAGACCAGGTCGCGCGCGCTGACGTCGCCATGCGTCGCGCGGTCGTGCAGCTCCTTGCCAACCCCGACCACCACAGTGCCGGCGGTCGCTCCCACCAGCGCCGTACGATGCTGCGCTCCCATGGCCCGCAGCGTCCCGTAGCCCATGCTCTGCACGAAGGCAGAGGCGAAGAAGTGCTGGAGCTTGTCGGGGCCGAACCAGGGATCGGCCGAATGCTGTTGCGGCGACCTCAGCCCGAGGGTGAAGACGAGCATCAGCCCGCGCATCAGGCGACGCTCCGGTGGCCTGCCGCGGCCGAATTGACCCGCGCGCCAAGGAGATCGAGGGCGCGCTCGAGCAGCGCCTTGTTGCCGGGCTGATGCACCCAGCTGCTCGCGCCACTCGGGTGGGGCAACGGGATCGCGACGGCGCGGCCACCCACATGCTCGACCTCGTGCTCGTGCCCGATGACCTCGTCCAGCGGCCGCGGGCCGAGGAATCGGTCGATCGCCAGCCGGCCGACGGGAACGATGAGCGTCGGCCGGATGATCCGGAGCTCGTCTTCCAGCCAGTCGGCACACTGCGCGCGCTCGGCCGGAGACGGCACCCGGTCGCCGCGGCCGGAGGGATGCGGGCCCGGATAGCAGCGCGTCATCGCCGCGATGTAGAGCACGTCGCGCGCGGCCGATTCATCGAGGCCGGCGCGCTCCAGCCAGCGGAACAGGGTGCGTCCGGCGCGTCCGGCGAAGGGCTTTCCGCCGGTGGTCTCGACCTGGCCCGGCGCCTGGCCGATGAGCATCGCCCGCGGCGCGCGAGCGTGCGACACGATCGGCAGGACGGCCGGTGCGTGGCTGCAGCGGCGACAGGCAGCGAGGCGTTCGCAGTGCTCGTCGAGCGCGATGGCGAGCGCGCGGCGCGAGCGGGGAGTGGAAGCGGGCATTCCGTTCACTACCCCTGCCCCGACTCGGCGTGCCGCTCGTGCGCGAAGTGGTACGGCGGCCGGATGATCCCGCGGTCCGTGACGAAGGCGGTCACGAGCTCGGCGGGGGTGACGTCGAAGGCAGGGTTGTAGACGGCCACGTGCTCGGGCACGACATCGGCGACGAAGCCACGCGCCAGCTCGTCGGTGGCGCGGTGCTCGATGCGAATCGCGTCGCCGCTCGCCGTGTCGGGATCCACGGTGCTCCACGGAGCGGCGACGTAGAACGGGACGCCATGATGGCGCGCGGCGAGCGCGAGCGGATAGGTGCCGATCTTGTTGGCGACGTCGCCGTTGGCGGCGATGCGGTCCGCGCCGACGAACACGACATCGACGCGACGCTCGCGCATGAGCGAAGCGGCCATGCTGTCGGCGAGCACGGTGACGTCGACGCCGGCCTGCGCGAGCTCCCACGCGGTGAGCCGGCTCCCCTGCAGCAATGGTCGCGTCTCGTCGGCGAACACGGCGACGCGCTGCCCACGCTCGGCGGCGACGTACACCGGGGCGAGCGCGGTGCCGATCCCCGCCGTGGCGAGCGCACCGGCGTTGCAGTGCGTCAGCACGCGCGATCCCTCGGCGAGCAGCGTCGCACCGTACTCGCCGATGCGGCGGCACATCGCGCGATCCTCCTCGAGGATGCGCGTCGCCTCGTCGCGCATCGCGGCGAGGATCGCTGCGCCGTCGCCCGTCGCGCGCTCGGCGGTGCGCTGCACGCGACCGACGGCCCACGCGAGGTTCACCGCCGTCGGCCGCACGCGCGAGATCCGATCGCCGAGCATGCGCACAGTGTCCAGGAGCTCGTCGCGCGGCGCGCTCACGTGCGGCGCGAGCGAGACGACGAGCCCCATCGCGCCCGCGACACCGATCGCCGGGGCGCCGCGCACGGCAAGCGTGGCGATCGCGTCGCACACGTCGTCCACGGTGCACAGGTCGCGTCGCTCCAGCCGGCCGGGCAACAGCCGCTGGTCGATGATGTCCACCGCGCTGCCGTCCTTCGACCAGCGCACCGATTCCACGACGCTCATGCGCGCAACCTACCGTGGCGCGGCGCGTCTCTCCAGCGCGGCACGCCGCGCCTGCAGGATCGTGTCGCTCGGCTGCGCGCGCAGGCCGACGCCGTACGCGGAATCCGCGGCGGCGAATCGGCCGAGCTGCTCCTCCGCCACGCCGACGTAGAGCGCCGCCACCGCGGCGGACTCGCTCCGCAGCAGCGGCGTCCCGGCGGCGACGACACCCTCCGCGCCACGGGAGCGCCCCACCGCCTCGAGGTACAGGGCGACGAACTCCGGCTCGCGCCGGACGTCGCCGTCACGCAGCAGTGGCGCCAGCACCGCGGCGGCTTCAGCGTAGCGCGCGGTGGAGTAGAGCACCTGCCCGTACTCGAAGCGCACGCGGCGGTCGCGCGGCTCCATGGCGAAGGCGCGGGCGAGCAGCGGCAGCGCCCGCGCCGTGTCGCCATGCTCGCGCGCGTCGATGCCGAGGAGCTGGTACCCGCGATACTCCGTCGGCGACGTCTCGACGAGCCGCTCCCACAGCGTACGATGGCTCGACCATACCACCGAATAGCGCAGGCCGACCCAGGCGCTGTGCGCGATCACGACGGCGCTTGCGATTGCGAGTACGGGTCGCAGACGCGGTGAGGCGACGTCGATCGCCCACGCGACCGCCAGCGCAACGCCGACGGTGGGGCCGAGCAGCGTTCGGTCGGCGAGGAAGAGGCCGACGGATGTGATGAGGTTCGACGCCGGCAGGTAGGTCAGCGCGATCCACGTCGCCGCGACGAGCGGCCGCCGGTCGCCGCGACGCGCGGCGACGATGGCGAGCGCGATCAGGGCAAGCGCCGCCAGCACCGCGATCACCGCGCGGACGGCTCGCGCTTCGGGCAGGATCGTCGGCCCGTAGTAGGGCGACAGCGACGACGTCGGCCAGACGAGCATGCCGGCGATGCGCGGCCAGAGCGAGAGCATGGCGACGATGCGCACACGCGCCGTCATCACATCGAGGCCCGGCGCGACGATCGCCGCCGGCGCGACGGCCGCGCCGAGGACGACCGCACGCTCGATCAGCGCGACGACGAGCGCCGCGATGCAGACGACCCAGAGCCGTGCCTGACGCCGCACCATGGTGCGGACAGCAGGTGCATCGCTCGCTCGCCGCCAGCCCCATGCCGTCACGGCGGCGACGGGCAGCGCGAGCAGCCCCGATTCCTTCGAGTACACGGCCGCCACGGTGAGCGCACCGGCGAGGAGCGCCATCGCCCATTCGCGCGCGGTGCCTGCGACTCGTTCGGCGCGCACGATCACCGCCGCGAGCGCCATCGTGAACAGCGCGACGAGCAGCTCGGAGCTGTTCGCCACGCTCGCCACCGTCTCGACGTGCAGCGCGTGCGTCGCGAACCAGAGCGCACCGACGATCGCCGCGACGCGGCCGACCGCGGCACCGAGCAACCGCCAGAGCACCACGGCGACGATCAGATGCAGCGCGATCGCGTAGACGTGAAAGAGGCGCGGCGACCCGCCGCCGAGGTTCCACAGCGCGGCGAGCAGCGCCACGTGGAGTGGCCGATAGAGGCCGACGTCGTTGCCGAAGGTGGGCCAGTACGGTGCACTCCACACGCGCGCGAGTGCGGACCACCCGCGCAGCAGCGCGTTGTCGCGTACGATCGTCGTGTCGTCGTAGATGAACCCCGCGCGCAGCGTCGGCAGGAATGGCAGGATGGCGGCGAGGGCGATCAGCGCGGCGGCGACTCGGTCGGGAATCGCTCGGCGCGTCGTTACCGGCTCATTCATCGTGTCGTGCGCGTCGCCTCCGCTCGGGAAAGTGGCGGTCGAGGAAGCGGATCAGGGCACGCTCCTCGGGCGAATGCGCGTAGGCGCCCGCCGTCGAGTGATAGCGCGACGGCAGCCGGATCGTCTCGCCGTCGTCCACGTAGCGTGCGACGACGAGCGGATGCACGTACGAGGCGCGGCAGATGGCCGGCGTGTTCCCAAGCTCGGCGGCGACGAGACGCATCGCCGTCGCGACGTTCCGCTTCGCCTCCGTCTCCGACCGCGCTGGCCCGAGCTCGGCGAGCACGGTGGCGGCGCGCAGCGTGCCGCCCCAGGTGCGGAAGTCCTTCGCGCTGAAGGGAACGCCCAACCGGTCGCGGAGATAGCCGTTCACATCGCGCGCGGTGAGATCGCGCCACTGCCGACCATCGCGATAGCGAAACAGCCGCGCGCCCGGCGACTCGAGGTGCCGCGCGACGAGGCGCGAGAGTGCCCGGTTGGCGACGATCTGCCGCTGGCGGATCGAGCGCTTGCCCACGTAGGTGAACGTCGCGCGGCCATCGGCGATCTCGACGTGGCGCTTGAGCAGCGTGGCGATGCCGAAGGTGCGGTTCTCCTCGAGGTACCGCTCGCTGCCGATGCGGAAGAAGCTCTCGCTGACGAGCTGCACGACCGCTGCCGCCACGGCATGCCGGCTCGGCTCGTGCGACGCCGCGTCGCGCCGGATACGCCGGCGCAGCGCGGGAAGCTCCTTGGCCAGCTCGCGCACGCGGTAGTACTTCCTGAGCTGGCCCCGTTCGACCGCGCGAGCGTGGTAGCGGTACTGCTTCCGCGACTTCGCGTCCAGGCCCCACGCCTGCACCGACGCCCGCGAGCTGACGGCGATGTGCACGTCCGTCCACGCCGGCGGAATGGCCAGCAGGCGGATCCGATCCAGCGTCCGCGCGTCACGTACGAGTCGGCCATCACTCCGCCGGTAGCGGAAGTGCGTCTTCGAGCCCTCGCGGAGTATCCACTCGGCCATGTCGTCGATGGAAGGCAAAAGGCGGTCCCGGAATGTAGCTTATCCGGCGTGCCGCATCCCGCCGAATCACCAGTTGCGTCGCGCCGCATCCCGCCGAGCCGCCCATGACCTACGAGCTTCTCACCTTCCAGGTCACCGACCGGATCGCCACGATCACCGTGAACCGGCCCGACAAGCTGAATGCGCTCAACGATGCGTTGATGCGCGAGCTCAGTGCGGCGATCGACGAGGCGGTTTCACGAGACGACGTGGGCGCGGTGCTGCTCACCGGCGCCGGCCGCGCGTTCGTCGCCGGCGCGGACATCGCGGAGCTGGCCGGCCAGTCGGCCGTCGAGGGCAAGGCGCGCGCCGAGCGCGGACAGCGCACCTTCCGAAAGTTCGAGCAGTCGCCCAAGCCGACGCTCGCCGCGATCAACGGCTTCGCCCTCGGCGGCGGCTGCGAGTTGGCCATGGCGTGTCATCTCCGCGTCGCCTCCGACGCAGCGAAGTTCGGCCAGCCCGAGGTGAAGCTCGGCATCGTGCCGGGCTACGGCGCGACGCAGCGGCTCCCGCGACTCGTCGGCAAGGGACGCGCGCTCCAGCTCCTCCTCACGGGCGAGATGATCGATGCGGCGGAGGCCTATCGCATCGGGCTCGTGAACCGCGTCGTCGCCGCGGGAGAGCTCATCGACGCAGCCCGGGCGATGCTCACCACGATCCTCACTCAGGGTCCGCTCGCCGTGGCGCACTGCATCGAGGCGGTGGACCGCGGCCTGGATCTGCCGCTCGACGATGCGATCGCGCTCGAGGCGTCGTACTTCGGCCTCCTCTCCGCGTCGGCCGACAAAGCCGAGGGGATGCGCGCCTTTCTCGACAAGCGACCGGCGAAGTTCACCGGGCAGTGAAACATCGCGACCCGAGTTCCGCGCGCGACGCGGCCCGCGTGGTGCTCACCACGCTCGCCCTGCGCGACTTCCGAAATCTCGCGCGGCTCGACCTCGAGATTCCGGACGCGGGCGCCGTCGTCATCGGGGAGAACGGCCAGGGAAAGACCAACCTGCTCGAGGCGATCTACTACCTGCACCTCCTTCGCTCCGTGCGCGGCGCGCGCGACGTGGACATCGTGCGGTTCGGCGCGCCCGGCTTTCACATCGCGGCGCGCGCCGGGGGCGGCGCGCATCACGAGCTGTCAGCAGGGTTCGAGCGACAGGGGCGCCGCAAGCGCGTGAAGGTGGACGGCGCCGAGCCGCCACGCCTGAGCGATGCGCTCGGCGCGCTGCCCTGCGTGCTCTTCTCGCCGGCGGACGTCGACCTCGTGGCCGGCGCGCCGAGCTCGCGCCGGCGCTATCTCGACATCCTGCTCGCGCTGTCGTCGCGCCCCTATCTCGCGGCGCTGCAGCGTTACCGTGCCGCGCTCGCGCAGCGGAACGCCGCGCTCCGGGACGCCTTGCGCAACACGGGTGGGCGCGCCGAACAGCGCGTCGCCGTGTGGGAGGCGCCGCTGGCCGAGCATGGCGCAGTGCTCTGGCGCGAGCGCGTGCGATGGACCGAGCGCGCGGCGGACCGCTTTGCCGCGCTGTGCGCGGCGATCGGCGAGCAGGCGCCGGTCACCATGCGCTATGCGACGGCGCTGGAGCCTGCGAGCACGGAGGTGGAAGAGGTGGTGCGCACACTGACGCGCGCGCTGGAGCAGAAGCGCGGGCTCGACATGCGCCGCGGGCTCACGCACGCCGGCCCGCATCGCGACGATCTCACGCTCACGCTCGACGGGCGTGAACTGCGCGCCTTCGGCTCGGCGGGGCAGCAGCGCACCGCGGCGATCGCGCTGCGGCTGCTCGAGGCGGAGACGCTCCATCACCGGCTCGGCGCCGCACCGCTCTTTCTGCTCGACGATCCATTCGCCGAGCTCGACGCACGGCGTTCGTCGCGCATTCTGGAGCTGCTGGCCGCGCAGGGGATGGGGCAGACGCTGCTGACGGTCCCGCGCGAGAGCGACATTCCCCCCGCGCTCACCGAGCTCGCACGGTGGCACATCGCCGCAGGGGTGATCAGCCACGACGACGCGCGGGGCGCGGCGTGAGCCCGGCGCGCAAGAAGCCGTCGGCGCTAGGAGACGTGCTCGCCGGCGTGCTGAAGGAGAGCGGGCTCGCGGAGCGCGTCGAGCAGGCCGGTGTGATCCCCGAGTGGCCGACGCTCGTGGGCGCGCAGATCGCAGCGGTGACCGAGCCGACGTCGATCGCCGCGGACGGGACGATGTTCGTGCGGGTGACGACGAACGCATGGATGAACGAGCTGTCGTTGATGGAGCCCGAGCTGCTGCGTGCGTTGAACGCGAAGGAAGGTCGGGCGCCGGTGCGGCGGATCCGGTGGCTGTTGATGCGGGGATGAGGGGATGAGGGGATGCGGGGATGCGGGAACGCGGCAGGAGAGAAAGGACGAGGCCGGCAGGTTCGCATCCCCCCATCTCCGCATCGCCGCATCCCCACTCTAAGTCGTTGACAGCAAGTGCCTTACACCAGCACCAGACTGTTGCGTCAAGGGGTGTTTCGCGTTAGATTTCGCAATCTGACGCACTGCCCGTTTTCGGTGTGTCTTCGGGGTGGATTTCTGGCGACGAAACGCGAGTGAGTAGATGACCAAGACGAACGACAAACCGAAGGAATACGGCGCAGGACAGATCACCGTACTCAAAGGGCTCGAGGCCGTTCGGAAGCGCCCGGGCATGTACATCGGCTCCACGTCGGAGCGCGGCCTGCACCACCTCGTGTACGAGGTCGTCGACAACTCGATCGACGAAGCGATGGCTGGCTTCGCCGATCGCGTGAGCGTCATCATCCACGCCGACAACTCGATCACCGTCGACGACAACGGGCGCGGCATTCCGGTCGACATCCACCCGGTGGAGAAGATGCCGGGCGTCGAGCTGGCGATGACCGTGCTGCACGCCGGCGGCAAGTTCGACAAGGACACCTACAAGGTGTCGGGCGGGCTGCACGGCGTCGGCGTCTCCGTCGTGAACGCGCTCTCCGAGCGGCTCAAGGTCTGGATCAAGCGCGACGGGAAAGAGTACTACATGGACTTCGCCCGCGGCGCGACACAGACGAGGCTCAAGGTGCTCGGCGACGTGCCGAAGAAGCAGAACGGCACGAAGATCTGGTTCAAGCCGGACCATGAGATCTTCACCGAGCTGACGTACAACTACGGCACGCTGGCGTCGCGGCTGCGCGAGCTCTCCTTCCTCAACAAGGGCGTCACGATCCTGCTCAAGGACGAGCGCCCCGACATGGAGAAGGAGGAGATCTTCCTGGCGAAGAACGGGCTGCGCGAGTTCGTGCAGCACCTCAACACGAACCGGAAGCCGCTCCACAGCGAGGTCATCTACCTCGAGACGATGCGCGACGACGTCGGGATCGAGCTCGCCATGCAGTACAACGACGGGTACAACGACACCGTCTTCTCGTTCGTGAACAACATCAACACGCACGAGGGTGGCACGCACCTCACCGGCTTCAAGAGTGCCCTGACGCGTGTCATCAACCAGTACATCCAGAAGTCGTCGCTGTCGAAGAAGGACAAGGAGACCGTCCTGAGCGGCGACGACGTGCGGGAAGGGCTGACGGCGGTCCTCTCGGTGAAGGTCAAGGAGCCGCAGTTCGAGGGACAGACGAAGACGAAGCTCGGCAACTCCGAGGTCGAGTCGGCGGTGAAGACGGTGGCCAACGAATGGCTCGGCGCCTACCTCGAGGAGCACCCGCGCACGGCCAACGCCGTGATCGACAAGGCGATGTCGGCGGCGCGGGCGCGCGAAGCAGCGCGCAAGGCGCGCGACCTCACGCGCCGCAAGAGCGCGCTCGACGTCGGCAACCTGCCGGGCAAGCTGGCGGACTGCTCGCTCACCGACCCGGCGTTGTGCGAGATCTACCTCGTCGAGGGTGATTCGGCGGGTGGGAGCGCCAAGCAGGGCCGGAAGCGCGAGTTCCAGGCGATCCTGCCGCTGCGCGGCAAGATCATCAACGTGGAGAAGGCGCGCATCGACAAGGTCCTCTCCAACGAGGAGATCCGCACGATCATCACCGCCATCGGCAGCGGCATCAAGGACGAGTTCGAGATCGAGAAGGCGCGCTACCACAAGATCATCATCATGACGGATGCCGATGTGGATGGCGCTCACATTCGCACGTTGCTTTTGACCTTCTTCTACCGGCAGATGCCGGAGCTGATCGAGGCGGGCTACATCTACATCGCGCAGCCGCCCCTCTTCCGCGTCGCCAAGGGGAAGGAGGCGTATTATGCCTACGACGCCAAGGAGCGCGACGAGATCGCGAAGCGGCTCGTGGCGGACGGCAAGACGGGGATCAACGTCCAGCGCTACAAGGGGCTCGGCGAGATGAACGCCGATCAGCTCTTCGACACGACGATGGACCCCAACACGCGCACGCTCCTCAAGGTCGGCATCGAGGACGCCGTGCAGGCGGACGACATCTTCCGTACGCTGATGGGCGACGAGGTGGAGCCGCGGCGCGTGTTCATCGAGTCGAATGCGCGGTTCGCGTCGAACCTGGACATCTGACCGACCTACCGCTCCGATCGTCTTGATCCGGCGAGTCCAGTGGACTCGCCGGATTTTTTTGTCGCGCCGACCGTCACGCCGGAGTCGAGCATTGCGTTCAGGACCAACGATGGCGCTGGCCGCGGCACTGCTCGCGACGTCGACGCTCGGTGCCCAGGCGGTCACTGGACCGCTCGAGGATGTCGATGGGCGGATTGGATTTCAGATCGCCGAGCAGATCGACTCGGCGGGCGGCCCTCCTCCGCTCAGGATCGACTACTGGTCCGAGAAGCAGTTTGGCGGTCCGGCCGGCCTCCGCGCGAGCGTGACGAGGCGCGAGAACAGCTTCACCCTGAGCGATTGGCAGCTCGCCTTCCCGACGGGGGTGGTCCCCGCCATTGTCGAGCAAGCGCATGGCTCGGTGGCACTGCCGATTCGCGCTGGCTCCTACGAGCTCGTCATCCGCCGGTCGGGAGTCGATGACCGTTACCGGCTGACGCTCGATCCTGCATTGATCCACGTCACTCCGATCGGCGTACCGCGCGTGAGCGTCACGAGCGACACGCTGATCCGGCG
>JAEKKK010000130.1:0-23554 GCA_019510405.1 Gemmatimonadota bacterium | reverse complement strand
AACCGCCGCGCTATTTTCGCTTCACGAAGACATGGCAGGTCGATTCCGCGCGCGCGGCGATTCAGCGAGCCCGTGCCGACATGGCGGGATCGCAACCGAATTATGACACCCGCCTGACGCTCTGGTCCGACCCAACCATCTCGTTGTCGCGCGCCATGGATCCTTCGGATCCTCGAAGCCGGGAAAATCGATGATGAGCCGGCGACGAAATCTAGGCGTAAGAATGAAATCAGCGATGGTGTCGCTGCTTGTCGTGCTCCTGGGCGCCTCGTGCGCACCAGGCAGGATCGTCTCCGTCGGCGCGGGAACCGACTTTGCCTGCGTCCTGTACGAAGGGGGCGACGTTCGGTGCTGGGGACGCAACGACTTCGGCCAGCTCGGACGAGGAACGAGCGACACGCTCGCCCATCCGGAAGTGGAACGCGTCGACCTGTCCGGCCGGGCCGTGGCGCTCAGCGTCGGTCGTGACCACGCGTGCGCGCTCACGAAGAAGGGCGAGGTGTTCTGTTGGGGCGACGATCGCATGGCCGAGAGTGGCGCGGAGAGCGTAGCCGACGAGTGCACCGATCTCGGTATGAGCGTACCCTGCCGAACGAAACCGACGCGCGTGGCGACGGACCAGCGCTTCCGGTCGATCGCTGCGGGGTTCCGCCAGAGCTGCGGCATCACGACGGAGCAGCGAGTGTTCTGCTGGGGCGACGCCTACGGAACGGACGAGGAGCGCGATACACTCGGCCTCGATCGATGCGGACCGCGGATGTACGAGGCGTGGTGCAATCGACATCCGACGATGGTTGCTGTGCTCACGAGCACCCAGGGCGGCAAGCCATATCTCGCATTCTTCGACACACTGGCGATCGGCGCATTCGCGAGCTGTGGGGTGGCGAAGGGATACACCTATTGCTGGGGGCATGGCCTGCGGCTGCAGTGGACGCCCGGAACTGAATCGTATGTCTTCGGCAACGGGATTCAGCGGATCTCCGTGGGCGAGGAACATGCGTGCGGCATCGGCTACGATACGGTGACGGTGTGCTGGGGCACGCCGCGGCACGGTGCGGTGGGCCGCAGGGATTTGAACGCACCTCCTCCTCGCGAGTACGCCGGAAGGCCTTGGCGCCCGATCGACAGCGCGTTCCGGTTCACCGCGATCTCCGTCGGCGATCTCCACAGCTGCGCGATCGAAGCCGTCACGAGTCGCGTCTATTGCTGGGGCGCGAATCAGTTCGGCCAGCTCGGCGCAGGGAACGTCGATCGCGCGGCGGAGCAAGCGGACAGTGCGGCCCATCCTCGACCGACGATCGTACTTGGCGATGTGCGGTTCAAGGAGGTGTCGGTCGGCCTCGACCACACCTGTGCGCTCGCCGTTGGCGGGGAAGTGTATTGCTGGGGGCGCGCCTTGCGCGGCTCACTCGGGCAAGCGTCTCGGTCGGGCGTGCCCGTCAAGGTGCTCGGCCCCTAGCAAGCTTCGAGCGCCCCAGTGCTCAGGTGAAGCGCGGATTACGATCGCGTGACGGCGCGCCTCACATCGTCCCGCGTCGCACGCCGAGCTTGAGGATCATGTCGATCAACCGCTCGTACTTGATCCCCGCCTTGAGCGCCGACTGCGCGAACTCCTCCTTCCGCGCGATCTCGGGATTCGGATTCGCCTCGATGAAGAACGGCGTCCCGTCGGCGCGGAGCCGGAAGTCGAGTCGCGCGTAGCCGTCGAGCGAGAGGTTGCGGTAGATCCGCTTCGCCATCGACATCAGCCGCGTGCGCACGATGGGATCGAGCGCCGCCTCCCCCTCCGTGATCCCGTGCTTCTTCTGATACGCGAGGTTGTGCTTCACCCGCTCCGTCGCGATCGCCACCGCGCCGGGCGCCGTGTTCTCGAACAACAGCTCCCAGGGCGGCAGCACGGTCAGCCGCTGGTTGCCCAACACGCCGACGTAGATCTCGCGCCCGTCGATGAACTCCTCGATCAGCGCGTCGCCGCCGATGTTGTCGTGGATGAACTTCACCCGCGCGTCGAGCTCGGCGTCGTCCCACACCACCGACGCCTGCGCGATCCCCACCGACGCCTCTTCGGTGAGACTCTTCACGATCATCGGAAAGGTCAGCGGCTTCGCGCGCCTCGGCCGTCGCCCCGACCGTACGACGTCGAAGTTCGGCACCGGCACCCGATGATAGGTAAGGATCTTCTTCGCCAGGGCCTTGTCGCGCGCCAGCACGAGCCCGCGCGGATTGCACCCGGTGTACGGCACGAGCAGCAGCTCGAGGTAGCTCACGACGTGCTGGTCGAGCTCGCGCAGGCCGAAGAAACCCTCGATGAGGTTGAAGACGACGTGCGGCTTCCACTCCTCGAGCGCTTCGCGGATGGGGGCCAGCTCGTGCTTGATCTCGAGGACGCGCACTTCGTGGCCGAGCTTCTCGAGCGTCGTGAGGACGTCGGTCTCCATCTTGAAGTCGTGCCGTTCCTGCTCGCTGAGCGACTCGAGGTCGTCGGGCGGCTTCGTCCCGGTCTCCAGCAGCACGAGCACGCGCATGCGGCGTCGCTTCACTCGGCGCTTGGCGGTCATAGCGGAATCGACTCCCGTCGGCGGTAGAGAAAGTGCACGGAGCGCACGGCGAGCATCCCGGCGAAATCGAGCAGCACCTGCCCTTCTCCACCCGGAACGCGCAGCTTGAGCAGACGACTCCGCGCGATCATGTCCTGTAACAGCTGATCGATCGTGAACTCCGACTCGCCGGTCCACCGCGCGACGAGCGCACGAATCTCCTTCGCGTTGCGGGTGATGAAGCGGGCGGCGAGCTCACGGTTCACGTGGCGCGGTGCGTTCGAGAAGACCCTGCACAACTCATGGTCGTACGTGCTCGGATAATCCACGGCGTAGAAGGCACGCTTCTCGTCGTAGTACTCGCGCAGTGTGGCGCCGAGCTGAGAGATGGGAGCGACGCGCTCGCGCGATCGCACCGGCGGCCGCGTGCCGCCCAGCTCTTCCATCAGCGCGTCCACGTACTCGAGCTTGCGCAGCGCGGGCCACCCCTCGTAGCGCTTCCGCCAGCGCGCCCGTGGCTGCATCCAGACGGCGAAGGTCTCGGCGAAGTCCTCGTCCGGATGCGCCTGCGCATAGTACGCGCGCAGATGCTGGACGTAGCGGCGGCTCGTCGGGTTGGGGCGGTACGAGGCGGGATACTTCGTCGACGACTTGCCGAACAGCCGCTGATAGCCGGCGCGGCGATGCAACCGGTAGCCGTGCTGGATCGCGTGGCCGGCCTCGTGCCGCAGGATGCGCATGCAGTCGGCGACTGATGAGCCCTCTGCCTCCAGCACCATGCTGCGCTCCAGCCGGACGAGACGCGGGTGCGCGAGATAGAACGGGATGGCGATGCCCGGCACGTTGCGCGGCGAGAACCACTCATCGGAGAGCCAGCAGTGCGGCCGGAGCGCGATGTCGCGCCGTGCCAGCTCGCGGTAGAGCGCGTCGACGCGCTCCTCCAGCCAGGTGCCCTCGAGCCGGAGACCGAGGTCGCGGATGCGCAGGTCCAGCAGTCGGTCGCGCGGCCAGTCCTCCCATTCCATCCGCGGCCGCTTGCGGGCGCTCATGCGCGCCCCGTCAACACCGACGCGACTTCGACGACATAGTAGACGCCCCAGAACGCATACGATGCGACGAGGCCGGCGGTGAGCCAGCGGCGCGCACCTGACCGCCACGCGACGACGGCGTCGAATCCGCCGGCGAGCAGCAGCAGCCCCGAGAACAGGACGGGAAAGAGGAGCCGTCCCTGAAAGCAGGTCCATACGTCGTACTTCACCCCCGCCCACACCACGATCCCGAGCGTGGCGACGAGCAGCGCCGTCGCCGTCGTCCGTTGGCCGAGCGCGACGAAGCGCGGCTCGGACAGCGTGCGGAGCTGCGCGACGTCACCCACGCCGCGCAGCGCGCGTCCGAGCCCGATCAACCCGAGCGCCGTCGGCAGGATGCCGGCGAGGCACAGAAGGCTGGCGACCCATTTCCATCCGGTGCGTCTGATCTTCGCAAGGTTCGAGTCGCGGATGTACGAGTACCATGTCGTGGCGTAGAGCAGCAGCGGGACGGAGTGCAGCGTTCGGCGGCGCTCGAAAGGAGTCGCGACGAGCCGCGGCACGTCGAAGTCGGCGAACGACGCGACGCCGGTGATGGCTCCGGCCTCGCCTGCCTTCGCGTTGCTCGGGAAGTCGAGGTTGTGGACGATCGGCCGTCCGAACCGCCGGTAGTTCTCGACGAACTTGTACGAGCCCACCACACCCGCGACGGCGAGACAGAGCGCGGCCTCGCCGAGCAGGCGCGCCATGCCCGCCCGCCGTCGCCACCCGACCGCGACGATGATCCCCGCCGCGACCGGGAGGAAGGCGAGGAATGTTCCCTTGGTGAGGAGCCCGACGCCGAGGACGGCGGCGAGCGCCATCAACCAGCCGATACTCGGCCGCTCGATGTACGCGAACGCGACGAGCAGGAACATCGTGCCGACGAGATACGACAGCGTGTCGTTGGAGACGAACAGGCCGAAGACGACGAACTGCGGCAGGAACGCCGCGAAGGCGAGCGCATGGCGACGGGCGGTGTCGCTCGCGATGAGCGGCGTCGTCGCGACGAGCCGCGCGAGGAGCCACAGGTTCGCGACCGAGAGTCCGAGCGAGAGCAGCTCCGCCCCGCGTACGTCGGCGAGCGCGACGAACGGCGCGGCGAGGAGGTAGTAGAGCGGCGGATGATAGCCCTGGCTCGCGACGTCCGCCGCAGGCAGCACGTGGTATTGCAGGAGATATCGAACGACGCCGATGTGATCGTCGTTGTTGAGCGGATAGAGCGGCTTGAAGAGCAGGAGCCGGAGCAGCACTCCGGCGAAGAGCGTCCACCGGAGGACGGCGTCCTTCGGGAGCCCGAAGCGATCGAGTGGCTGCACGAGCGGGCTAGCGCACCGCTTGTGTCAGCACCACGCCGTCGATCCGCTCCGTCGGCTTGACGCCCGCGATCGCCGCGAGCGTCGGCGCGAGGTCCACCGTCCGCACGAACTGCGTGTACAGGCCCGGCTTCACGCCATCGCCGTAGAAGATCATCGGTACGTGTGAATCGAAGTCGTATGGGGAGCCGTGCGTCGCCACGATCCCGCCGAACAGACTGAGCGGGGTGAGCGTGACGATCAGCTCGATCGGCACGTTCGCCGGGAACTGGTGCGCCCATCGCCGCGCGATCGGATCGCGCAGCGAGTCGGCGAGGATGGCCGGGAACCGGTCCACGCGCGCCACCCCCGGAGTGCTCCGCAACGTCTTCGCGAGCGCGTCGAGCACGGAGTCCGCGTTCACATTCGCCCGCTTGAACGCGTCGCGATCGATGAAGACGAGGTTCTGGTCGATGTCGATCGTCAGCGTGTCGAGCTTGCGCGCCGCCATGCCGGCGCGAACGGGGCCGAGCAGCTTGCGCAGATCGACTCGCTGCGGACGCGGCTGCACGCTCGCCGGCGCCAGCTCGGGAATCGCCCCCACGCCGTGATCGGCTGCGAGCACTACCGTCACCGTGGACGGATCCCGCAGCTTGAACAGCGAATCGAGCAGCACCCCCACTGCACGGTCGACGCGCAGGACCTGATCGTGGATCTCGCGCGAGTCCGGGCCGAACCGATGTCCGATCACGTCGGTGGCGGAGAGCGACACGGCGAGGAGATCCGTCTGCGGGCCCTTCCCCAGCTGGAGTGCCTCGACTCCGTTCAGCGCGAACGCGACGACGAGTTCGTCCATGAAGGGGGTGGTGCGTACGATGTCCGCCGCCTCCGACCAGTCGGTCGGCATGTCGTGCGGGAACGTGAAGCCCATACCGCTCGACTCCACGGCGACGCTGTCCGGCTCATGGTATGCGCTGTCCGCCAGCAGGAGCGTCCAGTGCTTGCCGGCGTACCCCTGCGCCATGTGCCGGTCGTTGAAGGCGCCGACCCACGCGGGGAGCGAATCGCGGTAGTAGCTGCTCGTCGAGAACAGCCCATCGGGGGAGTACCAGTAGACGTCGCTCTTCGACGTGCCGATGGGCAGGATCGCCGCGCGGTCCTTCATCGACACGGACAGGGCGCGCGACCGCGAATCGGCGGCACGCAGCCAGTCGGCGAGCGTGGTGCCCTTGAAGCGCTTCGGCGAGGCGCCCATGCCATACGCGCCGGCCAGCAGCGGTTTGGAGGGATCGCTGACGCCGATGCTGTTCATCATGATCCCGGTCGAGCGCGGGAACCGTCCCGACAGGAGCGTGGCGTGGCCGGGCGCCGTCTCGGTGATGGCGTGGTCGTGGTGCGCGTCGGTGAACCGCGCCCCCTCGCGCATCATCCGCGCGATCCCGCCCGTCATCTGCGGGCCGAACCGGTCGAGGTAGTCGGCGCGGAACTGGTCGATCGTCACGAGGACGACGAGCGTCGGCTTCCGGGGAGTGCCGGCTTGGGCGGTCGCTCGTGCGGCGGGAACGGCGAGTCCGAGAACGGTGGCGAGGACGGCGGCGGCGAGTCGCATCGGCCAATACTGCCTCGCATTCCACCGGCGCGGCAAGGCGCGTCGCCTCGGCATGGCGCCGAGCGCCGAGGAGGGCGATACTAGGCCAATGAGTGGCAATGGATCGTCCTCGGCTTCGAGCAGTCAAAGGATGGGGCCTGGCGCGCGGGTCGTGCTCCGGGCGGTCGTGTACTACGCCGTCCTGATCACGGCGACGACGCTCGCCTGGCGGTATCTACCCCACGCGACGCACGAGTTGCCCGCGTCGCTGGACACGCTGTTCGGCGGCGGCCGCTCGGCCGCGAGGGCGGCGGCCCGCGACGTCGCCCCGCTCGACGAGACCACCCTCGCGATCACGGTCAGCGTCGCGATGCTGGCCGCGGTGCTGCTCTCCCTGCCGGTCGCCTGGGTCTATCAGCTCACGCGCGCGAAGCGGGGCTACCAGCAGTCGGTGGTGCAGCTCCTGATCATCCTGCCGGCCGTCGTCGCGGGGATCGTCCTGCTCGTGAAGTACAGCATCGCGCTGGCGTTCAGCCTCGCCGGCATCGTCGCGGCGGTGCGGTTCCGGAACACGCTCGACGACAGCAAGGATGCCGTCTACGTCTTCCTGGCCACGGCCGTGGGACTCGCGTCGGCGGTGAACCTCCCCGTGGCGGCGGTCGTCTCGATCGGCTTCAACACGATCGCGCTCGTGATGTGGTACACCGATTTCGGCAGTGCGCCGATGGAGCTGGACGGCCGCATCGCCGAGCAGCGGCTCAAGCGTGCGCGCCAGCTCGCGCGAACGGGCACGTTCGTCGCCCGCATCGACGACGAGGTGTTTCGCAACATGACGCGCGAGCAGCTCGAGGGGGTGGCGCAGCGCGCCTGGAAGCGCGCGCAGGCGCAGGACAGCGAGGGAGACGAGGCGTCGCAGGAGGTGCGCGTCCGCATCCGCACGAACGATCTCGCCGCCATGCGACGCGCGGTCGATCCGCGCCTGACCGAGAACGTGAAGACCTGGCGCATCGGCGCCATCGGCGACGCCGATGGCGTGCAGACGGCCGAGTACCACGTGCAGCTGAAGAAGAAGGGAACCCCGGATGACCTGCTCGCCCTGCTCCGCGCCTCCGGCTCGGATCAGGTGCTCACCGTGGAACTGCTCTGACCATGACAGCCGACTCCGGACGTCCGCCGCGCTCGACCCGTTCGCTGCGCGCACTCACCCAGCTCGCGTTGGCCATCTTCCTCGTTGGAGGTCTCTTCCCCATGCGCGCTGCGGCGCAGGGGGAGAAGCCCGCCGGCGACAAGAAGGAGAAGAAGGAGAAGGCGCAGAAGGATCCGAAGCCGGAGAAGGAGGTGCCTCCGTTCTTCCGCTCCGAAGCGCCGCTCGCCATGACGCTGACGACGAACATCAAGCAGATCCGGAAGGACAAGGGAGAGGACGCGCCGTGGCGGTGGGCCGCACTCACCTACGACAGCGCGGGGAAGCCGGCCCAGATGCCGGTCAAGATCCACACGCGCGGCATCTGGCGCCTGCGCAACTGCACCTTTCCGCCCATTCGCCTCAACTTCGGCGACAAGGCGACCAAGAACACACTCTTCGACGATCTCGAGCACCCGAAGCTCGTCAGCTACTGCAAGGACAATGATTCCTACGAGCAGTACATCCTGCAGGAGTATCAGCTCTACCGGATCTATCAGCTCCTCACGCCGGTGAGCCACCGCGTGCGGCTCGTCAAGCTGGCGTACGTCGACAGCGCGAGCCAGAAGCAGGAGGCACAACGCTACGCGATCATCGTCGAGGACCCGAATCAGCTGGCGAGCCGCAATCTCTCGAAGATCGTGAAGGTGAAGGGTGCCGGGCCGGGCGACCTGGAGGCGAAGGATCTCGCCCTGGCGTATCTGTTCGAGTACCTGATCGGCAACCTCGACTTCTCCTTCAACGGGCTGCACAACACCGAGCTGCTCGCTACGATGGACGGGCGCATGCTCCCGGTCGCGTACGATTTCGACTTCTCGGGCGCCGTCAACACGAGCTACGCCACACCGCCACCGGACTACGGCGTCCCGAACGTCCGCACGCGCAAGTTCATGGGATACTGCGAGCTGAAGGACGAGCTCCCCGGCGCGCTTGCCGTGCTCCAGGAGAAGAAGGAGGCGATCTACGCGCTCTACCACGACGAGATCGGCAAGCTGATGCACCCGGACGTAGTGCGCGAGACGCTCGGGTACTTCGACGATTTCTACAAGGACGTCCGCACGCCGAAGGACGCGCAACGCAATGTCTTCGACCGCTGCATCCGGCGCGGCTGAGAGACAGGGCGAGGAGCATCGCATGACGGTCGCGCGGTACGAGCTCCGCTCCGCGGCGGAGCTGGATGCGCTCGCACGCACGCCGCTTCCACTCGGCATTCGCGGCGGCGAGCCGCGGCACTCGACGCATCGTGACGTCTATCTCGACACGCCCGACGACGCGCTGCGTTCGCGCGGGATCGTCTGTCGCCTGCGCATCGGCGCGCGCGCCCCGCACCGGCTGTCGCTGCGCATTCCCGGCTCACCGGCCGAGGCGATCGACGCACGCGTCCGTTCCGCCGATCCGGCCGCGGCGATCACGCAGGACACCGCCGTACGCCGCCGCCTGCTCGCGCTGGTCGAGCCGGGCGCGCTCGTGGCGCGCACGGAGCTCGAGGTGGAGCGCGTGACCCGCCGTGCGCGCCGCGACCTGCTGGGCCGCCCGCGCATCGAGCTCCACTGCGACCGCGTGACGGTGCGCCGCAACGGCGACGTGCGCACGCGCTACCAACTCTGCGTCCATCACCGCCATGGCGCCCGCGAGGGGTTCATGCAGCTGGTGACCGCGCTCGAGAGCCGGCACGATCTCACCGGACCGGCTGGGGATCCGCGCGAGCAGGCCGAGCTCCTGCTGCGCTGGATGCGTCCCGCCCCGGTGCGGCAGCGCTTCGCCAGCATGGACGAGTCGTCGCCCATCGGCGACGAGACGGAGCCGCCGGAGATGCTCACCCCCGAGCTGAGCCTCCTCGCCTTCCAGCGCCGTGTGCTCGCCATCGCCGAGGATTCGAGCACCCCGCTCCGCGAGCGGCTCCGCTTTCTCGGGATCGTCACGAGCAACCTCGACGAGATTCACATGGTGCGCATCCCCGAGCTCCGCCAGGCAGCGGCGGATCGCTCGGGCGCGGCGCACGAGCGCGGCATCGACGGCCTCACCGCGGGCGACCGGCTCGACCGCGTGGAGCGAGAGATCGCCGCGCTCGTCGAGGCACAGTCCCGCTGCGCGGCCGAATGCCTGCGCGACGCCGAAGCGCTCGGCACCACACTGCTCCGCTGGAGCGATCTCACCGAGGCGGAACGGCAGACGCTTCGCACCCGCTGTCGCGACGAGATCTATCCCGCGCTCACGCCGCTGGCGATGACGCTGAGCCCCGGGCACCCGCTCCCGCATCTGCCGCATCTCGGCCTCTCGCTCGCCGTCGTCTTCCGGCAGGCCGGGGGCGCGGGACATCTGGCCGAATTGGAGCTGCCTAGCGATACGGAACGCTTCGTCGCGGTGCCGGGCCGCGTGCGCGCCGTCATCCCGGTCGAGGAAGTGCTGCGCGGCAACGTGGATCTGCTCTATCCGAATGCGCGCGTCGACGGCGCCTATCTCTTTCGCGTCACCCGCGCGGGAGACCTCGAGCTCGACGAGTGCCACGCCGACGACCTGCTCAGCGCCGTCGCCGAAGCCACCGAGCGCCGCCCGTACAACACCGCCGTCCGGCTCGAGGTGGAGCGTACGATGCCGCACGCGGTCTGCCAGCTCGTGCTCGAGAATCTCCGGCGCGAAGCGGCGACTCGCGCACCGGACGAGGCGGTCGTCGGCGAAGCACAGGTAGTGAACGGCCTGCTCGATCTGCGCTGCCTCGCCGCGCTGCCGCTCCCCGACGATCCCGCGCTCACGTATCCCGAGCTGCCCGTGCGGTGCACCGTGCCGTCCGAGCGGACGGTCATGGAGTCCATGCTCGAGGGCGACCTGCTGGTCCACCATCCGTTCGACGACTATGAGGCGACGGTCGTTCGCTTTTTGCGCGAGGCGGCATCGGACGATCGGGTGACGACGATCAAGATCACTCTCTATCGCGCCGGTGATCCGTCGGCGGTCGTGGATGCGCTGCTCGCCGCCGCGCGAGCCGGCAAGAAGGTCGTCGCGCTCGTCGAGCTCAAGGCGCGCTTCGACGAGGAGCACAACGTGACGTGGGCGCGCGCGTTGGAGGCAGCGGGCGCGCACGTGGTGTACGGCTTCGTCGGCCTCAAGGTGCACGCCAAGATCGCGCTCGTGGTGCGCCGCGACGACGGGGCCCTCCGCCGCTTCGCTCACGTCGGCACGGGCAACTACAACACGCGCTCCGGGCGGCAGTACACGGACCTGAGCTACTTCTCGGCGTCCGACGCCGTCACCAGCGACGTGGCCGACCTGTTCAACACCCTCACCGGCTCCTCGGTCCCGCCGCAGGGACTCGCGCACGGAGCCCTCGTCGCTCCAGTGCAGCTCCTCCCCGCCGTGCTCGACCTCATCGAGCGCGAGACGAGGAACGCCCGCGCGGGACGGCCGGCCGGCATTGCCATCAAGGTGAACGGGCTGACCGATTCCGAGGTGGTGCGCGCCCTCTGCCGCGCATCGCAGGCGGGGGTACGCGTCGAGCTCGTCGTGCGCGGCATCTGCACGCTGCGGCCCGGCGTGCCGGCCATGTCGGACGGCATTCGCGTCGTCTCCGTCGTCGGCCGCTTCCTCGAACACTCGCGCATCTATCGGTTCGAGAACGCCGGTACCCCGGAGCTGTTCATCGGCTCGTCGGACCTTCGTCCACGCAACCTTCGCCGGCGCGTCGAGCTGCTCGTCCCGGTGCGTGCTCCCTCGCTGCGGACCCAGCTCGAGGGGCTCCTGCGACTCTACCTCGACGACGGCACCGGCTGGGTACTCGGCCCCGACGGCAGGTACACGCGGTCGTCCACCGGCGGGCCGTCCGCGCAGGCGACGCTTGCCATGGCGCGCACCCTCACGCCACCCGCTTCGCGTACTGTCGAACCGATAGCGTGAACACCGCGGCGGCGCACACCGCCAGCACGGCGAGGTGGCGGGCGATCTCTCGCAGCCCCGCGCCGCGCAGCATGATCCCGCGCATGATCTCCATGTAGTGCATCGTCGGATTCGCCTGGGCGATCCACTGCGCCCACGTCGGCATGCTGCGCACCGGGGTGAACAACCCGCTCATCAGCAGATAGACGAGCACGATGAAGAAGGTGACGAACATCGCCTGTTGCTGCGTCTCGACCATCGTCGACACGAGCAGACCCACGCTGAGGGCGGCGAGCAAGTAGACCGAGGCCGTGCCGAACACGAGGAGCACGCTCCCGCGGATCGGCACGTGAAAGGCGTAGCGCGCCACGGCCAGCCCGATCGCGAGGCCGAGCAGTCCGAGCGACCAGAGCGGGATCAGCTTCGCCGCGATGAACTGTCCGCGCGTCACCGGGGTGACGTTGAGCTGCTCGAGCGTGCCAAGCTCCTTCTCGCGCACGATGTTGAGCGCGGTGAGGAACGTGCCGACCATCGTCACGAGCTGCACGAGAATTCCGGGGACCATGTAGAACCGGTAGTCGAGCTCCGGGTTGTACCAACCGCGCGTCCGCACGTCGAGCGTGGGCTGACCCACCCGCGTCACGGCCATCGACGCCGACACGCCGGGCAGCGTCGTCGCGAGCTCGCCCGCGTAGTCGGCGATGATGCGCTGCGCGTAGCCGAGCATGACACCCGCGGCGGCTCCGTCCTCCGCATTGAGCACGAGCTGCACCTGGGCCGCGCGCGCGCGGACGAGGTCGCGCTCGAAGGCCGTGGGGATCCGGAGAATTGCACCAGCCTCCCGTCGCAGCATCGCGTCGTCGGCGCCCCGCGTCGAGATGGGGCTCGGCACCAGCTCGAACCGCCGCGACGCCACGAACCGGTCGATCAATCCGCGCGAGCTCGACGTGCGATCCTCGTCCACCACGACGAGCCGCGCCCCCTTCACCTCGAACGTCGCCGCGTTCGCGAGGATGGCGAGCTGGATGCACGGCAGCAGCAGCATCTGCGCGACCATGAAGTGGTCGCGGAAGATCTGCAGGTACTCCTTGCGCAGGAGGAAGCGGAGGATGCGCACGTCAGTCGAGGTGCGCGTGGAAGCTGCGCGTCGCCGCCACGAGGAGCAGCAGGGCCATGCCGGCGAGCACTGCGGTCTCCCGCCAGAGATACTCGAGGCCGATCCCCTTGAGCATGATCCCTCGCGCGATCACGATGAACCAGCGCGCCGGCACGACCCGCGTCACCGGCTGCAGCCACCCCGGCATGCTCGTGATGGGAAAGATCATCCCCGACAGCAGCGCGGTCGGCATCATCGTGCCCACCAGCGCGCCGAGCATCGCCGCGCGCTGCGAGCTGGTGCGCGCCGCGACGAGCACGCCGAGCGACAGTGAGACGATGGTGAACAGCACGCTCTCCGCGAGGAGGAGCGTCACGCTGCCCCGCATCGGCACGGAGAAGACGACGCGCGCCGCGGTCAGCACGAGACAGGTGATCGCGAAGCCGAGCACGAGGTACGGTACCACCTTGCCGACGATGATCTGCCACGGACGGAGTGGCGAGACGAGCAGCACCTCGAGGGTCCCGAGCTCCTTCTCGCGCGACAGCGAGATCGCCGTCATCAGTGCCGACACGAGGGTGAGCACGAGGGCGATGAGCCCCGGCACGAACAGGTTCGCGCTCTCGAGGGTCGGGTTGAACCGCATGCGCGACGCGACGGCTATGAAGATCGCGCCCGCCCGTGGGCGGGCACCTCCGAAATCGCGCTCGAAGTCCGCCAGCACGCTCCGCACGTAGACCTGCATCGTCGTTCCGGTGTTCGGGTCCGACGCGTCGGTGATCAACAGCACCTGCGCGGTATCGCCGCGCCCCATCCGCTCGGCGAACGATGTGGGCAGCACGAGCGCGACGTCCGCCGTGCGCCGCTGGAACAGCTCGGGGAGCACGTTGGTGGTCGTCGACACCTTCAACAGGCGGAAGCGCGACGTCGCGGCGAGCCGGCTTCGCAATCGCAGCGTGGCCACATCCGGCGTTGGGTCCACGACGGCGACGCGCAGGTCGCGGATGTCGGTGCGCAGCGCATAGCCGAACAGCAGCACCTGCACGAGCGGCATGAGCAGGAGGATCGCCAGCGTCTGCCGGTCGCGCAGGATGTGGTGCATCTCCTTCGTCACGAACGCGCCCAGCGTGCTGGGCGGCCGCTTCGGGCGCGTCGCCGGCGTGCTCACGCCGCCGTCCCGGCCCGGGCGAGCCGCACGAAGACGTCGTCGATGCTGCGGGCCTCATACTGCTCCTTGAGCTCCGCCGGCGTGCCGAGCGCCACGATCCGCCCGTCGACCATGATGGAGACGCGGTCGCAGTACTCCGCCTCGTCCATGTAGTGCGTCGTCACGAACACCGTCGTGCCGGTTGCCGCGGTCGTGTAGATCAGCTCCCAGAACTGCCGACGGGTGATCGGATCGACGCCACCCGTCGGCTCGTCGAGGAAGACGACCCGCGGGTCGTGCAGCACCGCGACCGAGAACGCCAGCTTCTGCTTCCAGCCGAGGGGGATGCTCTTCACCCGCGCATCGATGTCGTCGCGCAAGTCCAGTCGATCCACCAGCTCCGTCGTCCGTTTCTCTATCGCGATATCCGACAGCCCGTAAATGCCGCCGTACAGCGTGATGTTCTCCCGCACGGTGAGATCCTCGTACAGCGAGAAGCGCTGGCTCATGTAGCCGATGTTGCGCTTCACCATCTCTGCATGGGTGGCGACGTCGTAGCCGGCCACCCGCGCGCTTCCCGCCGATGGCGCGAGCAGGCCGATCAGCATGCGGATCGCCGTCGTCTTACCCGCCCCGTTCGCGCCGAGGAAGCCGAACACCTCGCCCTGCGCGACGTCGAAGCTGATCCTGTCCACGGCGGTGAACGTGCCGAAGCGACGGGTGAGCCCGTCGACCTCGATGCTCCGTTCCCCGAGCGCGCTGGTCATGCCGCCTCCGCACCTCGCCGCTGCATGAGCGCCATGAACACGTCCTCGATCCCGGGCGACACGATCTCCACCTCGGCGTCGGCGATCCCGCGCGCCGCCAGATCCTGGCGCACCGCATCCGCGATCGCGCGTGCGTCGCCGCCCGGACGCGCGTCGGTGTAGTGCACCACGTCCCCGAACGGGAACACCGAGCCGGCGCCTGGATGCGCCCGCAGCGCCTCGAGCAGGCGCATGCGCTCCCTTGCGCGCACCGCGATCAGCGGCCGATCGAAGCGCTCGCCGATCCGGCGCGGATCCGCGATCTCGAGGATCTTTCCGCGCTGGATGAGCGCGACACGCTCGCAGCGCGAGGCCTCGTCCATGTACGGCGTGGACGCGACGATCGTCAGCCCGCTGGCGCGCAGCTTCTCGAGCAGATCCCAGAACTCGCGCCGCGACACGGCATCCACTCCCGTCGTCGGCTCGTCGAGCAGGAGCAGCTCGGGCGTGTGCACCAGCGCGCAGCACAGCGCGAGCTTCTGCTTCATGCCTCCCGAGAGCGCCCCCGCTCGCCGGTCCTTGAACGGGGCGATCTGCTCGTAGATCGGCGCGATGAGCTTTGCCCCCTGCTCCAGCGTGGTGCCGAACACGGAGGCGAAGAACCGGAGGTTCTCCTCCACACTGAGATCGGCGTACAGCGAGAACCGTCCGGGCATGTACCCGACTCTGGTGCGGATCGCCCAGAAATCCTTCACCACGTCGAGTCCGAGCACGCGCGCCGAACCGGCGTCGGGCCGCTGCAGCGTGGTGAGGATCCGGAACAGCGTCGTCTTGCCGGCGCCGTCGGGGCCGATGAAGCCGAACAGCTCTCCCGGCCGCACGTCGAACGACACGTCGTCGAGCGCCTTCACCGCGCCGAAGTGGCGACTGAGCCCCTCCGCCTCGATTGCCGCGCCCGCGCCGCGCGCCGTCACGACCGCGCCAGTGAGGGGAAGCTGACGTCCGCCGGCATCCCGATCTTCAGCGCGCCGCCGCGGTTGACGACCCAGATCTTCACCGCGTACACGAGATCGGCCCGCTCGTCGCGCGTCTGCACCGGCGTCGGCGTGAACTCCGCCTTGCTCGCGACCCAGGTCACCGTCCCGGGCACGACGAGCCGTTCGCCGGCGCGATCCACCGACACCTGCACGCGTTGCCCGATCCTGAGCTGCGTGAGCTGCGGCTCGGTCACGTATGCACGCAGCGTGAGGCTGTCGAGGTTCGCGATCCGGAAGAGCGGCTGGCCCGGCTGCACGAACTCTCCCTTGCGCGCGTAGGTCGCCAACACGGTGCCCGCGAGCGGCGCCATGACGCGGCTCCGCGAGATCTGCTCGGTGAGCTGAGCGACCCGCGCGTCGCTTGCCCGCGCATCGCCGACGGCGCTCTGCTGCTGGACCCGCGCCGCGGCGATCTGCTCGCCCAGAGTGCGATACTCCCCTTCGGTCTGGTCGAGCTGCTGCGCGGTGGCCGCGTGCTCGGCGAACAACCGGCGCGTGCGCTCGTAGGCGCGCTGCGCGAAGTCACGCTGTACCGCCAGCACCTCGACCTGCCGCCCGGACTCCGACACGCGCGACCGGACGGCCGCGCTCTGCGCCCGCGCCTGCGCCCGCTCCAGCGCGAGCTGCGCGGTGTCCACCACACCGAGCAGGTTGCCCGGCGCCACCTGCTGACCCTCCATCGGGGTGAACCAGAGGAGCGCGCCCGGGGTCTGCGCCGAAACGACGGTCTCCGTCGCCTCGAAGTTCCCGTACGCATCCGGCTCCTCGGCGTGATGGCACGCGACTATGAGGAGCGCCGCTACCGCGGCGAGCATCCGGCCGTCGACTCGATGAGAAGGCATCAGTGCACCTGCACGCCGAGAGTGGTGAGATAGTTTGCGCGCGCCTGCGCCAGCTCGACGCGATGCTGCGCGCGCGTGATGCGCGCCGAGAGCAGATCCGTCTGCCGATCCACGTACTGCGCCGCCGTGACCTCGCCCTCGCGGAAGCGCGCCGCCGTCTCGCGCACGATCTGCTCGCGCAGCGTGACGATCTCGTCGTCGGAGGCGAGCGTACGCTGCAGCCGGTCGATCGTCGTGAGATCGCTCGTCGTCTCGCGTCGTAGTGCATCGGCGAACGCCTGCGCCTCGGCGTCCACGACGCCGCGCTCGAGCGCGAGCGCCTCGCGGTCGCGCGCCGCATGGCCCCAGTCGAGGGGCGTCCACTGGAGCTGCACGCCGGCGATCCAGTACTGCTGGATGGTCGTGTTCAGGATGTTGAGACCCGGCCGTCCCGCCCCGCCGCGCAGGAACGCGGAGACGCGCGGCTTGAGCTGCGTCTCCAGCACCTCCGACTGACGGGTCAGCAGCTCGCGCGACCGGGCGAAGCGCGCGAACTCCGGCCGCGACCGCACGCTGTCCACCGCGCGCGACTCGGCGACGAACCGCTCGAGCGACGGAAGCGCCACCGGGGCGTTGGTGCGGAACGAGACGCCGGTGAGATCGGCCAGTACGCGCATCGCCGCGTCGCGGTCGGCGAGAATCTGCTCGTCGTCCTGACGCCGGCGCAGCAGCTCGGCTCGCACCGTCGAGAGCTCGCTGGTGAGCGCCGTGCCGTTCCGCACGCGCGCGTCGGCCACCTGCGCCTGCGCTTCGAGGTCGGTGATCGCCGCCCGAACGGCTTCGTGACGCGCCGACAGCTCGGCCACCTGGAAGAATGCCGCGTTCACCTGCTGGCGCGTGGTGTAGAGTGCGGTCAGCACATCGGCTTGATTGCGCGCGAGCTGCGCCCGCTCGACACCCTCGCGCGCGCCGCGGGACGGATCGAACAGCGTCTGTGTCAATTGCACGTTCGCGTCGAAGGTGTCGTGCAGCAGCGACTGTCCCGGTCGGCCGACGGCGCCCGGGAATGACGTCACCACCGACTGATACTGCTCGTAGCTCGTGGCGCTCACGGCGGGGAGGAGCTCGTTGGCGATGGTGCGCAGGCGCAGCGCCGTTTGCGACTCCCGGATCGCGAGCTCGCGCGTTCGCGGATCGTGCAGCTGCGCGGCCGCGTAGAGGTCGTCGAGCCGGAGCGAATCGGTCGTCGGTGCCTGCGCCGCGGCGCGCCCACTCGCCGACGCGGTGAGCGCGACGAGCACCAAGGCCATTGAACCGTGGCGCGTCATGGCCGGAGCGCCGCGAGGTAGAAGTCGGGCAGCTCGGTCTTCCGCGCCTGCATCATCGCGGTGAACCGCGCGTCGTCGAGCCCCATGATCGCCATCACGAACGGGCGGGCCGCGAAGGGATAGACGACCATGGACACGAGATTCAGCACGAACGCCTGCGGGGTGATCGGCCGGAGCGTGCCCGCACGCGCCGCCGCGTCGAGTTGCTCGGCGAGCTTGCCGAAGAGCCGCGGGCGCACGACGTCCGCCGCCGCACCGGCGATGCTGCTGAGCAGGAGCTCGGCGCGCTCCGGGTAGTGGTTCAGCTCCGCGAGGAGGTAGCCCGGCAGGTATCGATTCTCGAGCAGCATGTCGACCTGCGCCGAGACGATGCGCCGCACCTTCTCCTCGATCGGCAGGTCGGACGCGAACACGGCGAGCATCGCGGGGAAGAGCTGACCAGCGGCGCGGCGGAACACGGCCTCGGCCAGCCGCTGCTTGGTGCGGAAGTAGTAGTGCACCAATGCGTGGTTGACCCCCGCTTCCCGGGCGATCTCTGCCATGCGCGCGCCCGCGGTCCCGCGCCGCGTGAAGACGACGTGTGCGGCGTCGAGAATCCTGGTCTCGCTGTCCGCGTCGAGCGGTGGGGGCGGTGTTCCGCGGTGTTGAGCCATTTGTTTAACTGTATTGTTAAACCGAACAGACAATAAGCGCTCCGACCAAAGGGCGCAAGGAAAGCGTGCTTCCCCCCGCGCCCCGCCTTCCTTTCGCCGCGTGGCGGTCAGACGATCTCGACCAGCTCCAGATCGAACGTCAGCGCTTCACCGGCCAGCGGATGATTGGCGTCGAGCATCACCGAGCCTTCATCCATGTCCCGCACGGTGACGATCACCGATTCGGGCCCCTGCTCCATGCGCAGCCGGCTCCCGACCTCGAGCTCGAGGTCCGTCGGCAGCTCGCTGCGCGGTACGCGCAATGTCAGCTCGTCGCGGCGATCGCCGTAGGCCTCGGCGGCCGGGATCGTCACCCGCTTCGTCTCTCCGACCGACATCCCGTCGACGGCGTCGTCGAACCCCTGGATCACCGCCCCCTCCCCGAGCGTGAAGGTCAGCGGATCCGTACCGCGTGAGCTGTCGAACTGCTCGCCGTTCTCCAGCGTGCCGGTGTAGTGCACCCGAACGGTGTCCCCTCGCTTTGCGCTCGCCATCTCTGCTCCGGTGAGAGTGGTGTCCCCAAAAATGCCCCCGTGCGCCGCGTGGAGTGTGCCAGCCCCGAATGCCGACCTCGCCAGGAAGCAGAAGTCTGCCCGAACCGTCCTCTCTGGTGACGAGCGCGAGTGCGAACACGCCGGCGTTTGCGCGCGCTCAACTCCCGTCTCGGTGGGCACTTAGAGGATCCGGCCGCGCACGGCGCCGAAGATGCACTGCAGAGTCGGGAATCGCGCGGCTGCGGACGCTCGCGCTGCGGACTTCCTTTCCTCAGGAGACAGAGAGATGCGAATTCCTCTGAATCGTATGGCTGGCTTCGCGGTGGCAGCGCTCTTCCTTGCTTCGGCCCCGCCGGCACAGGCGCAGGGCAAGGGACACGGCAAAGGGCACGACAAGCACGAGCAGGCGCAGGTCCGTCGCGACGACCACGACCGGGACCACGAGCGCGACCCGCGCTACGAGAATCGGAGCGGCCACGACTACCGCTACGACCAGGGCCGCCAGTCGATCCCGCCCGGCCTTGCGAAGAAGCCAGGCGGGATGCCGCCCGGCCAGTACAGGAAGCTCTACGACACCGGTCAGGGCGCGTACGTACTGAGCGACGTTCTGGGGCGCCACGGGTATCACGTCCTGCGCACCGCCGATGCCGGCGACTCGCGCTACGTGTACTACCGTGACCGGAGCGGCAACCTCCATCGCGCGATCGTTTCTCCTGGTGCTGATCGGCTGCGCTTCTCGAGCGTACCGAACTCCCTCCTCAACGAGGTCATCGCCAGGCTGTACTAGCCACCCACAGCAGCACCGCAGACCGAGCATCGCGTCCCGGTGAGCCGGCCGGGACCCGATGCATCGAGCTTCAAGATGATTCGTTCCCCTGACAAATCGATCACGGCCAGCGACGAGGACTCACTCGTCCTGCTCGAAGCATTGCTCGCCAGTGCTCCCGTCGGCATCGCGTTTCTCGACGGCAATCTCTGTGTCGTGCGGATCAACGAGGCACTCGCTCGCACCGTCGGGTGCACGGTGGAGGAGTGCACAGGGAAGTCGGCGCGTGAGCTCTCGCCCCCCGCACTGTGGCCGATGATCGAGCCCGCGTTGCGTCGCGTCGCCGAGCGCGGGGAGGCGATCCACGACTACGAGTTCTCCGGCCGGCAGGTGGGACGCGACGATCTGCGGCACTGGATCGCCAGCGTCTTCCCCGTCCGTGCGCGAGGCGAGCGGCTCTACGGCGTAGGCGCGGTAGTTCGCGACGTCACGGGACGCGTCCGCGGCGCCGAACGTGAGCGCGCCCAGGCGCGCCGCCGCGAGCAGTCGTACGCGCTCGCCGACGCGCTCGTCGGCGCAGTGACGACGCGCGAGGTCATCGCCGCCGTCGTCGAGCACGGCGCCGCTGCGATGCATGCCGACGGCGGCGTCGTCGCCCTCAAGTCGCCCGACGGACAGTCTCTCGAGCTGCTCGGCACCCACGGAATGCCGAGCGATGTCGCCGCCGAGTGGAAGCGATACGCGATCGGCGCCCCGACTCCGTTGTCGTACGTCGCGCGCACCGGCGAGCCGCTCTTCCTCGAGAGCGCCGGCCAGTGGCACGCCCACTTCCCCGCGCTCGCCCGTCTCGCGGGCGACGTCGGTCACTCGGCGAACGCCGTGGTGCCGCTCGCCATCGGCGGGCAGCCGATCGGCGCGCTCGGTCTCGCCTTCGAGAGGGAACGCCACTTCTCCGACGACGAACGCGCCTTCGCGCTCATCCTCGCGCGACAGTGCTCACTCGCCCTCGAGCGCGCACGCCTGCTCGAGGCGGAGCGGACGGCGCGCAGCGAAGCCGACGTGGCCAACGAGGTGAAGACGCAGTTCCTCGCCACCATGAGCCACGAGCTGCGCACCCCGCTCAACGCGATCGGCGGCTACGCCGAGCTGCTCGAGATGGGCATCCACGGCCCCGTCACCGACGCGCAGCGCGACGTGCTCGCGCGGATCCAGCGCAGCCAGCATCACCTGCTGAGCCTCATCAACAACGTGCTGAATCTCGTGAAGCTCGACACGCACCACGTCCGCTTCGACATCGAGCCCGTGTCGATCCAGACGGTGCTCGAGTTCGTGTCGGAGACGACGGGGCCGCTGCTGCACGTGAAGCGGATGCGCTTCGAGACACGCGGCTGCACGCCGGATCTCGTCGTCCACGCCGACGTCGAGAAGCTGCGGCAGATCCTCATCAACCTGCTCTCCAACGCGATCAAGTTCACCGAGGAGGGCGGCGCGATCGCCATCGAGTGCCAGGGCAACGCACACGAGGTGCTGCTCCGCGTCGAGGACACGGGCATCGGCATCGCCGCCGATCAGCAGGACAAGATCTTCGAGCCCTTCGTGCAGGTCGACCGGCGACTCAACCGGCCCATGGAAGGCACGGGGCTGGGACTCGCCATCAGCCGCGAGCTCGCGCGCGGGATGGGCGGCGAGCTCACGGTGGAGAGCCGGCCCGGACTCGGCTCAACCTTCACGCTCTCCCTGCCGCGCGCCGTGGAATCAGACACCGCCGCTGTCTGACCATTTGGTGCGAAGGGGTCAGCGCGCCTGCGACGCCGCCCAGCTTCGCGGCGCCTGACGGCAGACCGGCACGCGCATCGGCTGGCCGGTGCTCGGGTCGGTCGGCGGCACACGCCGGGTCCGCGACACCTTTTGTGGATCTTCCGACGCCTGATACGCGAACATCGCGACCAGCGTCGCGTTCCGCTTCACGTTGTCGAAGTCGATCTTGTCGTACGTATCGCGGTTCGTGTGCCAGGTGTAGTCACCGTACGACCAGTCGGACGACGTCAGGAAGAAGGCGGGCGCGTTCTGGCAATCGAAGACGTCGCTGTCGGTGCTCTCGTTGTGTGCCACACCCGGCATCATCAGCACGATGTTCCGCGTGAGGTCTGCCGGCATGCGGGACATCCAGCGCGCCAGCGCCGGCGCCGCGTCCACGAAGCCGTTCGTCTGCACGGAGTCGACCTCGCCCGTCCCGTTGTCCTGGTTGAACAGCGCCTGCAACCCGGCGAGCACGTCCGGATGGTCCGCGGTGAACGCCCCCGAGCCGATCTCGCCGATCTCCTCGCCACTCCAGTGGCCCACGAGGATCGTGCGCTTCGGATGCGGATACACCTGCTTCAGGATGCGCATCGCCTCGAGCATCGTGATCGTGCCGGTGCCGTTGTCCGTGGCGCCACTCCCCGAGTCCCACGAGTCGAGATGCGCCGAGAGCATCACGTACTCGTTCGGCTTCTCGCTCCCCTCGATGCGCGCGATCGTGTTGAACACCGGCGACTCGCGTGGCGCGAGTCGCGCGTCGGCCGTCGCATGCGCGCGCGGGTGCTGCCCGTTCTCGGCGAGCCGGGCGAGCAGTGAGTAGTCCTCGCAGGCAACGTCGAACGAGGGGACGCCATTCGCCCGTGCCGCCTGGATCTTGTCCACCCCCCAGCCGCGCGACCACGCATTGGACAGCACGCCCGCTGCGCCGGCACGCTCGAGCAGCGCCGGCAGCGTGCGGCCATTCACGTGCGCCGCGGTGGCCCGCGCGTTCCATTCGGCCGTCACGCTGTCGCGCAGGGCGGCCGCGTGACGGTACGTCGCCGAATCGGCCCAATAGCGAAGGTCGGAATCGGGACGGCAGGTCGGCTGTGGCATGCTGGCCAGCACGAACTTGCCCTTCACGCTCGGCAGCCAGCGCGCGAAGCCGGCGCTGTCGGCGAATTCGGACAGTCGCGGCAGGGCCACGACGTCGGCCGTGATGCCGCCGGCCGGCGTCGGTGCGCTCCAGGCGAGCATCGTCGCCTCCAGGTCGCGAGCCCGCGGGGAGACGAGCCGCAACCCGCTCGAGCCGCGCGTCCAGTCGCGCCACGTCCCGTACTGTTCGTTCTTCGCGGGCACTCCCCATGCCGAGTACGTGCGGACGAGCCAGTCGTTGGCCGCCCGGTTCGCCGGCGACCCGGTGAGGCGCGGGCCGATGGAGTCCATGAGCACCTGCGCGAGCTTCGCGGCCTGCGAGCGGCGCATGCCCTCGTCGTAGATGCGCTGGACGATCGGGTCGCCGGTCGGATTGTCCTGGGCAAAGGCGCCCGCGGGGACCGGGAGCAGGAGCGTCGCGGCGAGAAGAAGTCGTTTCATGCAGGAAAGTGAACACTTTCGACCCGATGATGGCAGAGCACCGGTGGTCCCGGCCGGCCGTGATTCGTGTGATACTTCTGCATCCCAGCATTCCACGCCAATCGTCCATGCACAGACTCCGTCCTCTGTTCCTCGCCGCGGCGCTCAGTGGCTGCGCCACCGCCGGAACCGTCGGTACCGCCGCCACGCCTGGTGGCGAGCTGCCGCGCACGCATCGCGCGACGCCCACGACGGGAGCGATCACGCCGACGGACCTGATGTCGCGGCTGTACGTCTTCGCCGACGACTCCATGCTCGGCCGCGAAGCGACGACGCGCGGCAATGTCATGGGCACCGACTACGTCGCACGCGAGATGGCGCGCATGGGACTTCGCCCCGGCGGAGAGAACGGCACCTTCTTCCAGACGGTGCCGATCTTCATCGGCACCTTCGACACGACGCGCACGCTGCGCGTGGACAGTGCGACGCTCGCCTACGGACGCGACTTCCTCCCCTTCCACACGGTGAATGGC
>JAEKKK010000025.1 GCA_019510405.1 Gemmatimonadota bacterium | reverse complement strand
GAACCGCACGGCACCGACCCGCGCCACGAGCACCGTGCTGGCGAGATTGGCGTCGGCCAGATTCGACGCCCATACGGAATCCGGCGCGAGCATCGTGAGCACCACTTCATCGACGGCGAGCGAGTCCCCCGGACGCACGCGCTGCCAGGGAATGCGATCGCGCGCCGCTTCGCCGAGCGCGGCGCGGTACGGCGGCGACGTACCGACGTAGCCTGGATCGAGGAAGCGCGCCGGATGCAACGCGGCGAATACCGACGCGGCGCCGCCGACGTGATCGGCGTGCGGGTGCGAGAGCACGAAGAGCGGAACGTCGCCGCCGCGATGCGCGATGTAGGGCACCACCGTGGACCGTCCGGCATCGCCACCGAGCCAGCTCCGCCCCGCGTCGATCAGGATCCATCGGCCGGCGCGGGTCCGGATGGCGAGCGCGTCGCCCTGCCCGACGTCGATGACGTGCAGCTCGGTGAAGGCGCCCCGCGGCCGGAGCACGGGCGCGACGACCAGTAGCGCCAGCGCGCCTGCGCCGACGAGCGCCGGCCGCGCCGAACGCGATGTGCACGCCACCAGCGCGGCCACCGCGGCGACGCCGGCGAGCACCGCGGACGTTGCCGTCGGCACCACGGCGGGCGCACCATGCGGCACTGCCGCGCCGGCCCTCGCCACGGCATCGAACGCCAGGATCAATGCGTGCGACGCGTCGGCACACAGGCGTTCCACCGGCCCGATCGGAATGCACAGCGCGAGAAAGAGGACGGGCTGCAACATCCCCATCACCGGATCGGCGAGCAGGTTGGTCGCCGGACCGACGAGCGAGATCCGGCCGAACGCCCACGCGACGAGCGGCGCGGTGACGAGCGTCGCGACGATGCTCACCACGGCGCCCGAGGCGAGCTTTCGCCGCATCCCTTTCCACTTCGCGGGAACGACGCGTCCGGCCAGCGCGCCCCCCGAGATGAGCGCCGCCGCGCCGGCCACGCTGAGCTGCCACCCGAGGTCGAGCACGATGCGCGGATCGGCGAGCGGCACGACGCCGCCCAGCGCGAGGATCGCCCACGCGTTGGTCGGGCGCTGGCGCAGGCGGCTCGCCACGAGCACGCCGAGCATGACCGCCGCGCGCACCGCCGGCGGCGGCGCGCCGATCCCGACGACGTACGCGACGAGCAGCAGGAGCGTCGCGATGCGCGTCGGCACGATCGGCAGTCGCAGCGTCGCGCCCAGGAGCTGCAGCGCGAGCGCGATGATGCCGACGTGCAGACCAGACACGCTGAGCATGTGCACGAGACCCGCGTTCGCGTAGCGGTTGCGCTGCTCGGTATCGATCGCACCCATGTCGGCGATGACGAGCGCGCGCACCATCGGCGCGTCGTCGCCGAACAGCCGATCGATCCGGGCGCCGGTCCGCGCACGCAGGCGCGCGAGGACGCCGTCGGGGCCGAGCACGGTGAGTCGCCCGTTCTGCACGAGCACCGTACGCTCGTCCACCGACGGCTGGCCGGTCACCGCCAGTACCTCGCCCGGCGCGCCCTGCCCTTCCGCGACGAGGACGGTCGCGCGGCGTGTGCACCCATCGGCACTGATCGTTCCGCGCGCGACGCCGCCTGCGGCAGCCGGCGCATCCACGCGTAGCTCCCAGCGTCGCCGCGCGGCGAGCACCGCGGCGCAGCCGCGCTCGTGGTTGGCCTCGGCCAGCGCGATGAGCACCGCGCCCGCCGCCATGACGAGCGCCGCGGCCGCCCACCGGCGTTCCATCCGCAGCGCCGCGAGCGCCGCGATGATGACCAGACCCGAGATCGCGAGCGCGATGCGCTCCACGAACGCGAATCCGGCGAGCAGTCCGCTCGCATACGCGACGGCACTCCAGGCGACGAGAGGCATCGCCAACGGTTCGCGACGAAGAGTCGCCGGCCGTCATCCGGACACGACACACCGGTCCGATTCCACGCACCGCGCGGGATGACTCCACAAGCAAAAGGGTCAGAGTCCAGCGACTCTGACCCCAACGATCCGACCCGCCGATACGAGCCTTACGTCATCCCGCCATCGGGAGCGGCTGGCGCTCGCGCACGATCGCGCCGGTGAACGTCGAGCCGGTGGTGCCGGTGAGCTCCACGTGCAGGTACTTGCCGAGCATCGACGCGTCGCCCGGGACGAGCACGGTCTTGAAGTCGCGAGTGCGCGTCATGAGCATCGCCTCGCCGCGCTTCGCCTCACGCTCCACGAGGACTTCGTGGCGCGTCCCGAGCAGGCCGAGGTTCCGCTCGCGTGCGCCGGAGCGCACGAGCGTCACGAGCCGCTGCAGCCGCTCGCTCGCCACCTCGTTCGGCACCGTCAGCTCGGCCGGCAGGCGGGTGGCGGGCGTGCCGTCGCGCGGCGAGAAGATGAACGTGTACGCGTCGACGAACCCGACCGCCTGGACGGCGCTCAGTGTTTCGGCGAAGTCGGCCTCCGTCTCTCCCGGGAAGCCGACGATGACGTCCGTCGTCAGCGCGAGGCCCGGCACCGCGGTGCGCAGCCGCTCCACGCACGCGAGATACTCCTCGCGCGTGTAGCGGCGCAGCATGCGCTTCAACGTGCGCGTCGAGCCGCTCTGCATCGGCAGATGCACGTGCTCGCACACCGTCGGCACCTCGGCGAGCGCCGCGATCACCCGATCGCTGAAGTCGTTCGGGTGCGGGCTGGTGAAGCGGACACGCTTGATGCCGGACACGGTGCCGACACGCCGGAGCAGATCCGCGAAGTCGTGCGTGCCGTCGTTGTAGGAGTTGACCGTCTGGCCGAGCAGCACCACCTCGCTCATGCCGTCGGCCACCACGCCTTCCACCTCGCGGATCACGTCGTCGAGCCGGCGGCTGCGCTCCGAGCCGCGCGTCGTCGGCACGATGCAGTACGTGCAGCGATAGTCGCACCCGCGCTGCACGGGAATCCACGCCTTCACCTTGTCGAACCGGCGCGGCGCGAAGTCCTCGTAGTGCTCCTCGAGATCGAAGGTCGTCGCGATGGCGCGCTCGCCGCGCCGTGCGCCGTCGACGAGCGCGGGCAGGGCGCGATAGCCGTCCGGGCCGATGACGAGCGAGACGTGGCGCGCCTTCTCGAGCAGCGTCGGTCCGAGCCGCTGCGCCATGCAGCCGGTGACGCCCATGACGGTGTCCGGCTTCATGTGCCGCTTCAGCTCACCAAGCCGCCCGATCACCCGCTGCTCGGCGTGGTCGCGGATGGCGCACGTATTCACGAGGATGACGTCCGCGCCCTCGGGCTGCTCCACCGGCGTGTAGCCGGCGCTCGCGAGCTTCCCGAGCATCAGCTCGGAGTCGCTCACGTTCATCTGGCAGCCGTAGGTCTCGACGTAGACCGTGGGGCGGGACTCGCTCGACATCCGGGGAATCTAACCGCCGAGCCGGTCCCGTGCCTCGGCGATGAGCGCGCCGTCGCGGAGCGCGAGGGTGGCGGCAAAGCGCTCGGAGCGGGGCGGCGTAACGCCCTCGAGCGCAACGTCCAGGTAGTCCTCCGTCAGGCCGCGACGCGACTCGCCGTCACGAATGACGACCACGTCCGCCGCTCCGCCGATGCGCGAGCGGAGGTGGGTGTCGGCCTTGAAGGCGGCGAGGTCGCGCAGCTCTGCCGCGCGGGCACGGGAGACGCGTCCCGACACCAGTTGCGGCAGGCGCTCGGCCGCCGTATCCGGGCGAGCCGAATACGGGAAGACGTGCAACGACGTGAAGGGGAGCGATCGAACGAGCGCCACCGTCTCCCGATGATCGTCCTCGCGCTCGCCGGGAAATCCGGTGATCACGTCGCCGCCGAGCGCGAACACCGACGCGGCCGCGGCGATGCGTTCGATCGCGGCGGCGTAGCGGCGTGCCGTGTACCAGTGCCGCCCCATGCGCTTGAGCAGCCGGTCGGAGCCGGACTGCAGCGGCGCGTGCAGATGCGGCGCCACGCGGCCCGGCGCTCCGGTGAGCAGCTCGCCGAGGCGCTCGTCGACTTCGGTCGCCTCGATGGAGGTCAGGCGGAAGCGCACCCGCGAAACCTCGCGCACCAGACGCTCCACGAGCGCGCCCAGCGAGGTGCCAAGCTCGCGCCCCCACCCGCCGATGTGCACGCCGGTGAGCACGATCTCGCCGTGATGCTCGGCCAGCGCCGTCGCTTCGGCGACGATCGCCGATGCATCGCGGCTGCGGTGGACACCGCGCACGATCGTCGTCGCGCAGAAGGTGCAGTGCTCGTCGCAACCGTCCTGGATGCGCAGCAGCGCGCGCGCACCCGATTGGCGCGCCGGCGCCACGGGACGGCCCGTCGCGATGCCGATCGCCTGGGCGATGGTGTCGAGATCGACGCCGTGGACGATCGCCTGCACCGTCGGGAGCGCGGCGATCGACGCGCGCGCGCTCCCTCCGAGACCGGCCGCGCAGCCCATCACCACCGAGCGCAGCTTCTCGTTGCGGCGCGCCGCGGCACGCACCTGCTGGCGCAGGTCCGCGACCGCCTCCGCCGTCACCGCGCAGCTGTTGAACACGGCGACGTCGGCGTCCTCGGGCGCGTCGACGATCTCCCCTCCCTGCTGCTCGACGAGCGCGCGTACCGTCTCGCTATCGTACTGGTTGGCGCGACAGCCGAAGGTGCGGAGGAAGAGCTTCATGAGCCGAGACCGCCGGCGATCGGCGGTGGGCTGGCCGGCGGATGGTCCGGCAGCCAGAAGTGGAATGCGCTTCCCCGCTGCTCCGGGCCGCTCTTCACCCAGATGCGGCCTCCGTGCGCCTCGACGACGAGCTTGCAGAAGGCGAGGCCGAGTCCAGAGCTCCGGACGCGCGGAATGTGCAGCGTCTTCACCTGCTCGAACTTGCGGAAGATGATGTCGTGATATTCCGGCGGGATCCCGACCCCGTCGTCGGCCACGGTGAAGAGTGTGCCTTCTCCCTCGGCGCGCGCGCCGAGCGTGACGGTCACGGCGCGCGCCGAGTGCGTGAGCGCGTTCTGAATGAGGTTGCTGAACACGCGCTTGACGAGCGCCTGATCGGCCTCCACCGGTCTGGCGTCGGCGTGCACGTCGAGCACGAGCTGGGCGCGCTCCTGCTGGACGCGGAGCTCCCACTCGCGCGAGACCTCGTTGAGCAGCGAGCCGGGACGCAGCGGCTCGAGGTGCAGCGGCAGCCGCGACTCCTCGAGCTTCGCGAGCTCCAGCAGGTCCTCGATCAGCGACAGCAGGTCCTGCGCGCGGCTCTCCGTGTCGACGAGCGCGCGGCGCTGATCGCCGGAGAGCGGGCCGAAGTCGCCGTCGACGAGCATCTCCATCGCGCCGATCATCGACGTGAGCGGCGACTTGAGGTCGTGGACGATCATCTTCATGAGATCGTCGCGCACCTTCTCGAGCTCCTTCTGCTTGCGCAGGCTCTCCTCGAGCGCGTCCGTCGCCGCCTTGAGCTTGAGGAGCGAGCGCACGCGCGCGCCGAGCACGAGCCGGTTGTGCGGCTTGGTGAGGAAATCGTCGCCGCCCGCCTCGATCGCCTTGACGCGATCGGTGGTGTCGTTGAGCGCCGTGACGAAGATGACCGGGATGCGCGCCGTGCGCGGATCGCGCTTGATGCGGCGGCACACCTCGAACCCCGTTGAGCGGTCGTCGACGCCCAGGTCACCGGCCGGCATCGAGACGTCGAGGATGCAGAGGTCGGGATGCCGGTCGGCGCACACGCGAAGGGCCGCGGGGCCGTCGTACGCCGCCACGGCCCGGAAACCGAGGACGTGGAGCTGATCGAACAACAACTCCACGTTGGCCGGCACGTCGTCCGCCACGAGGATCAGCGGAGCGTCGGCCGGAGGTGGGGCAAGCTCGCTCATGCGGTCAGGGTCGTACCGTGACGCCGAAGCTCATGGTCCACGCGGACTCGCGGAAGGGGACGCCGCTCGCGACCGGAGTGCGGAGCGAGCGGATAGCCGCAAAATCGATCCCGAGCCGTCCCTGAGCAAGCAAGGTGCCCCCTCCGACGTTGTACGTGCGCTCCTTGATCTCGCTGTTCACCAGTCCGAACGGGAGCGTTCGCCACCGCCCGCCCGCGCGGAGCTGCAGGACGTGACTGCCGATGTGCGGGCCGAGCACGTCCGCGCCGACGCTCGTGTCCCACGAGTTCGTGATGGGCAGCGAGTCCGAGCCCAGCCCCTCCATCCGCGTCCAGCTGTCCCGCGACGTGCGCACGGCGAGCATCGAGCCCTTGATGCCGATGAAGGCGGCGCTCAACGAGATCCCGTCGGGAACGTTGGCCGTCGCGAGCGTCGTGTCCTGATGCTTCACCGACATGCTGTTGCCCTTGCGGTACGACACCGCGAACGCGGCGACCTGGCCGGCGAACAGCTGGACACCGGCCGACAGCGCGCTGCCGACGTAGGTCACCGTCTGGGTGTCGGCGATCGCGGCGAAGCGCACGCTGTCGTCGAACGCCTCGGTGCTGCGCAGGCGGTTGGAACCGGAGATGATGTGCCCCGCGACGCCGAGGCGCACCCACGACGTCGGCGTCCACGCCAACCCGGCGCGGACGTCACCGATCGCGCCGTCGCTCTTGAACGTGTTCGTCGTCGCGAGGCTCGTGTCGGCGATCACGGTGGTGCGCCGCTCCTGCGTCTCGAAGCTGCGATCGAGGAAGTTCGAGACGCTCACGCCGCCGAAGAGGTTCGGCCGGATCTGCACCGCCAGCGCCGCGAGCGGATGGCGCGCGATCACGTTCTTCTGATTGCCCCCGTTCTCGTTCGTCAGGTGCCGGTACTCCGGTTCCATCTGCACGTACAGCATCGAGCCCAGCGAGGCCGCGATCGACGCCGGGTTGGTGGACGAGAAGGCGTCGAAGTCCGACGTCGCCCCGCCCGCGCCGAGCGCCCGCGTGCTCATCTCGCCGGTGGGATAGCCGAATCCCTGCGTGCTCAGCGTGCCCTGCGCACGGACCACCACCGGCAGCGAGAGGAGCGCCAGACAGACGAACGACGAGGTGAGCGCACGCTGCATCATGGCAATC